>NZ_JNNN01000010.1:0-29978 GCF_000735635.1 Massilia sp. LC238 | reverse complement strand
AGCTACGGCTTTCGAAATCGATCCACTGGATCGATTTCGCTCACTCAAGATACTGACCGTTATCTCATTGCTGAGACAACGCTTAATACTTTTGTGAACATTTGATAATTTAAGTATGCAGCTGAACTAGTCAGCTGGCACCTTCATCAAACGCCCACACTTATCGACTGTTGATTGTTAAAGAACCGTTGTTCTGTACTACCTTGCTGCACCGTACGAAGCGTTGTGTTCGTCAGCAGCAGAGAAGCGAGATTATGCGGTGTTCTGCGTTTATCGTCAAGCCCCTCTTTTTTCTTTCGCTGTCGTTTCGTTTTGCGAATCGAAGCAGCTCCGGAAGACACGAATCATAGCAAAGCCGGAGGCCGTCGCGCAAGTAGGCAGTGTGAGTTTTTGAGACATTTCAGCCTGCCTTAAGCCGACAATTCTTGCGCGCCTTATTCACGCAGGCTCATCGTTGCGTAATTCGGATCGGCCTTGATCTTCTCTTGCGTGAACGGCAGCACCGGCCACTCCTTGCGCGAGTAAACCTGGGTCTGGTCCGCATACCAGGGCGACTTGGGATCGGTCGACTGCCCATAGGTCAGCATCGCCTGCGCCACCGGCCCCTGCTCGTCGAAGCCGACGGTCTGGATATAGCTCTGTCCCCAGTGGGCGCCGACATAGCCGTTGGCGGTCAGGCCCGTGCGCATCGTCAGGGAACTGTAGGTACCCTCCTGGTTGCCGTTCCCGCCATGCAGCGCAATACGCACGCCGTTGCGCGGCTCGACCTGAACATCCCCCAGGCGCGCGTCGAGCGGGATGCCGAGCGACTGCAGCTTGACGGCCGCATCCCGCAGCGCCGCCAGCATGGCCGGCATCGCGGCCGGCGCCACGCCATTGGGCGTGTTCACCGGGTCGGCCGGATTGAAGGGATTCGCCCACTTGTTCGGAATGCTCGACGCCACGCTCCAGAATTCGCGGAACAGCACCGCGCCGCGGCTGTCGACATTGGCGCGGCGGTCCCAGGCCTGCAGCACGTTGCAGGCCTGGCGCGACAGCTCGTTGCTCAGGGCCGCGCAGGCGGTCAGCAGTTCGGGCAGCACCAGCTCGGCCGCATACACGCGGTTCGAGAAGGCCAGCGCCTGCATGTCGGCCAGGGTCAGCTTGCTGCGCTGCGCCAGCAGGTCTTCCATTTGCCGGAAGCCGATGCGGGTGCGCAGGGTCTGCTCGACACCGGTGCGTCCATACAGCGGCGAGAAACCCAGCGGCGCCGGGCCCGTCAGCAGCGCTTTCGGGTTGGTCAGCCAATAGCTGTCGTTCGAATTGCCGACGTAGTCGGTGCGCATCATCCACGGCGCCTTCGCCGGCGCGTAGATGCCCGGCGGCGCGCCGGCATCCTGCCCCCAGCCGCAGGCACTCCGCGAACCGTCGAACAGCAGCGCCGCCTGCAGCAGCAGGCAGCCGTTCACGAACTTGTCCGCATTCATGTGCGGCACCACGCTGGCGTCCGCATACAGCGCATTGCCTTCGCGGTCGGCGGCAACCGTGTTCACCCAGGGCAGGCCCACCACCTTGTCGAGCGAATCCTTCAGCGCACGCACGCTGCCGGCCGTGCCGATGCCCAGCCACTGCTCGAGCATGCGGGTGTTGTAGCGGTTCGGGTCGGCCAGGACGTAGGCGGCGCCGGCGGTCCAGGTCATGCCCGCGGCCGGCCGGACGATCACGGCGCCCTGGTGGCTGAAGTAGAAGGTCTTGCTGCGCCGGCCCACCAGCCCATCCGGTAGCAGCGCGTCGACGGTGACCGTCTTCGACGTCATCTTGCGGCGCTCGCCGTCATAGAGATAGGTGGTGCCGGTCGGGTCGGTGGGATCCAGCGCCAGCCGGAAGGTGGTGAAGTGATAGGCGAAGGTGACGGTGTGACTCCAGGCGACATCCTTGTTGAAGCCGATGACCACCGCCGGCACGCCGCCGATGATCACGCCCATCGCGTCGTAGCGCCCCGGCACGGTCAGGTGGGCCTGGTAGAAGCGGTCGGCGGTGGTCCAGGGGTAGTGCGGGTTCCCGAGCAGCAGGCCACGCCCGTTCGCCGACAAATCCTTGCCGACGCCCAGGGCATTGCTGCCGAAGCCCTGGCGGTTGAGCTTGTCGAGCTGGGCCACCAGGGTGGAGGCATCGATCTTGCGCGGCGCCGCCTTGGCCAGGCTGACCGTGGCGCCCGGAACCCGGCCCGCGGCGACGAAGTCGCGGGCGAAGGCCTGGCCGGACGCGTGCAGCGCCTTTTCCGCCACCACCAGGTACATGTCGTCGAGCGTGATCGGACGCACCCACTTGGCGTCCGAGCAGGCCGCGGGCAGCTTGCCGGCGTAGTCCTTCAGGTAGCGGTTGTAGCCTTCGACGAAACCTTCGAGCAGCTGGCGCGGTTCGGCCGTGCCGGCGGCGTAGTTGGCGCGCAGCTGTTCGATGTCGAGGTAGCCCTTGAAGAAGAAGTCGCTCTCTTCGTTGTTCAGGTCCATGAAGCCGCTGCCGCCGCCGTACTCGTCGCCGGTGCGCTGGCGCGGCCGCGCCTCGCCGCCGAAGAACAGCGAACGCTCGCCGCGCACGGTCAGCACCGAGTCGGCGAACATGCAGACGTTGTCCTGGGCGTAGGCATAGGCCAGCCCGTAGGCCAGGCTGCGGTAATCCTCGGCGCGCACATGCGGTATGCCGTGCGTGGTGCGCGCGACCTCGACCTGGATGCGCGCGGCAGTCTGCGGCGGCGGTGGAGGGGCTGCGACATCGTCCTTGTCGCTGCTGCAGGCGCCCAGCGCCAGCATGGTGGCGAGCGCCGCGGCCAGCAGGCGGGTGCGAGGAAAGACAGGGCTTGGCATGGAAAACTTTCTGCGGCCAGCGGCACGCGGCAGAGAATGTTAAAATCGCACAGTTGAACTCTAAACAATTTTTTACGCCATGCCTACTGGCGAAAGTGATGGGTTCACACAGAGCGGGAATCTACCGGCGCACTGTTGAAACGATGTGTTGTTATTTCGAGAATATTTCTCTTATGCGAGATAGCGAACAGTGCGCAAGATGCCAAAAGGTAATACTTCGCCCTGTAACTCCCCGAGAGCCGAGGCCTTCGAGGCCCAGGTAACAGACTAATGTTTTAATTGACGAAAAGCAGAACAATGAAAGCATCCAACAAACTCGCCGCACTGATCGCACTGGCCTGCGCAACCATGGTGAACGCCCACGCGGCACCGCAAGAGGCAGCTTCCCAGCAGTCCGCGCAAGCTGATTCGGCCTACGTGAATCCGGACTGGGCCAACAGCGCCTGGTACGCAGGCGTGGGCGCTGGACGCTCGCGCGCCGACATCGACCAGAGCGCGCTGCAGCGCACCCTGAACTCGAACGGCTCGACCCTGAGCAGCTTCAGCACCGATGACCGCGACGTCACCTGGAAGCTGTTCGTCGGCAAGCAGCTGAACCGCTACTTCGCCATCGAAGCCGGCTACTTCGAACTGGAAAACTTCGACTTCGAAGCCTGGACCAACCGTGGCAACCTGAACGGTGAAACCAAGTTCCGCGGCGTGAACCTCGACCTGGTCGGCCGCCTGCCGATCACCGAACGCCTGACCTTCCTGGCGCGCGGCGGTGTCCAGTACACCCGTGCCAAGACCAGCTTCAACGGCAGCCGCCTGGATGCCGTGACCGTCGCCAACCCGCCTAACGAAGGCCGCCGCCACGGCAAGTACGGCCTGGGCCTGGAGTACGCGCTGAACGAAAACATGGCACTGCGCGGCGAAGTGGAGCGCTACCGCGTGACCGACGCGGTCCAGAACCGCGGCGACATCGACACCGCCACCGTGAGCCTGGTCTGGAAGTTCGGCCGTCCGGTCAAGGCAGCCTACGTTGCTCCGGCACCGGTCGAGGCAGCACCGGCGCCAGCGCCGGCACCGGCACCGGTCGTCGCACCGGCACCGGCACCGGAACCGGTCCCGACCTCGGAAAAGGTCTCGATCGCGGCTGAAGCCCTGTTCGACTTCGACAAGGCGATCGTCAAGCCGGAAGGCAAGGCGGCACTGGACGAGTTCATGGCGAAACTGGAAGGCCTGAACACTGAAGTCATGATCGCCGTCGGCCACACCGACTCGGTCGGCACCAACGCCTACAACGAGAAGCTGTCGCTGCGCCGCGCCGAAGCCGTCAAGGCCTACATGGTCTCGAAAGGCCTGGACCCGGCCCGCCTGTACACCGAAGGCAAGGGCGAGACCCAGCCGGTCGCCGACAACGCCACCGCCGAAGGCCGCGCCAAGAACCGCCGCGTGACCATCGAAGTGGTCGGTACCCGTACCGTCAACAAGTAAGCCTTGGCTGAATGACAAAGCGTCCGGCGCAAGCCGGGCGCTTTTCTTTTTTGTGGCGCCGACGCCGCAGGCCCGGTGCCCGCATTCGGTACAATGCGCGGGATGACCATCCTGCTTTCCACGCTCAACGCGCGCTACACCCACGCTTCCCTCGGACTCCGTTACCTGCTGGCCAACATGGGGCCGCTGCAGGCGCAGACGCGCATCCACGAATTCGTCATCGGCGCCAAGACCAGCGACCTGGTCGAACGCATCCTCGCGCACCAGCCGCGCATCCTCGGCCTGGGCGTCTACATCTGGAACGTCGAAGAAACCACCCGGCTGGTGGCGCTGCTCAAGCGCGTCGCGCCGCAGCTGACGATCGTGCTGGGCGGCCCGGAAGTCTCGCACGAGACCGGCGAGCAGGAGATCGTGAGGCTGGCCGACTACGTCGTCACCGGCTGGGGCGACGTCACCTTCCCCAAGCTGTGCGGCGAGATCCTGAACGGTCCCAAGCCGCTGATGAAAGTGCACGCCGGCGTGCAGCCGCCGATGGCGGAGATCGCCCTGCCCTATTCTTTATATAGCGACGAGGACATCGCCCACCGCACCCTGTACGTGGAAGCCTCGCGCGGCTGTCCGTTCAAGTGCGAGTTCTGCCTGTCTTCGCTGGACAAGACCGCCTGGCCCTTCCCCCTGGAGGCCTTCCTGGCCGAGATGGAGTCGCTGCATGCACGCGGCGCGCGCCTGTTCAAGTTCGTCGACCGCACCTTCAACCTGAACGTCAAGACCAGCCTGCGCATCATGCAGTTCTTCCTCGACAAGCTGGAAGCGAATCCGGACGACCCGGTCTACGCCCACTTCGAGCTAGTCCCGGACCACCTGCCCGAAGCCCTGAAGGAGACGATCGCCAGGTTCCCGCCCGGCGCGCTGCAGTTCGAGATCGGCATCCAGAGCTTCAATCCCGAGGTGCAGGCCCTGGTGAGCCGGCGCCAGGACAATGCCAAGGCCGCCGACAACATCCGCTGGCTGACCGAACACTCGCAGACCCATTTGCACGTGGACCTGATCGCCGGCCTGCCCGGCGAGGACGTGGCCAGCTTCGCGCGCGGATTTGACCAATTGGTCAAACTTGGCGCCCAGGAGATCCAGTTCGGCATCCTCAAGCGCCTGCGCGGCACCCCGATCATCCGCCACACCGAGCCTTTCGGCATGGTCTACGATCCCTACCCGCCCTACACCGTGCTGGCGACGAAGCAGGTCGATTTCCCGACCATGCAGCGCCTGGTGCGCTTTGCCCGCTACTGGGACCTGGTCGCCAACTCGGGCCGCTTCGCCAATACCACCCGCGTGCTGCTGGGCGAGGCCCCGTTCGACAACTTCATGGCTTTCTCAAGCTGGATCTACACGAAGACCGATGCGACCCACCGCATCGCGCTCGAGAAGCTGGCCAAGCTGGTGCAGGAATGGCTGCAGCTGCGCGGCATGGCGCGCGAGGCGGCGGCTGCCCTGCTGGCCTCGGACTATGCGGGCAAGCTCGATACCGCCCCGGCGCACAAGCCCGTGGCCGCCGCGCCCGAACGCCAGGTTCGCCACCTGGCTGCGTAGCGCACTATGTTAGGAACCGTGTAGCAGCGATAACGATTCTCTTTTACACTGGCGCAATGCAGATTGAAAATGCGCCAATATTAACCATCCAGCATCCTGACCAGGCCTCGGGTACCGGCGCGGCCCCATCTGTCATGGCGAGCGGCGTCTGGCAGGTACATACGTTGTCGCGCAAGGGCGTGCTCAAGGGGATCACCCGCACCCTGAACACGCTCAAGAAGAACAGGCAAAGCCTCGCCTGGGACCTCTCCAGCATCGAGCGCCTCGACCACGTCGGCGCCCAGATGTTCTGGAACGCCTGGGGCAAGCAGCGTCCCGCGAGCCTGAAGCTCGATCCGCAGCACGAAGAACTGTTCGGCCGCATCGAGAAGGCCAGCGCCATCAAGCTGCCGCGTCATAAAGTCAGTCCGCTGAACTGGCTGATCGTGCTGGGCGGCGGCATCCTGTCCTTTTTCGAGCACCTGCGCGGCTTCGTCAGCCTGATCGGCCAGCTGATCCTGGACTTCGGCCGCTTCATCCGCCGCCCGCAGGCCGGGCCCTGGCGCGAGATCTCGGCCAACATCTACCATTCCGGCTTCCAGGCGCTGGGCATCACGGCGATGGTCGGCTTCCTGATCGGGATCGTGCTCTCCTTCCTGTCGTCGCAGCAGCTGCGCATGTTCGGCGGCGACATCTACATCGTCAACATCCTGGGCATGGCCGTGATCCGCGAGCTGGGCCCGCTGCTGGCGGCGATCCTGGTGGCCGGCCGCTCCGGCTCCTCGATCACCGCGCAGCTGGGCGTGATGCGCGTGACCGAGGAACTCGACGCCATGCTGGTGATGGGCATCTCGCACGGCCAGCGCCTGATCATGCCCAAGGTGATCGCGCTTGCCATCTCGATGCCGCTGCTGGTGGTCTGGACCGACGCCATGGCGCTGATCGGCGGCATGGTCTCGGCCAAGATCGAGCTGGGCCTGTCGTTCCGCTACTTCATCCAGAAGCTGCCGGACGCGGTGCCGGTGGTGAACTACACGATCGGCCTGCTCAAGGGCTGCGTGTTCGGCATGCTGATCGCGCTGGTGTCCTGCCACTTCGGCCTGCGCATCAAGCCGAATACCGAAAGCCTGGGCCGCGGCACCACCACCGCGGTGGTCACGGCGATCACCGTCGTCATCCTGGCGGACGCGGTGTTCGCCATCATCTTCAACGACGTGGGGTTCTGATGGCAGACACGAACCAGCCCACTAAGCCACGCGAACCGCAGCGCTTGAACAAGCGCCCCGAGGAAGACGTCGGGCCGCCGGTGGTCGAGATCCGCAATCTGTGGACGCGCTTCGGGCGCACCGTGGTGCACCAGGACCTGAACCTGGACATCTATGCGGGCGAGATCCTCACCATCGTCGGCGGCTCCGGCACCGGCAAAACCGTGCTGCTGCGCCAGATGCTGGGCCTGGAGCGTCCCTCGGAAGGCTGCGTGAAGGTGTTCGGCGAGGACATCAGCCAGGCCGAACCGGAACAGCTGCAGCACATGCGCAACCACTGGGGCATGCTGTTCCAGCAAGGCGCGCTGTACTCGGCCCTGAGCGTGTTCGACAACATCGCCTTCCCGATGCGCGAGCTGCGCTCGCTGCCCGAGGACGTGATCCGCGATGCCGTGCTGCTCAAGATGGACATGGTCGGCCTCGGCCCCGAGCACGCCAACAAGATGCCGTCCGACCTGTCGGGCGGGATGGTCAAGCGCGCGGCCCTGGCGCGCGCCCTCGCGCTGGAACCGCGCTTATTGTTCCTGGACGAACCCACGGCGGGCCTCGACCCCGACCTGTCGGATGCCTTCGTGTCGCTGATCCAGACCCTGCACAGCGAATTGAAGCTGACCGTGGTCATGGTCACGCACGACCTCGACACGCTGTTCGCGCTGTCGTCGCGCATCGCGGTGCTGGCAGAGAAGCACGTGCTGGCGGTCGGACCGGCATGTGACGTGCTGCGCGTCCAGCATCCCTTCATCAAACACTTTTTCCTGGGCCCGCGCGGCCAGCGGGCGCTGGAAGTGCTCGAAGAGCGCCAGGCCCAGAACGATTCGGAGAACTGAATATGGAAAACAGATCGTATGCCCTGATGACAGGCGTCTTCACGATCGCCCTGGTGGTCGCGGCCGTGCTGGCCGGGCTGTGGCTCAACCGCGACCGCACCGAGCTGGTGCCCTACGAGATCGTGACCACCCAGTCGATCCCGGGCCTGAACCCGGAAGCCACGGTGCGCTACCGCGGCCTGGAAGTGGGGCGCGTGGACCAGATCATCTTCGACCCGCGCGTCACCGGCCAGATCCTGATCAAGCTGTCGGTCGAGAAGGATTCGCCGATCACCACCACCACCTTCGCCTCGCTCGGCTACCAGGGCGTGACCGGCATCGCCTTCATCCAGCTCGACGACGACCGCACCGGCTCGCCGCGCCTGGCGGTGCGCGAGGACCAGCCGGCCCGCATCCCGCTGCGCCCGGGCCTGCTCGACATCCTGGAAAAGCGCGGCCTGGCCATCCTGGAAAAGACCGAGCAGATCACCGACAGCCTGGCCAAGATGGTCACCGACGAGAACCAGCAGACCATCGTCGGCGCCTTCGACAGCATCGGCAAGGCGGCCGACGCCTATGCCGCCATTCCGCGCAAGCTCGAGCCGACCATCGACCGCCTGCCGGCGCTCACGGCGAAAATGGACCGTAGCCTGGCCTCCTTCGACGCGACCGCCGCCAGCATCCAGGCCACCGCCGACAACTATGACCAGCTGGCCACGCGCCTGCAGGCCCCGGACGGCCCGCTCGAGCGCCTGAACGGCGCGGTCGGCTCGCTGCAGTCGGCCACCAGCGAACTCGAACTCGAAACCCTGCCGCACGTCGTCCAGATGACCGACGAGGCGCGCGGCGCGCTGCGCGCCGTGAAGCGCACCGCCACCTCGCTGTCCGACCGCCCGCAAAGCATCCTGTTCGGCGCCCCGAGCGCCCAGCCGGGTCCGGGCGAACCGGGCTTCGTGCCACCGACCAAATGAGGACCACCGTGACCGCCACTCCGATCCGCGCCCTGTTCGCCCTTGCCGCCTCGAGCCTCCTCCTCGCAGGCTGCGCCAGCAACAAGATCCAGGAAAGCATGACCTACGACTTCGGTCCGGCAGCGCCGCTGCAGGGGGCGGCGCCGGCCTCCGCACCTGCCAATATCGCCGCGCTGGTGGTGATGGACTTCACCGGCCCGTCGGCCCTGGAGAACGAGCGCATGTTCTACCGCCTGGCCTATGCGGACGCGCTGCAGGCCCGCACCTACGCCCATGCGCGCTGGGCCAACGAGCCGCTGCAGATGCTCACCCAGCGCGTCAAGGCGCGCCTGGCGCAGTCGGGCATGAAGGTGCTGTCGGCCACCGACGCCTCCACCGGGGTGCCGCTGCTGCGCGTGGAAGTGGACGACTTCGTCCATGCGTTTTCGGGCGTGAGCCAGAGCGAAGGCCAGATCACCCTGCGCGCCTCGCTGTTCAACGACCACCGCCTGCTCGACCAGCGCACGTTCACGCGCACGACGCCGGCCCCGAGCGCCGATGCGCCGGGCGGTGCGCGCGCCCTCGCGGCCAGCACCGACGCCGTGGCAAGCGACATCCTGGCCTGGCTGGCGACGGTCGATACCCGAAAACGATGACCAAGCCTACCGTCGCCGTCGAGCAGCGCGAACGCCCGCGCGAAGGACGCGGCTCGCCGATCGCACGCGCGGCGCTGCTGGCCTACCTGCTCTTGATCATCTACGCCAGCTGGTACCCGTTCACGGGCTGGCGCAACAGCGGGGTACCGTTGTTCACCTTCCTCAATACGGTGATGCCACGCTACTGGACCGGCTTCGACGTCGGCGTCAATATCGTCGGCTACATGCCGCTCGGGGTGCTGCTGGTGCTGTCGGTCTACCCGCGCGTGCGCGGCATCTGGGCGGTGCTGCTGGCGGCGCTTGCCGGCATCCTGGTGACGCTCACGATGGAAACGGTGCAGAACTTCCTGCCCAGCCGCGTGCCGTCCAACCTCGACCTGATCACCAATGCCGGCGGCTGCCTGGCCGGCGCGCTGCTCGGCGCCTGGTGGGCGCCCGGCCTGCTCGACCGCAGCCGCCTGTTCCAGCTGCGGCGCCGCTGGTTCGCGCCCTACGCCAGCCAGGGCCTGGTGCTGGTGGCCCTGTGGCCGCTGGCGCAGATCTACCCGCAAAGCTACCTGTTCGGCCACGGCCAGGTGCTGCCCATCCTCTCGGATTGGCTGTCGCGCTGGTTCGATACCGACATCGACCTGGTCAACATGCTGCGTCCGGGCGAAGCGATGAGCGTGGAGCAGTACTGGCTCTCGGAGACCATCATCACGGCCTGCGGCATGACCGGCGCCGTGCTGACGCTCATGTGCCTGGTGCGCCGCAGCGCGCCGCGCTTCCTGCTGATGGTGGTGTTCCTGGCCACGGCCCTCCTGGTGAAGGCGCTGGCGAGCTCGCTGCTGTTCCGGCCCGATAACGCGTTTGTCTGGGTGACGCCCGGCGCGGAAGGCGGTTTCATCATCGGCATCATCATGCTCACCGGCCTGGTGTTCGCGCCGCAGGTGGCGCAGCGCCGGCTGGCGGTGGTCACGCTGGTGCTGAGCCTCATCGTGGTCAATACGGTGCCGGTCAACCCGTATTTCGTCTCCACCCTGCAGGGCTGGGTGCAGGGGAAGTTCCTGAACTTTAACGGCGCGGCCCAGTTCCTTTCCCTGACATGGCCGTTCCTGGCGCTGTGGTTCCTGCTGCTGCCCTCGCACCAGCTGAACCGCCCGGAGCCGCGCCCCGGGGCAGCGGACGGGGAGTCTTGAACATTTGCCGTATCATGAGGGCTGGCGACCATCTATGACGAGAGCGACATGAGCGACACCAACGACGCACCCTTCTACAAGCACCACGTCTTCTTCTGCATGAACGAGCGCGACGGCAAGGATGCCCGCCAGAGCTGCGGCAAGTGCGGCGCCGAGAAGGCGCAGAAGCATGCCAAGAAGCGCATCAAGGAACTCGGCCTGAACGGCCAGGGCAAGGTGCGCGTCAACCAGTCCGGCTGCCTCGACCGCTGCGAGGAAGGCCCGGTGCTGGTGGTCTACCCGGAAGGCACCTGGTACACCTACGTGGACAACGCCGACATCGATGACATCATCGACACCCACCTGGTGGGCGGCAAGGTCGTCGAACGCCTGAAAATCTGATCACCCCTGCAAGCGCTTTGGATTAATGAACAAGTATTCGCACAAGTTTACCCTCGACGGCCACGCCGGCAAGATGCAATGCATCCTCGACCTGCCGGAAGGCCAGCCGCGCGGCATCGCCCTGGTGGCGCACCCGCACCCGCTGTACGGCGGCACCATGGAGAACAAGGTGGCCCAGACGCTGGCGCGCACCTTCGTCACCCTCGGCTATGCCACCGCGCGCTTCAACTTCCGCGGCGTGGGCGAGTCGGAAGGCGTGCACGACGACGGCCGCGGCGAGGTGGACGACATGGACGTCATGTACAAGCACATGACCGAGCAGTACCCGGGCCTGCCGGTGACCCTGTCCGGTTTCTCCTTCGGCACCTTCGTGCAGGCCCAGTTCCAGCAGCGCCTGATCGCAGAGGGCCGCCCGGCCGAGCGCCTGGTGCTGGTCGGCACCGCGGCCGGCAAGTGGCCGATGCCGCCGGTCCCGGCGGACACCATCCTGATCCACGGCGAACTTGACGATACGATCACGCTACAGGAAGTGTTCGACTGGGCGCGCCCGCTCGACATCCCGGTGACCGTGATCCCGGGCGCCGACCACTTTTTCCACCGCAAGCTTGGTCACATTAAGAATCTTGTCGTCGAAATGTGGCGATGACGTGACATTTGACGCTGTCGCTGTGCAATAATTAGTCCCTTCTTTCGAGGCAATACTCTCGGGTGTTGCCTTGCGCACTTCTGCATTAGCATTTTTTTTACAGCGAACACTCCCATGAAAAAACTGTTAGCGGCCGTGGCCGCCAGCCTGCTGATGGCTTCGGCCAGTGCACAGACCGTGCCCGCGCCGACCGTCGCAGCCAAGTCGTGGCTGCTGCTCGACGCGACGAGTGGCCAAGTCATCGCAGCCCAAGACCCCGACGCCCGCATCGAACCGGCGTCGCTCACCAAGGTGATGACCGCCTACGTGACCTTCGCTGCGCTGCGCGACAAGCGCCTGACCCTGGACACCATGGTCAACGTCTCGGTGCGTGCCTGGAAAGTGGATCCCAGCAGCTCGAAGATGTTCATCGATCCGAAGGTCCCGGTGTCGGTCAACGACCTGCTGCATGGCCTGATGATCCAGTCGGGTAACGACGCCGCGGTGGCCCTGGCCGAAGCCGTGGCCGGCGACGAAGGCACCTTCGTGACCCTGATGAACCGCGAGTCCGAGCGCCTGGGCATGAAGAACACCCGCTGGGCCAACCCGCACGGCCTGCCAGACGCGAACAACTACTCGACCGCGCGCGACCTGTCGGTCATGGCCGCGAGCGTGATCCGCGACTTCCCAGAGTTCTACAAGATCGACTCGATCAAGCAGTTCACCTACAACAAGATCACCCAGCAGAACCGCAACCGCCTGCTGTGGCTGGACCCGACCGTGGACGGCATGAAGACCGGCCACACCGACTCCTCGGGCTACAGCATGATCGCCTCGGCGCGCCGCCCGAACGGCAACGCCGGCCAGCGCCGCCTGATCTCGGTGGTGCTGGGCACCGCCTCGGATTCGGTGCGCACCCAGGAAAGCCAGAAGCTGCTGAACTGGGGCTTCCAGAACTTCGACACGGTCAAGCTGTACTCGAAGGGCCAGGCCGTATCGACCGTGCCGGTATGGAAAGGTTCGGAATCGAACGTGAAGCTCGGCTTCACCCGCGACGTGCTGGTGACCGTGCCGAAGGGCGTGGCGGGCAAGATGAAACCGGTCCTGGAGCGCAAGGACCCGCTGGTTGCCCCGCTGGCGCGCAATTCGCAGGTCGGCACCCTCAAGATGATGGTCGACGGCAAGCCGCTGATCGCGCTGCCGGTGGTGGCGCTGGACGAGGTGCAGGAAGCCAGCATCTTCGGCCGCGCCTGGGACTCGCTGCGCCTGTGGATGCAGTGATCCTCGCCTGAGCCCATCCGAACAGCCCGTTCGTGCGCAAGCCGGGCGGGCTTTTTGTTTCGCCGCACCGCTATAATCGTGCCATCCTGTTCACAAGAAAGCGCACGATGACCCACCCGCTCCCCGCCGACCTGCACTGCCCGCGCATCGCCACCCGTGAGGGCGGGCTCGCACTGTCCCGCATCGTGGCCGGCATGTGGCGCATGAACGACTGGGGCATGTCGGTCCAGCAGCGCGTGGCCTTCATCGAGCAGTGCGTCGAACTGGGCGTGACCTCCTTCGACCACGCCGACATCTACGGCAACTACGGCGTCGAGGGCGCGTTCGGCGAAGCCCTGCGCGCCCAGCCTTCGCTGCGCGAGCGCATCGAGCTGGTGAGCAAGTGCGGCATCAAGCTGGTCTCCGAAAAACGCCCGCAGCACGGCATCCAGCACTACGACACCACGGCAAGCCACATCATCGCCTCCGCCGAGGAATCGCTGCGCCTGCTGGGCACCGATCGCCTCGACCTGCTGCTGATCCACCGCCCTGACCCGCTGATGGACTTCGACGAGGTCGCCGACGCCTTCACCCGCCTGCAGCAGGCCGGCAAGGTGCGCCACGTGGGCGTGTCGAACTTCACGCGCCACCAGTTCGAATGCCTGAACCGTCGCGTGCCGCTCGCCACCAACCAGGTCGAGTTCTCGCCGATGTTCGTCGCGCCGATGTTCGACGAGACCTTCGACGGCCTGCAAGACCTGGGCATTGCGCCGATGGTCTGGTCGCCGCTGGGCGGCGGGCGCCTGTTCACCTCGGGCGACGCACGCGCAGTGGAGGTCCGCTCGGTCATCCAGGAGATTGCCGACCGCATGGAACAGTCCTTCGCCAGCGTGCTGTTCGCCTGGATCATGCAGCTGCCGAGCCGCCCGATCCCGCTCACCGGCACCGGGCGCTTCGAGGCGATCCGCGAAGCGGTGGCGGCCACCTCCTTCCAGCTCGAACGCGGCGACTGGTTCCGCATCCTGCGCGTGGCGCGCGGGCACGAAGTGGCATAAGGCCAAAGGCAGGCGACGATGGCCGAGAGCCCGCTGAAGATCGTCGAGGGCAGCGCCCTCACCGCGCAGCAGAAGAAGGACCTGCTGAACCGGCTGGCGCGCATCGAAGGCCAGCTGCGCGGGGTGCAGAAGCTGATCGCGCTGGCCGCGGAGCCGTCCGACGTCGACGCCGTGGCCCAGCAGATGGCGGCGGCGCGCAAGGCGCTCGACCGCTCGTTCGTGCAGCTGCTGGCAGGGTCGATCCAGACCCAGGCCGGCAATGCGGCCGACCTCGACGAAGCACAGGCACGCGCCGCCCACCTGGCGGCGATGCTCGATAAATTCGCCTGATCAGTCTTCGTAGACCAGAGGAGGCGCAATGCCGCGCCACCCCATGCGCCAGGCGATGTTCAGCAGCAGGGTCGCGGACACGTACAGCAGGAA
Source organism: Massilia sp. LC238 (assembly GCF_000735635.1). NCBI lineage: Bacteria > Pseudomonadati > Pseudomonadota > Betaproteobacteria > Burkholderiales > Oxalobacteraceae > Massilia > Massilia sp. LC238. Next base: position 15,491 of record NZ_JNNN01000010.1, on the reverse strand, counting down.
GAACAGCACGAAGAAGCGCGTCTGCAGGACCGCCAGCAGCACGGCGCACACCGCCAGCAGCGCCAGCATCACCTTGCCGCGCGGGTGCTTCGAGCTCGGGAAGCGGATGGTCGACACCATCAGCGTGCCGACCGCGATCATCAGCGCAATGATGGCGAAGCACTGCGCCATGGTGGTGGCGGGATCGGGCCAGGCCACCACCACCGAGGCCACGCAGGCCGCGCCGGCGGTGATCGGCATGCCGACGAAATAGCGCGGGTCGGTGCGGCCGACCATGACGTTGAAGCGCGCCAGGCGCAGCGCGCCGCAGGTGACGAACACGAAGCAGGCCAGGCCGCCCATGCGCACCAGGGTCGGGTGTGCGGCGCCCATCTGGGCAAACCCGTAGCAATACAGCAGGAGCCCCGGGGCGCAGCCGAAGTTCATCACGTCGGCGATCGAATCGAGCTGCACGCCGAAGCTGGACTGGGTCTTGGTGAGACGGGCGACGAAACCGTCGAGGGCGTCGAACACGCCGGCCAGCACCAGCAGGATCGCCGCCAGGCGATAGTCGGCGGGGGAGCCGATGTGCGCATTGTCCACCGAGATCACGATGCTGCCGAAGCCGCAGGCGATCGACAGCAGCGTCACGAAACTGGGCAGGGCGAACTTGGCGCGCGCGAGGCGCTGCCGGCTGGTGGGCTTGGTCGACAATTGATGACTCGGCAATGAGATCGATAGCATATTCTACAGGGGAGTGAAATATGCTGGACGTCGCGCAACGCCACGGGCGTCGTATGCCTCTCTTTTGCTCTAGAATGTGATGTCGTTCCCCAGTATTGACAGGAGTTGCAACATGAGCTACGTGCCTCGCTGGCGTTCCCTCATCGCCGGACTGGTGGCCGCTTCGACCCTGGTCGCGTGCGGCGGCGGAGGCGGCGGCACGGACGCCGTGGCGACCCCGGTCGGCGTGACACCTCCGGCCAACATCGTGCCGGATACCGCGGCGCCCACCGCGACCGGCAGCATCGCCGTCGATGGCCGCAACTGGATCAACTACCGCCGCACCCAGCTGGGCGTGCCGGTCGTGACCGAGAACGTGTTGATCAATAATGCGGCGCTGGGCCACTCCGAATACCTGCGCACCAACCGCGTGATGAGCCACGACCAGGCCGCGGGCAAGCCGGGCTTCACCGGCGTCACCCTGAAGGACCGCCTGAACGCGGCCGGCTACACCATTCCGGCCAACGGCTACGCCTATGGCGAAGTGATCTCCGGCGTCACCAACGGCACCGGTTTCTTCATGGCCGAAGAGCTGGTCACCGCGATCTACCACCGCTTCGTGATGTTCGAACCGAAGTTCCGCGAGATCGGCACCGGCGCCGCCACCTCCTCCAGCGGCTACAGCTACTTCACGGCCGACTTTGCGAGCCGCGGCGGCTTCGGTCCCGGCATCGCCGCCAACGCCGTCGTCACCTGGCCGTTCAACGGCCAGACCGGCGTGGTGCCGAACTTCATGAGCGACACCGAAGAACCGGATCCGGTCCCGGACCGCAACGAGGTGGGCTACCCGATCAGCGTGCACGCGAACATCGACGCCCCGCTGACGATGCAGACCTTCACGGTGCGCCCGCGCGGCGGCGCCAACCTGGAGGTGCTGGTCGTGAACTCATCCAGCACCGCCTCGCAGCGCACCGCCATCGCGATCATTCCGCTGGCGCGGCTGGCGGCGGCCACCACCTACGACGTCAGCTTCTCCGGCACGGTGAACGGCAGCCCGGTGAGCCGCGACTGGTCGTTTACTACCCGGTGAGCCTGTCCTCCTCCCCGGCCGGACCGGGCTCGCCACCGGCGCCCTCACAGGTGTCCATGGCGGCGCTCGACTGCGCCGCCGGCCTCGACCGGATGATGGGCGACGAGGCGATGTACCTGCGCGTCCTCACCCGCTTCCATTCCGACTACGCCGACACCGTCCTGCGCCTGCGCGCCGCGCTGGCCGGCGGCGACGCCATGCTGGCGCACCGCATCGCCCACACGCTGAAAGGCGCGGCCGCGATGGTCGAGGCGCGTGGCCTGCGTGCGCTGGCGCTGGAGGTCGAACAGGTGCTGCGTGCCGGCGCGCCGGCCGATGCGCTGCTGCTCGACCGGCTGGACGCGGAACTGGCGCGGGTGATCGCGGAAGTGGGGCTGCTGCTTGGGCCGTCCGCCGGCATCCCGGCATCAGGCGAGGCGGCGCTGGCGGAAGCCGACCTGGCAAACCTGCGCAGCCTGCTCGATCTCGGCGACAGCGGCGCCCAGGATCTCATGGCGGAGAAGCGCGCCGGACTGCGCGCACGCCTGGGCGCGGCGCGCATGGCGCAACTGGAGTCGGCGGTGGCGGCCTTCGATTACGAACGGGCGCTCTCGGTGCTGGACGCCCGGTGAGGGCGCCGGCCGCAAGCGCCTAGCGTGTGAATTCCGCTTCCTCGTCGAAGGAAGCGGCGCAGCTCTTGCCGCAGAAACGGCGCACGCTGTCGAGCGGTTTCTCGCAATACCAGCATGAGCCTTTCGCAGGCAGGCTCGCTCGCGCGGGCATCCCTGGGGTAGCTACGGCGACCGCGGCCAGGGCCGGCTCGGCGGCCAGCCCATTGTCCGAAAAGCTTTCCTGTGTCGTTTCCAAGATCCACCCCCTACACGACAGACTGAAGTCCAACCAAGATTACTTCAGAAGAACATCGTGCCCATGAGAAACCTCAAGCGCGGACCGCGGCGAGGTCGCGCCACGGCAGTTCAGTGCCATTCCATCCGTCCCAGTGTGCGCTGAATGGACTGGCTCTGCAATCGTCACATGCCGATTAGGCTTGCGAACAACACACCTCCAAGGACTTGCGCTCCTGCGCGTAAAAATAATAGCGTATTGCTAATTTTTTGTACGCACGCAAACGGATGCGTGGCGGAAATGCGACTTAGCACCCTAAACAACGCCCCGAGGGCAAGGCGCATTGTCGAAGACAGTACGGAAGTACGGCGAGACAATGCAACGCAGCAATCGGGGTGTTGTTTGGGGTGCTTAGCGCTGATTCGCGGGTTCCAGCGTTACCAGCAGACCAGAACGTGTGGTTTCGATCCGGGTCGGAATGAACTGGACGCCGGCATAGCGCAGGTCCTGCGAGTCGAAGGTGTAGACCGGCGTGTCGCGCACGACGGTATCGATGAGGGTGCTGGCGATGCGCGCAATCTGGCGCTCGGCCTCGGGATTGGCGCCGATCGTCACGCGGTCGACGCGCGGTTCGGCCATCATCACGGCCGGGCGGCCCGGGTCGACGTAGAGCCGGCCCGAGAACGCCAGGCTGCCGCTCCAGGTGTCGCGCGCGAACGGCGGCGATACCGAGGCTTCCAGCGCCAGCGCGACCCGATCAAGCTCAGGCTGGATCGCCAGCTGCGGGCGCTGCAGGCGGATGTCGAACAGACCCATCAGGGGATGGCTGAGCGGGAAGCGGCGCTCGAGGCCGGCCTGCAGCTTGTGCAGGGGGATTTCGACCGTGCGCGGGCCGGTCAGGCTGGCGCAGGAAGACAGCAAGGCGCAGGCGGCAAACAGCAGCCCTCCCCGCACGAGTCGCCGCCGCTTGCTGCCGTCAGTGTTTGTCATCAATCCTGCCCTCCTGTCCTGTCTGTCAGGCGACAGCCTAGCATGCGGCAATCCGGAGTGCAGTGACGATACGCGGCGTCCTCTTACTTCCCGATACAGAAGCGACTGAAGATCACCCCCAGCAAATCGTCCGGCGTGAACTGCCCGGTGATGCTGGACAGCTGGTCCTGCGCCAGGCGCAGCTCCTCGGCGAACAGGTCGAGCGACTGGTCGTCCTGCAGCGCGTGCTGGCGCGCAAGTTCAAGGTGCTCGCGGGCGGCGCGCAGCGCGATCAGGTGGCGTTCGCGCGCCAGGTACAGCGACTCGCCGGTCTGCTGCCAGCCGGCGATGCGCAGCAGTTCGGCGCGCAGCAGGTCGATCCCCAGTTTCTCGTGCGCCGACAGGTACAGGTGGGTGGCGTCGGGCGACACGTCCATCGAGGGCTTGTGGCCGGACAGGTCGATCTTGTTCCAGATGCGCACCACCGGCACCCCGGCCGGGAAAGCGGCGACGATTTTCTCGTCTTCCGCGCTCGGTCCCAGGTTGGCGTCCAGCAGGTGCAGGATCACGTCGGCCTTGCCGACCTCTCCCCAGGTGCGCTCGATGCCGATGCGTTCCACCACGTCGATGTCGTCGAGGGTGCGGATGCCGGCGGTGTCGATGATGTTGAGCGGGATGCCTTCGATCTGGATGGTCTCGGTGACCTTGTCGCGCGTGGTGCCGGCGATCGGGGTGACGATCGCGACGTCGGCGCCGGCCAGGGCGTTCAGCAGCGAGGACTTGCCGACGTTCGGCTGGCCCACCAGCACCACGTTCAGGCCTTCGCGCAGCAATGCGCCTTGCGCCGCCTGGCGGAACACGTTTTCCAGCGCCTCGACGATGCCGGCCAGCTGGCCGCGCGCGTTCGATTTTTCGAGGAAGTCGATCTCTTCTTCCGGGAAGTCCAGGGTCGCCTCGACCAGCATGCGCAGATTGATGGTCTGGTCGACCAGCCGGTGCACCACCTGGGAAAAAGCGCCCGACAGCGACTGCGAGGCGGACTTCGCCGCGGCTTCGGTGGAGGCGTCGATCAGGTCGGCCACGGCTTCGGCCTGGGCGAGGTCGAGCTTGTCGTTCAGGAAGGCGCGGCGGGTGAACTCGCCCGGCTCGGCCAGGCGCAGGCCGTGCCCGGCGCCGGCTTCGAGCACGCGGGCCAGCAGCATCTGCAGCACCACCGGGCCGCCGTGGCCCTGCAGTTCGAGCACGTCTTCGCCGGTATAGGAATGCGGGCCCTTGAAGTACAGGGCCAGGCCCTCGTCGATCACGTCGCCGTTGGCGGCCTTGAACGGAATGTAGGTGGCGTGGCGCGGATTGAGCTTCACGCCGGGGAACAGGACGTCGATCAGGGCCTGCAGCGACTTGCCGGAGGCGCGCACGACGCCGATGCCGCCGCGTCCCGGGGCGGTGGCGATGGCGGCGATGGGGGAGGTGTCGAGTTTCATGGAGGGGATTGTAAGGGATACGGAAAAGAAAAAGCCCGCGCAAGCGCGGGCTTTCCACTGAAACCAGGCCGCTTACTTCGCCGCGCTGGTCTCGAACTTCTTGGTGATCACCCACTGCTGCGCGATCGACAGGATGTTGTTGACCACCCAGTACAGCACCAGTCCCGACGGGAAGAAGAAGAACACCACCGAGAATGCCAGCGGCATGAACAGCATCATCTTGGCCTGCACCGGGTCGGTCGGCTGCGGGTTCAGCTTGGTGGTGATGTACATCGACACCGCGTAGATGATCGGCAGGATGAAGTACGGGTCCGGGCGGGTCAGGTCGTCGATCCACAGGATCCACGGCGCGCCGCGCATCTCGACCGAAGCCTGCAGCACCCAGTACAGGGCGAAGAAGACCGGCATCTGCACCAGGATCGGCAGGCAGCCGCCCAGCGGGTTGATCTTCTCGGTCTTGTACAGCTCCATGGTGGCCTGCTGCATCTTCTGCGGGTCGTTCTTGTAGCGCTCGCGGATCGCCTGCATCTTCGGCGTCACCACACGCATCTTGGCCATGCTGCGGTAGCCGGCCGCCGACAGCGGGAAGAAGGCCAGCTTGATCAGCACGGTCAGCGCGACGATGGTCCAGCCCCAGTTACCCAGCAGCGAGTGCAGGTGGGTCATCACCCAGAAGATCGGCTTGGCGATGATGGTCAGCATGCCGTAGTCCTTGACCAGTTCCAGGCCAGGGGCGATGGTTTCCAGGGTCTGCTCGTCCTGCGGGCCCGAGTACAGGCGGGTGTCGTTCGACACGGTCGCGCCCGGCGCCACGGTGCCCAGCGGCTGGATGGTGCCGATGGCGTACAGGTTGGTCGCGATCTTCTTGGTGAAGATCTCGCGCTGCGCCTTGTCGGCCGGGATGAAGGCCGAGACGAAGAAGTGCTGCGAGATCGCGACCCAGCCGTTATTGGCCTTGCTTGCGTGATCGGCCTTGCCCTTCTCGATGTCTTCGAAAGTCAGCTTCTGGTACTTGTCTTCCTGGGTGTACAGGGTCGGGCCGGTGTAGCTCGGCATGAACCAGGAATCGGTCGCCGGCTTGTTGCCGTCGTGCTGCAGCTGCAGGTACAGCGACGGCTGCACCGGCGCAGCGGTCAGGTTGGTGACGTCATGGCGGATGCCGATGACGTAGTCGCCCTTGCGGAAGGTGAAGGTCTTGGTCAGGCGCACGCCGCCCTGCTCCGCATCCATCACCAGCTGCACGGTGCCGTCGGCGCCGCGCGTGAGCGGACGGGCCACGAACGGGGTCGCGTGGTTCGGCATCACGCCGGCCGGGGTCGAGCCGACCAGGCCGGTCTGGCCCAGGTAGACGCTGTTGCCGCCCACGTTGAACAGCACCTTGTTCTTGGTCTTGTCGATTTCGTCGGCGAACTTCAGCAGCTCGAGGCGCTTGATGACGCCGCCGAGGGTGTCGATGTCGGCCTTCACCACGTCGGTGGTGATGGTGATGCGCTGGGTCGATGGCGCGCCAGGTGCGGCGCCCGGGACGCCGGCCGGGCTGGCGCCCGGCCCGCCCGGCACGGCAGTGGCGCCCGGCTGCGGGGCGGCCGGCACGTCGCTCGGCTTGGTTTGCTGCTGCGCCACCTGGGCGGTCGGCGGCGCCGGCGAGAACAGCGACTGTTTACCGTTGGCCACCATCCAGTTGTTCCAGAGAACAATCAGGGAAATGGCGAACACGATCCACAGGACGGTACGTTTATTGAGTTCCATTGGAGTCTAGTCAGGAGTGGTTACAACCGCGAGCGGCTGGTGGAGGTTGCTGGTCCTTGCCCTCGCGCGCCGGCGGGACGAAGTCGACGCCGCCCGGATTCCACGGATGGCAGCGGCACACGCGGCGCGCGGCCAGCAGCGAGCCGCGGGCGGCGCCGTGCACGCGCAGCGCTTCGATCGCGTAATTGGAGCAGGTCGGGTAAAAACGGCACTTCTGCCCGAGCAACGGGGACAGCAGCAGCTGGTAGCCGCGAAGGAACCAGACCAGCAGCGTCTTCATGATGTCGGCGAGGGCGCCGGACGGCGCGGGCGCTGGGAGGCGAACAGGCGGGTGAGCTCGGCGCGCAGCTCGGCCTTCAGGGCGCGCGTGGTGGCCGGCCCGTCCTTGCCGTTCACCGGCCGCGACAGGCGCACGATGCAGTCGAAGGGCTGCAGCTGGCTGGTGCGGAACAGCTCGCGCGTGACGCGCTTGATCGTATTGCGGGTGACGGCGCGCGGCGCGAAACGCTTGGCCGCAACGACGCCCAGCCGCGCATGCGGCAGGTTGTTGGGTCGGGTGTAGAGCACGAAATGCGCGGATTTTTGCGCCGGGCGCAAACGAAAAACGGATGAAAACTCATCCGTTTTAACGATACGCCGAACGCGCGCGAAGTCGTGCGAACCTTCGCCTGTCATCACCGACCGCGTCGATCTGGTCTAAAAAACTTAGACAGCCAGGCGCTTGCGGCCCTTGGCGCGGCGTGCGTTCAGGACTTGACGGCCACCACGGGTAGCCATACGTGCGCGGAAGCCGTGCGTGCGCTTGCGACGGACGACGGAAGGTTGGTAAGTACGTTTCATGGTGGTCTCGCTTAAAGCAAAAGTAAGTGCAAAATCGGGTCTGACGTCGTGTCAGGATTCGTCGCCAATGACAGTTCGCAGATGGTTAAGCCAGCGTCACGCCACAGCAGATACTCGTTTCGCCCGGGCAGCCGCCTGCTGAATTGTCAGCTTGATATGGCGCACGGACGGGGAACCCTGAATTAGACATGATTTCCAGTCCAGCTGTCAAGGCGACCGTTGTTTCCTGATGAGTCTTGCAAACTGCGCCATGCTTGAAAATTCTGGGCCCAACCTGTGGATAACTTCGGCCGAGACAGGTAAAATAGCGTGTTACGTATCAATTAGCGAAGTATGGAAAACTTTTGGCAGACCTGTTCCGCGCAGCTGGAACTCGAGCTGACGCCGCAGCAATACAGTGCGTGGATCAAATCGCTGGTCGTCCTCGATTACGAGGATGGCAAGCTGCGCATCGCCGCGCCGAACCGGTTCAAGCTCGACTGGGTCAAGACCCAGTTCGCCACGCGCATTACCGAACTCGCCTGCCAGTACTGGGAAGCGCCGGTCGAAGTGCAGTTCGTGCTCGATCCGAAGAACAACCCGGCCAGGAAGCCGGCGGGTCCTGCCACTGCTGCCGGCGACGGCAGCGCGGCCGGTAATGGCGCCCCGCGCCCTGCCGACCCGGCGCCCAGCCAGGGCAACGTGAACATCGCCAACTCGCCCAAGCGCGAGCAGAGCCGCATCAACACCGACCTGACCTTCGACAGCTTCGTCACCGGTAAGGCCAACCAGCTGGCGCGTGCCGCCGCGATCCAGGTCGCCAACAACCCGGGCGTCTCGTACAACCCGCTGTTCTTCTACGGCGGCGTGGGCCTCGGCAAGACCCACCTGATCCATGCGATCGGCAACCAGGTCATGGCCGACAACCCGAACGCGCGCATCCGCTACATCCACGCCGAGCAGTACGTGCGCGACGTCGTCACCGCCTACCAGCGCAAGGGCTTCGACGACTTCAAGCATTACTACCACTCGCTCGACATGCTGCTGATCGACGATATCCAGTTCTTCGGCGGGAAGAGCCGCACGCAGGAAGAATTCTTCTATGCGTTCGAGGCGCTCATCGCGGCCAAGAAGCAGATCATCATCACTTCGGATACCTATCCGAAGGAGATCACCGGCATGGACGACCGCCTGATCTCGCGCTTCGACTCCGGCCTGACGGTGGCGATCGAGCCGCCCGAGCTGGAAATGCGCGTGGCGATCCTGCTGAAGAAGGCGCAGTCCGAGAACGTGACCCTGTCGGACGACGTCGCCTTCTTCGTGGCCAAGCACCTGCGCTCCAACGTGCGCGAGCTGGAAGGCGCGCTGCGCAAGATCCTGGCCTACTCGCGCTTCCACGGCAAGGACATCACCATCGACGTGGTGAAGGAAGCCCTGAAAGATCTGCTGTCGGTGCAGAACCGCCAGATCTCGGTGGAGAACATCCAGAAGACGGTGGCGGACTTCTTCAACATCAAGGTGGCGGACATGTACTCCAAGCGCCGCCCGGCGAACATCGCCCGTCCGCGCCAGATCGCCATGTACCTGGCCAAGGAACTGACCCAGAAGAGCCTGCCGGAGATCGGCGAGCTGTTCGGCGGCCGCGACCACACCACCGTGCTGCACGCGGTGCGCAAGATCGCCCAGGACCGCCAGAAGAACGCCGAGTGCAACCACGAGCTGCACGTGCTGGAGCAGACGCTGAAGGGCTGATGGGAGATTTTCGTAGGGTGGGCAGGTTTCCTGCCCACGCGGTGATCGCTGCAAGGTGATATGTCGCGACAGTGCTGGCGATCGTTGAACGCGTGGGCGGCAAAGCCGCCCACCCTACAAAAGCCATGCCGCAGCGTTTGTGTTTGCTTCCGGCAATTGGCAAAATAGTGTTAGAGCAATAAATAATTAATACTTAACTGAGGATATCTATGCAACTGGTCAAAACCACCCGAGACACGCTTCTCCGGCCACTGCAGATCGTGAGCGGTATTGTCGAGCGTCGGCACACCATGCCGATTCTGGCCAATATCCTCATTCGCAAGGACGGCGAAAGCGTCTCGTTCCTCTCGACCGACACCGAAGTCCAGATCACCACGCTCGCCAACATCGGTTCGGGCGACGACGTGACCGGCACCACGGTGGCGGCGCGCAAGCTGCTGGACATCCTGCGCGCCCTGCCGGAGTCGGGCGACGTCACCATGACCCTGCAGAACAAGCGCCTGGCCGTTCAGAGCGGCAAGTCGCGCTTCGCCCTGCAGACCCTGGCCGCGGAAGAATTCCCGACCGTGTCGGTGGCCGACAGCTACAACGCCAGCGTCACCCTGCCGCAGAAGACGCTGAAACACCTGTTCAACATGGTGCACTTCGCGATGGCCCAGCAGGACATCCGCTACTACCTGAACGGCCTGCTGCTGGTGCTGGACGGGAACAACATCATCGCCGTGGCGACCGACGGCCACCGCCTGGCCTTCTGCCAGGTGGCCACCGAACAGGCCTTCGAGCGCCAGGAAGTGATCATCCCGCGCAAGACCATCATCGAACTGCAGCGCCTGCTGGAAGAAAGCGATGAAGAGGTGCGCCTGGATATCGCCGCCTCGCAGGTGAAGCTGACCTTCGCCGACATCGAGCTGGTCTCGAAGCTGGTCGAGGGCAAGTTCCCTGACTACACCCGCGTGATCCCGAAGGGTTACAAGAACGAGTTCACGATCGGCCGTGACGAGCTGCTGCGTTCGCTGCAGCGCGCCGCGATCATGACCAGCGACAAGTTCAAGGGCGTGCGCTGCATCATCGAGCCGGGCGTCATGAAGATCAGCTCGACCAACGCCGACCAGGAAGAGGCGGTGGAAGAACTCGAGATCGACTACGGCGGCGACACCATCGACATCGGTTTCAACGTGACCTACCTGCTCGACGTGCTGAACAACCTGAAGTGCGACCAGGTGAACATCGCGCTGGGCGATTCGAACTCGTCGGCGCTGATCTCGATTCCCGACAATGGCGACTTCAAGTATGTCGTCATGCCGATGCGGATTTGATAGCGGACCGCACGGCCCGCCATAGTAGTTAGCCGTTGTTCCGTCATCCCCGCGCAGGCGGGGATCCAAGTTTGTAAGCACTCACGCAACAATTGGGTTCCCGCCTTCGCGGGAACGACGGTTCAGGAGCTGCTGGCCAAGGTTGAAGCAAGCAACCTGACAACCAAGCAGCCCTGAATCACCCGTTTTATAGAGAAAGCAGTCCATGTCCGAGAATACCCAACCAGAAATGACTCCCGCCGCCAAGGCGGACGAATACGGCGCGTCCTCGATCCAGATCCTGGAAGGCCTGGAAGCGGTGCGCAAGCGCCCGGGCATGTACATTGGCGACACCTCGGACGGCACCGGCCTGCACCACCTGGTGTTCGAGGTGCTCGACAACTCGATCGACGAAGCCCTGGCCGGCTACTGCACCGAGATCCACGTCACCATCCACTCCGACAACTCGATCTCGATCACCGACAACGGCCGCGGCATCCCGACCGGCGTCAAGATGGACGACAAGCACGAGCCGAAGCGCTCGGCGACCGAGATCGCCCTGACGGAACTGCACGCCGGCGGCAAGTTCAACCAGAACTCGTACAAGGTCTCCGGCGGCCTGCACGGCGTCGGCGTCTCGTGCGTGAACGCGCTGTCGAAGCTGCTGCGCGTGACCGTGCGCCAGAAAGGCAAGATCCACCAGCTGGAATTCTCGCGCGGCGTCCCGCTGGACCGCATCATCGAAGTCGTCGACGGCGTGGAAGTCTCGCCGATGAAGGTCCTGGGCGACACCGACAAGCGCGGCACCGAAGTGCACTTCTGGGCCGACGAGGAAATCTTCACCACCGTCGAGTTCCACTACGAGATCCTGAGCAAGCGCATCCGCGAACTCTCGTTCCTGAACAACGGCGTCAACATCAAGCTGAGCGATCATCGCACCGGCAAGGAAGAAGTGTTCGCCTTCGAAGGCGGCACCCGCGGCTTCGTGGAGTACATCAACAAGGCCAAGACCGTCCTGCACCCGACCGTGTTCCAGGCCACCGGCGAGCGCGTGTCCGAGCAAGGCACCAACATCTCGGTGGACGTGTCGATGCAGTGGAACGACGCCTACAACGAGCAGGTGCTGTGCTTCACCAACAACATCCCGCAGCGCGACGGCGGCACTCACCTGACCGGCCTGCGCGCGGCAATGACCCGCGTGATCAACAAGTACATCGACGAGAACGAATTCGCCAAGAAGGCGAAGGTCGAGATATCGGGCGACGACATGCGCGAAGGCCTGACCTGCGTGCTGTCGGTGAAGGTGCCGGAGCCGAAGTTCTCGTCGCAGACCAAGGACAAGCTGGTGTCGTCCGAAGTGCGCGGCCCGGTGGAAGAGATCGTGGCCAAGACCCTGACCGACTTCCTGATGGAGAAGCCGAACGATGCCAAGATCATCTGCGGCAAGATCGTGGAAGCGGCCCGTGCCCGCGAAGCGGCGCGCAAGGCGCGCGACCTGACCCGCCGCAAGGGCGTGATGGACGGGCTGGGCTTATCGTCCAAACTGGCCGACTGCCAGGAACGCGACCCGGCCCTGGCCGAGCTGTACATCGTCGAGGGTGACTCGGCAGGCGGCTCCGCCAAGCAGGGCCGCGACCGCAAGTTCCAGGCCATCCTGCCGCTGCGCGGCAAGGTGCTGAACGTGGAAAAGGCGCGCTTCGAGAAGATGCTGTCGTCGGAGCAGATCACCACCCTGATCGCGACCCTCGGCACCTCGATCGGCCCGGACGAATTCAACGTCGACAAGCTGCGCTACCACCGCATCATCATCATGACCGACGCGGACGTCGACGGCGCCCACATCCGCACCCTGCTGCTGACGCTGTTCTACCGCCAGATGCCGCAGCTGGTGGAGCGCGGCCACATCTACATCGCCCAGCCGCCGCTGTACAAGGTGAAGGCCGGCCGCGACGAGCGCTACCTGAAGGACGACCTCGAGGAAGCAAGCTACATGATGACGTTCGCGCTGAACGCTGCCTCCCTGATCCCGCGCGAAGGCGCCGAGCCGATCAGCGGCGAAGCCCTGAGCGAGCTGGTGCGCCAGTACAACCTGTCGAACGCCATCATGATGCGCCTGACCCGCGTGATCGACCGTGCGGCGCTGACCGCGATCACGGCCGGCGTCACGCTGGACATGAGCACGCTGGAGAAGGCCGAAGCCTCGGCCAAGGCGATGGAAGCGGCGATCAAGGATCCGGCCGTGAAGGTGGTCGTGCGTTCGGACGAGCTGTCCGAGAAGCACGCGCTGCGCATCGAGCGCATGCGCCACGGTAACGTGAACGTCACCTCGATCGACGCCGACTTCGTGCAGAGCAACGACTACGCCGTGCTGGCCAACGCGGCCGCCACCTTCCAGGGCCTGATCGGCGAAGGCGCCATCATCCGCCGCGGCGAAGGCGAGAAGATGAAGGAGTTCGCGGTGCGCGGCTTCCACGAAGCCATGATCTGGCTGCGCGAGGAAGCGGAACGCGGCGTGAGCAAGCAGCGTTACAAGGGTCTGGGCGAGATGAATCCGGAACAGCTGTGGGAAACCACGATGGATCCGACCGTGCGCCGCCTGCTGAAGGTGCAGATCGAGGATGCGATTGCGGCGGACCAGATCTTTACCACGCTGATGGGGGATGAAGTCGAACCGCGTCGTAACTTCATTGAGACCAATGCGCTGCAGGCGGGGAATATCGACGTTTAAGCGTTCTGCGCTCTAAGCCAAAAAGGCCTCGTATTCGTACGAGGCCTTTTTCATTCTGCCGTCAGTTGGTGACGGCGACTACTCGATCTTTTCTTCGAACTCATTCAGACGCTTCATGACCGCCTGGTTCTTGGCGTACTTGCGCTTCAGCTGCGTAAGCTTTTTATCTGTGCCAGTACAGAGCTTGCGGATTTCACGCTCCATTTCCTTCATGCGCTGCTTGTCTGGCGGGTCCGGGATCTCTCCCCGGAAATGATCGCAGCCTTCACGCTGTTCCACATATCTGACAACGTCAGAAGGAAGCCGGGCTTCCGCCGCGATCGCTGAGCCGAGGCTAAAGCAAAGCATAACAAGTACAGTCTTCGTCGTTAGACGCATCTCTACGCTCCGGTATCTGACTCCTGCTCGGGAATCGGTCGCACAACAAGGAATTGATACAACATCGCGCTGACGAAGGCGATGCCGGCGCCGGCCAGCAAGGCCGGCACGAAGGACCAGGCCTGCGCCATGTAGCCGGTAAAGATCGGCGCCAATGCACTGCCGATGAAACCGCCAAAGTTCTGGATCGCTCCCAGCGAGGCGATACGGCTGCGCGGCGCCACGACCGTGACCAGCGACCAGGAGCAGGCCGACGCAGCATTCGCCAGGAAGATGACCACCGAGATGCAGGCAATGGCCAGGGTATTGCTCTCGACCAGTGCAGCCGGGATCGTGAACGCTACCATGCCCAGCATGGCGATTACCACCGCCGTACGACGACCCGCCAGGACCGATGACGCACGCCGTGTGATCTGGTCAGACGCCCAGCCGGCCACCAGGGCGCCGGCGAAGCCGCACAGGAAGGGAATCGTCGCCGCCACACCGACGTAGGCGACGTCCATGTTGCGCTCTGCACGCAGGTAGCCCGGCAGCCAGGTCAGGTAGACCCAATTGAGATAGACCGATCCGAAGAAGCCGAGCAGCATGCCCCAGGTCGCGCGGTGCCGGAACAGGGCGAGCCAGGAGGCGAAGCCTGCTTTCGGCGCCTCTTCTACCGTTTGGCCTTCATCGAGATACGCCAACTCCTCCGCGGACATCTGCTCGCGCACCGGGTCCCGATACAACATCACCCAGACAACTGCCGCCACGATGCCGAGCGCGCCGGTGACGAAGAATGCCCAGTGCCAGCTGGTGGCGGCAATCAGGGGCGACAGGCACAGTGGTGCGAGCGCAAAGCCCAATGGGGACGCCGAGTTGTAAATGCCTGTCGGCGTACCACGTGCCTTGACTGGGAACCAATTGCTCACGACCCGCGCCGCGGCCGGGAACTGCGGCGCCTCGCCGATACCAAGCACGACGCGGGCAAGCACGAACCAGCCGAAGGTCGAGACGAGGCCACCTGCGGCTTGTGCCAGCGACCACAATACCAAGCCTGCGCCGAGCAACCAGCGCGGTCCGATCTTGTCGACCAGGGCGCCAACCGGCAGCTGGCACAGGGCATAGCTCCAGGAAAAGGCCGACAGCAGTAAACCCATCTGGCCAAGCGACAGACCGAGATCGGCGCGGATGAATTCATTGGCGACGGCAAGCGTTGCGCGGTCGAGGTAGTTAATGACGCCAGTAACGACCAGCAGGATCAGTGCGATGGTCTGGCGGCGACGGATGCGTGGAGGCGTAACTCCATAGGAAGGGGATGCGTTCATCCCGTGATGCTACCAACGAATATTGATCAAACGAAAGGAATTTTCATTCAGCAAAATTTTGACCGTAGTTTGCCAACGCAATGACGCCAGAACACAAAGCAATATTGTTGATGAGATATTGAACAAGATTTAGACTATGTGGATCAATGATCCGACGAGTTTCAAGTCCACGTGCCATCCCGATCAAAAGACGCGACTCCATGGAGCGATGCTGAGCTAGGAGCTGCCATCAAGGCATACATAGGCATGCTTCACAAGGAGCTCAGTGGGATTGATCTTGCCCCGCTTTTCCCGGACACAGCCTGATGCTTAGTTAGCGTCAGTTTCCAGAGCCTGACGGCGTCGCTCTTTCCTAAACATCCGCGGCGATTTGTAGCCGAGCGCTGAATGCGGATGCAC
>NZ_JNNN01000009.1:0-548 GCF_000735635.1 Massilia sp. LC238 | reverse complement strand
GGCGGCCGCGCTCACGCCGAGGTCGACGCCGGTGACACCGTGGCCGCTGCGCGGCAGGCGCGCTGTCGCATCGGGTACCTCGACCTGGACGCACAGGAACCAGTGATCCGCTTCGCGCGAGACGCTCGCGCCCAGGATGCGTCCAGGCCAGCGCAGCGCTTCGCACAGCGCCACCCGGCCGATCCTGGGCAGCACGGCGGTGCTTCCCTCGATCCTGAACTTGTCGTTCGCCAGGTAAAACACATCGCGGCAGCGCCCCTTTTTCTTGAATACCGGAGGGTATGCCGGCGTTCCTGCACGGCGCTGCTCGAAGTAGCGGCTCCAGGCCCTGGCGAGGTTGGTGAAGGGCTGCGCATGGGCGTCGCGGTGGACGGTGCGCAGCCAGGGCTGACCGTTCTCGTCAAGCCAGGCCGGGTCCGCATACTTGATCCGGTTGAACTGCTTTTTGAGCGCCATCGCATTCGGCTTGCAGCCTGCGGCGGCCTGGCGCTGCCATTCGGCGAGCGCCCAGTTCCAGACCCGGCGCACAGTCCCGGCCGCGCGCGCGA
>NZ_JNNN01000008.1:0-62077 GCF_000735635.1 Massilia sp. LC238 | reverse complement strand
TCTTGAATACCGGAGGGTATGCCGGCGTTCCTGCACGGCGCTGCTCGAAGTAGCGGCTCCAGGCCCTGGCGAGGTTGGTGAAGGGCTGCGCATGGGCGTCGCGGTGGACGGTGCGCAGCCAGGGCTGGCCGTTCTCGTCAAGCCAGGCCGGGTCCGCATACTTGATCCGGTTGAACTGCTTTTTGAGCGCCATCGCATTCGGCTTGCAGCCTGCGGCGGCCTGGCGCTGCCATTCGGCGAGCGCCCAGTTCCAGACCCGGCGCGCAGTCCCGGCCGCGCGCGCGAAATAGCCGCGTTGTTCAAGCGTGGAGTCAATCCTGATCCGGTGCGCCAGCAGCATCGTGACTCTCCAGCGCCGCGCGCAGCTGGCGGCGGTAGTTGCGCAGCCCGCACAGGCGGCTCGAGAAGCAGTGGACGATCGTCATCAGGTCCTGCACCATCTCCTGCTCGGGCGACAGGCGTTCCTGGTTCAGCACCAGCAGTTCGCAGCCGTGTAAGGCTGCGTGATGCGCGAGCTGGCTCTCGGTCCCTCACGCTCCCAGCGCTGCAGCGTCTTGACCGTGATTCCCAGCAGCTTCGCTGCGTGTCAGATTCCTAAAGTGCTTTCCATGATCATTATTCGACACTTGGGTGCACATTAAGTTCGACTAGGGTCTAGCTTCTGCTTGTTCAGTGTCGGAGGCGATCATACGGACAGCAGGCCGTCGATACAAGTCAGCGCATGGCCGCCGACGCGGATCGCCTCGTCCGAGATCGCGAGCCGGAGCACGCCGGCGCGCCCGACCATCTCACCCTGGGTGGCCAGCAGCTCGCTTCCAAAGGTTCCGAGCTGCCCCGTATGGCGCAGGTAGGCCGCCACGGCGCCGGTGCCGCTGCCGCACACCGGGTCCTCGTTGACGCCATGGGCCGGCGCAAAAGCGCGCACCTCGATGCCCGCCGGGCTGCCCGGATCGTGCGCGCCGAAGATGACGACGCCCGTGTGCCGCTCCTTGATGTCGTGCGCCTTCATGCGCTGCAGGTCCGGTTCGCAGGCCAGCACCGCGCGGGCGCCCGTCAGCTGGGCAATCACCCAGCGCGCACCGACGTCGACCAGGTAGGGAACGACGTTCACTTCCAGATCCGCGCCAAGGATGGCTTCCAGCTGGGCGGCCTGGGTGCCATCCAGCGCCGTCAGGCTGGGGGTGGGCAGCTCGAACGAGATCCAGGGCGTGCCCTGCCCTTCCTGCTCGACCGTCAGGGTCACCAGTCCGGCTGCGCATTGCTGCACCAGGACGCCGTTCCTGGCCTGGACGGTGCCCGCTTCCATCAATGCATGCGCGGTGCCGATCGTCGGATGGCCTGCGAACGGCAGCTCGCCGCCAGGCGTGAAGATGCGGACCTGGTAATCCGCCCCCTGCTGCGTCGGCGCCAGCACGAAGGTGGTTTCGGACAGGTTGGTCCAGCGGGCGATCTGCTGCATCTGTCCGGTCGAGAGGCTGGCGGCGTCCAGCACGACGGCGACCGGGTTACCCTTGAACGGGACGGTGGTGAAGACGTCGACGGTCTTGATCGGTAGGCGTGTCATGCTGGCTCCCGTGTTGGTGAAGGCTGACGATGAGTGTACGCCCATGGGCTGGAAAACAAAAAAGCGGACCGAAGTCCGCTTTCCTGTTGAGTCGCTTACGAATTAACGCTTGTCGATCCCCGGCACATCACGCACCGGCGAGCCGACGAACAGCTGGCGCGGACGACCGATCTTCTGTTCCGGATCGGCAATCATTTCGTTCCACTGGGCGATCCAGCCGATGGTACGGGCCATCGCGAAGATACCGGTGAACAGCGAGACCGGGATGCCCAGGGCCGACTGCACGATGCCCGAGTAGAAGTCGACGTTCGGGTACAGCTTGCGCGAGACGAAGTATTCGTCGTTCAGGGCGATCTTTTCCAGTTCCATCGCCAGCTTGAACAGCGGGTCGTCCTGCAGGCCCAGCTCGTTCAGCACTTCGTGGCAGGTCTCGCGCATCAGCTTGGCGCGCGGGTCGAAGTTCTTGTAGACGCGGTGACCGAAGCCCATCAGCTTCACGCCCGAGTTCTTGTCCTTGACCTTCTCAATGAAGGCCGGGATGTTCTCGACCGAGCCGATTTCCTTCAGCATGGTCAGTGCGGCTTCGTTGGCGCCGCCGTGCGCCGGGCCCCACAGGCAGGCGATACCGGCAGCGATACAGGCGAACGGGTTGGCGCCCGACGAACCGGCCAGGCGGACGGTCGAGGTCGATGCGTTCTGCTCGTGGTCGGCGTGCAGGATCAGGATGCGGTCCAGGGCGCGCACCAGCACGTCGTTGACCTTGTACTCTTCGCACGGGTTGGCGAACATCATGTGCATGAAGTTCGCGCTGTACGACAGGTCGTTGCGCGGGTACATGAACGGCTGGCCGACCGAGTACTTGTATGCCATCGCGACCAGGGTCGGCAGCTTGGCGATCAGGCGGATGGCCGAGATCTCGCGCTGCTTCGGATCGTTGATGTCGAGCGAGTCGTGGTAGAACGAAGCCAGCGCGCCGACGGTGCCGACCAGGACCGACATCGGGTGCGCGTCGCGGCGGAAGCCGCGGAAGAAGAAGTTCATCTGCTCGTGAATCATCGTGTGACGGGTCACGGTGTCGTCGAACTTGGCCTTCTGTTCGGCGTTCGGCAGTTCGCCGTTCAGCAGCAGGTAGCAGGTTTCCAGGAAGTCGCAGTTGACGGCCAGCTGCTCGATTGGGTAACCGCGGTACAGCAGTTCGCCCTTGTCACCGTCGATGTAGGTGATGCTCGAGTTGCACGAGGCAGTCGACATGAAGCCAGGGTCGTAGGTGAACTTGCCGGTCTGGCCGTACAGCTTGCGGATGTCGATGACGTCCGGGCCGATGGTGCCTTTGTAGATCGGCATGTCGACCGACGGGCTGCCGTCGGAGAACGACAGGGTGGCTTTGGTATCAGAGATATTCATGGCACTTCCTTCTTGTGGGAGTGGATCTAAAAACAATTACGAATTCTGGCTGTAGGTCTCGAACTACGCCTGCCGCAGGCGCGCCAGCAAGGCGTGCACGTGCGGCTGGTCGACCTCGCCTTCAGGCTCGGTCCGGCCCAGCAGCAGGTCCATCAGCGGGTTGTCCGCCAGGTCCAGCAAGCGGGTCAGCGCATCGACGTCCTCGTCGCTCAATTCTTCTTCATGCGCATCGAGGAAGCGCGTGAGGATCAAATCGTTCTCGAGCAGGCCGCGGCGGGAGCGCCAGCGCAGGCGGGCGCGGTTCGCGGGGTCGGATTGATGCGTTTTCACTTGAGTCCGTTGTTGGGTCAACATCATACTCCGCATGCCGGGATAAGGCAGTACGGTACTTTTACTGTATTTGCGGCATCTTTAACTGAACGATGCTGCGAATTATTGCTTGATGCCTGCAATGTACCGCGTGGGCGTTTGTAATTCCGGACATTGCCCGAAATTACCCCGCCCACCCTACAGGTATCGTGGATCTCGTAGGGTGGGCGGCTTGTCCGCCCATGCGGTACGCAGGTATGCGGGTCGAAACGCGCCTTAAATCGCGCGGCGGACCAGCAGTTCCTTGATCTTGCCGATCGCCTTGTTCGGATTCAGGCCCTTCGGGCACACGTCCGTGCAGTTCATGATCGAGTGGCAGCGGAACAGGCGGTACGGGTCTTCCAGGTTGTCCAGGCGCTCGTTGGTGGCTTCGTCGCGCGAGTCGGCGATGAAGCGGTAGGCCTGCAGCAGGCCGGCCGGGCCGACGAACTTGTCCGGGTTCCACCAGAACGACGGGCACGAGGTCGAGCAGCAGGCGCACAGGATGCACTCGTACAGGCCGTCGAGCTCTTCGCGCTCTTCCGGCGACTGCAGGCGCTCTTTCTCCGGCTTGATCGAGTCGTTGATCAGGTAGGGCTTGATCGAGTGGTACTGCTTGAAGAAGTTGGTCATGTCGACGATCAGGTCGCGCACCACCGGCAGGCCCGGCAGAGGACGCAGCACGATCGGCTGGGTCAGCTCGTTCAGGTTGGTGGTGCAGGCCAGGCCGTTCTTGCCGTTGATGTTCATCGCGTCCGAACCGCACACGCCTTCGCGGCAGGAGCGGCGCAGGGCCAGCGAGTCATCGACGTCGGACTTGATGCGCTGCAGGGCGTCGAGCAGCATCTTGTCGGTGTCTTTCAGCTCGACGGTGACGTCTTGCATGTAAGGCTTGGCATCCTTGTCAGGATCGTAGCGGTAGATCTTCAGTTGGACGGTGCGTGCCATGTTTTTACCTGTCTTATCGGGCCACGATCTAAAAACGCGGCCCTTCGAAAAATTAGAAAGTACGGGCCTTCGGCTTGAAGGTGTCGACGGTCAGCGGCTTCTGCACCACCGGCTTGTATTCCAGGCGGTTGCCTTCCGAGAAGAACAGGGTGTGCTTCATCCAGTTCTCGTCGTCGCGGTTCGGGAAGTCGCTGTGGGCGTGGGCGCCGCGCGATTCCGGACGCGCCGCTGCCGACACGATGGTCGCCTTGGCGGTCTCGATCAGGTTATCGAGCTCCAGCGCTTCCACGCGGGCGGTGTTGAACACCTTCGACTTGTCCTGGAACGAGACGTGCTTGCGGCGCTCATCCAGCTTCATGATTTCCTTGACGCCGGCATCCAGCAGTTCCTGGGTACGGAACACGCCGCAGTACTTCTGCATGGTGGCGCGGATGTCGTTGGCGACGTGCTGGACCTTCTCGCCGCCGGTCGAATTTTCCAGACGGTTGAGGCGGTCCAGGCCGAAGTCGGCGGCGTCCTTCGGCAGCGGCTTGTTGACCTTCTGCTTCAGGTTCGATGCCACCACGTGGTTGCCGGCTGCACGGCCGAACACCACCAGGTCGAGCAGCGAGTTGGTGCCGAGGCGGTTGGCGCCGTGGACCGAGACGCAGGCGCATTCGCCGATCGCGTACAGGCCGTTGACGATCTTCTGGCCGCCGGTGCCGTCAGGTGCGACGACCTGGCCGTGGATGTTGGTCGGGATGCCGCCCATCTGGTAGTGGATGGTCGGGACCACGGGAATCGGTTCCTTGGTGGCGTCGACGTTGGCGAACTTGTGGCCGATTTCCAGGATCGACGGCAGGCGCTTCTCGATGGTGTCCTTGCCGATGTGGCGCAGGTCCAGCAGCACGTGGTCCTTGTTCGGACCGCAGCCGCGGCCTTCCTTGATCTCCTGGTCCATCGAACGCGAGACGAAGTCGCGCGGCGCCAGGTCCTTCAGGGTCGGCGCGTAGCGCTCCATGAAGCGTTCGCCGTTCGAGTTGATCAGGATACCGCCCTCGCCGCGCACGCCCTCGGTGATGAGGACGCCCGCGCCGGACACGCCGGTCGGGTGGAACTGCCAGAACTCCATGTCCTGCAGCGGCAGGCCGGCGCGTGCCGCCATGCCCATGCCGTCGCCGGTGTTGATGAAGGCGTTGGTCGATGCGGCGAAGATGCGGCCTGCGCCGCCGGTGGCGAAGATGGTGGTCTTCGCTTCCAGGATCATCACGTCGCCGGTTTCCATTTCCAGGGCCAGCACGCCGAGCACGTCGCCGTCGGCGTCGCGGATCAGATCGAGGGCCATCCACTCGACGAAGAAGTGGGTGCGGGCGCGGACGTTACGCTGGTACAGGGTGTGCAGCAGCGCGTGGCCGGTACGGTCGGCCGCGGCGCAGGCGCGCTGGACCGGCTTCTCGCCGAAATTCGCGGTGTGGCCGCCGAACGGACGCTGGTAGATGGTGCCGTCCGGGTTGCGGTCGAAAGGCATGCCGAAGTGTTCGAGTTCGTACACGACCTTCGGGGCTTCGCGGCACATGAATTCGATTGCATCCTGGTCGCCCAGGTAATCGCCACCCTTGACGGTGTCGAACATGTGCCAGTACCAGTCGTCTTCGCTCATGTTGCCCAGCGAAGCACCGATGCCGCCCTGGGCAGCCACGGTGTGCGAACGGGTCGGGAACACTTTCGACAGCACCGCGACGTTCAGGCCGGCTTCGGCCAGTTGCAGCGATGCGCGCATGCCGGAACCACCGGCGCCAACGATGACCGCGT
Organism: Massilia sp. LC238; assembly: GCF_000735635.1. Classification (NCBI taxonomy): domain Bacteria; kingdom Pseudomonadati; phylum Pseudomonadota; class Betaproteobacteria; order Burkholderiales; family Oxalobacteraceae; genus Massilia; species Massilia sp. LC238. The sequence goes on along the minus strand of NZ_JNNN01000008.1, from coordinate 56,022 downwards.
CAAAGCGGCGGGTAGGGATTGCAGTTTTGATTGCTGCCACGATTACACACTCCAGAGAATTTGCACGGTCCAGGCGGCGCAGGCGAGCAGCCAGAAGATCGTCGCCAGCATCAGGAACAGACGCAGGCCTGCCGATTTGATGTAGTCCATCCAGATGTCACGGATGCCGACCCAGGCGTGGTAGAACAGGCCCAGGAAGGTCACCAGCGCGAATAGCTTGAACCACTGGCGGGCGAACAGGCCGGCCCAGCCTTCATACGTGAAATTCTGGCCGGTCAGGAAGGAGACCAGCAGGACGACCGTGAACACGGCCATGACGATGGCGGTGACGCGCTGCGCCAGCCAGTCCTTGACGCCGTAGTGGGCGCCGACAACGAGGCGGCGCGGTCCGATATTATTCTTGTTTGCCATGATTAAAACACTCCGAACAGTTTCAGGGCGACCAGCGCGGTCAGCACCAGGCTGATGATCAGCACCCAGCGCGCGGTCTTCTGTGCAGCATCCTTGTCCAGGGCCAGGTGGTTATCCATGAACAGGTGGCGCACGCCGGCGACGAAGTGGTGCAGGTAAGCCCAGGACAGGCCCAGAATGATGATTTTCGCGAACGGATTGCTCACGACGCCACGGAAGTGCTCGAACGAGATTTCCGACATCAGGCTTTCCTGCAGCAGGTACAGCAGGAACGGCAGGAACAGGAACAGACCGGCGCCGCTGACGCGGTGCAGGATCGACACGATGGCCGATGGCGGCATGCGATATTTACCTGTGATATCACCAATGCCAACGTTGCGGAACTCCGGCCGCCCTTTTTTTGCAGCTTCTCTCACGGCTTCGGACATGAAACACCTCCCTCTATGACGACAGTTTTTTAATGAACCCTTCATTTTCGCCGATTTTGTGACGGGGCACCAAGCATCCAGGGGTGGATAACCGGGGCATCCCTGCGGCGAACCGGGCACTGTTCGTCGCGTACGCAAAACCAACTTATTTTAATCGCTAGAAGCGATCGCTGCAGAGGGCCGCTTGGTCCGCCACAGTTGGCGCCGATTCTTAGGCGCCCCCACGGTCATCTCTTATGACAACTCGTTCTGGTAATGGTGGCGGGCCGTGGAATAAATTCCGCGCCGCAACTCCACCGGCTTGTCTCCGTAACTGAACGACACCCGGTCCGCGCACAGCAGCGGCGTGCCTTCCGGCACTTTCAGGTGCTCCGCGGCGGCCGCATCCGCCGCCACCGCGCGGATCTTCTCGGTCGCCCGGATCATGCGAGTGCCGAATTCGGACTCGAACAGTCCGTACATCGGCCCCTTGTACTCCATCAGGCGCTCCGCCGTCAGGCCCTTGAACAGCTGGCCCGGCAACCACAGCTCTTCCAGGATGGTCGGCACCCCGTCGAAGGACTGCACGCGCTTGATGTAGACCACGGCGTCGCCCGACTTCAGCTCGAGCAGGCGCGCGACCTCGGCCGTGGCGCGGATGCGCAGCACGGCGATGAAGCGGCTCTCGGGATGGTGGGGAACGCCCTCGTCGGGCATCAGGCGCAGGAAGCGGAAGTGGGCGCGCTCCTCGGCATGGGTGGCGACAAAGGTGCCCTTGCCCTGGCGGCGCACCACCAGGTTCTCGGCCGCCAGCTCGTCGATGGCCTTGCGCACCGTGCCCTGGCTGACCTTGAAGCGCCCCGCCAGCTCGACTTCGCTCGGCATCAACTCGCCCGGCTTCCACTCGCCCGACTGCAAACTTTGCGTGATCAGGGCCTTGATCTGCTGGTACAGCGGGCGGAACGACGGCGATGCGTCACTGCCTGGCGCATCGCTGCTGTTGGACTGGAGGGGATTCATAGACCACGATTTCACCACAAAACACCCCCCTACGTCCAGTATATGACTCGCAAGACATGTGTCTTATATAAGACATATGATATGAATTGACAGATAGAACAGTCGAGGCATAAACTCGTGGCCGGCCTGGACCTCCGCGCCTGCCTTCGACCATGCGCGCGATATCCTATTGACACGGTGCGCTTTTGGTATCATTGCAGTTTCCCCAAATTCGCACCCTCGGCTCGACCGTTTTCATTCCCTTTTTGGAGATTCATCATGGCTAAAACCCCAATGCGCGTCGCCGTTACCGGCGCGGCCGGCCAGATCGGCTATTCCCTGCTGTTCCGCATCGCCAACGGCGACATGCTGGGCAAGGACCAGCCGGTCATCCTGCAGCTGCTCGAGATCGACAACGAGAAGGCACAGAAGGCGCTCAAGGGCGTCATGATGGAAATCGACGACTGCGCATTCCCGCTGCTGGCCGGCATGACCGCCCACGCCGATCCGATGACCGCCTTCAAGGACGCCGACGTGGCCCTGCTGGTCGGCGCCCGCCCGCGCGGCCCGGGCATGGAGCGCAAGGACCTGCTGGAAGCCAACGCCCAGATCTTCACCGTGCAGGGCAAGGCCCTGGACGCCGTCGCTTCGCGCGACGTGAAAGTGCTGGTGGTCGGCAACCCGGCCAACACCAACGCCTACATCGCCATGAAGTCGGCCCCGAACCTGCCGGCCAAGAACTTCACCGCCATGCTGCGCCTGGACCACAACCGCGCCCTGTCGCAGGTTGCCGCCAAGCTGAACAAGCCGGTCGGCTCGATCGAGAAGATGGTCGTGTGGGGCAACCACTCGCCGACCATGTACGCCGACTACCGTTTCGCCACCGCTGACGGCGCATCGGTCAAGGAAGCGATCAACGACGACGTCTGGAACCGCGACACCTTCCTGCCGACCGTCGGCAAGCGCGGCGCCGCCATCATCGACGCCCGCGGCGCATCGTCAGCTGCTTCGGCCGCCAACGCAGCGATCGACCACGTGCGCGACTGGGTGCTGGGCACCAACGGCAAGTGGACCACCATGGGCATCCCGTCGGACGGTTCGTACGGCATCCCGGAAGGCACCATGTTCGGCTTCCCGGTTACCACCGAAAACGGCGAATACACCATCGTCCAGGGCCTGGACATCGACGCCTTCTCGCAGGAACGCATCAACCTGACGCTGAAAGAGCTCGAAGAAGAGAAAGCCGGCGTCGCTCACCTGCTCGCCTAAGCAAGAAAAACGGCGTGGCCATCCGGCCGCGCCAACCGTGCCATGCCGGCCCGCCGGCATGGCCGAATCGTTTCAAGACATACCATGCATCCTTCCGAGGTTTTATTCCAGGGCAAACGCCAGCCGCTCCTCCTCCCCGCCTGCGATCACTACGCCGGCTCGGAGAAGCTGATGCGCAAATCGATGGCCCTGCAACAAGAGCTTGGGCCGGTCTTCGACATCACCTTCGACTGCGAAGATGGCGCCGTCGCGGGTAGCGAAGCGGCGCACGCCACGCTGGTGGCGAGCCTCGTCAACAGCAGCGACAACCGTTTCAACCGCATCGGCGTGCGCCTGCACGACACCGGCAGCGCACACTTCGCCAACGACGTCGCCACCATCGTCGGCAGCGCGGCCGAGCGCCTCGCCTACGTGGTGCTGCCCAAGGTCGAAAGCGCCGACGAGGTGATCCGCGCCATCGACCTGATCAACGAACATGCCGTCAAGGCCGGCCGCAACGATCTTCCCGTGCACGTGCTGATCGAGACCCATTGCGCCCTGCGCGAAGCCTACGACATCGCCGCCCTGCCCCAGGTCGAGTGCCTGTCCTTCGGCATCATGGATTTCGTCTCGGCCCACTACGGCGCAGTGCCGGCCAGCGCCATGCGCACGCCCGGCCAGTTCACGCACCCGCTGGTGGTGCGCGCCAAGCTGGAAATGGTGGCGGCCTGCCATGCGCACGGCAAGGTGGCCTCGCACAATGTCACCACCGATATCAAGGACAGCGCGGTGGTCGCCAACGACGCCCAGCGCGCCGGCGCCGAATTCGGCTTCACCCGGATGTGGAGCATCCATCCGGACCAGATCAAGCCGATCCTGAAGGCTTTCACCCCGCGCCTGTCGGAAGTGAACGAAGCCACCAATATCTTGACCGAGGCCATGGCGGCGCAATGGGGGCCGATCGCGCAACACGGCCGCTTGCACGACCGCGCGAGCTACCGATATTATTGGACCGTGTTGCAGCGCGCAAAACTGGCTGGCCTGGCGTTGCCGGAAGCCGCTGCGGCAATCGTCAACCTCACGGATTCCAACTAATGGCCACCCTCCTCTCCCGCATCCTTGCCGCCGGCGCATTCGCGTTCGCGGCCGCCGGCATCTGCACCAGCGCAGCCGCCGCCCCCGAAAAACACCCGAAGGCCGAAAAGGTCCTGAAGGCCAAGGCGAAGGCCAAGCCGGCGTCGAAGGCTAAAAAAGCCGCCGTCGCCGCTGGAGCAGCCGGCGCTGCTGCCGCTGCCGCCGCCCCGGTCTATGGCGCCGATGTCATCGACGAACCGGACATCACCGACACGGTCGTTACCGACTATGCTTGCGAGCTCGGCAACAAGATCACGATCTACACGAACGCGACGGACAATGCGCACATCGCCCTGCGCTGGAAGAAGCGCCTGCACCGCCTGAGCCGCGTGGGCACCACCACCGGCGCGCAGCGCTTCGAGAACCCGCACTGGGGCCTGATCTGGATCGGCATCCCGGCCAAGGGCATGCTGCTGGACTCGAAGCTGAACCGCCAGCTGGCCAACGAATGCAAGAACGCCGAGCAGGCGGCCCCGGTGGTCGCGGCGCTGCCTGCCGAAAAGAATGGCTGATCCGCGGCTGAACCCCGTCGGATCACCTGTATAGCAGTACCGGAATAACAACATATCCCCACTGAAGGAGAGATTATGTCTCGCAACACCCTGAACACGCTGAAGGAATTCCCGGTCGGCGCCGGCCAGAACGGCCAGTACTACTCGCTGCCGGCACTGGGCGAAGCCCTCGGTGTGAACCTGTCGCGCCTGCCGGTGTCGATCCGTATCGTCCTCGAGTCCGTCCTGCGTAACTGCGACGGCAAGAAGGTCACCGAAGAGCACATCAAGCAGCTGGCCAACTGGGGCCCGACCGCCGAGCGCACCGAAGAGATCCCCTTCGTCGTGGCCCGCGTCGTGCTGCAGGACTTCACCGGCGTGCCGCTGCTGGCCGACCTGGCCGCGATGCGCAACGTCGCCGCCAAGACCGGCGCCGATCCGAAGAAGATCGAGCCGCTGGTGCCGGTCGACCTGGTGGTCGACCACTCGGTCACCATCGACCACTTCCGTGAGCCGGGCGCGCTGGACCTGAACATGAAGCTGGAATTCCAGCGCAACAACGAGCGCTACCAGTTCATGAAGTGGGGCATGCAGGCCTTCGACACCTTCGGCGTCGTGCCGCCGGGCTTCGGCATCGTCCACCAGGTCAACCTGGAATACCTGGCGCGCGGCGTCATGAAGCAAGGCGACGTGTTCTACCCGGACACCCTGGTGGGCACCGACTCGCACACCACCATGATCAACGGCGTCGGCGTGGTCGGCTGGGGCGTGGGCGGCATCGAAGCCGAGGCAGGCATGCTGGGCCAGCCGGTCTACTTCCTGACCCCGGACGTCATCGGCGTCAACCTGACCGGCAAGCTGCGCGAAGGCTGCACCGCGACCGACCTGGTGCTGACCATCACCGAACTGCTGCGTAAAGAAAAAGTCGTCGGCAAGTTCGTCGAGTTCTTCGGCGCCGGCACCCGCTCGCTGTCGACCACCGACCGCGCCACCATCGCCAACATGGCCCCGGAATACGGCGCGACCATGGGCTTCTTCCCGGTGGACGAAGCGACTGTCGACTACTTCCGCGGCACCGGCCGTACCGAAGAAGAACTGGCTGCATTCGAAGGCTACTTCAAGGCCCAGGGCATGTTCGGCATCCCGCAAGCCGGCGAGATCGACTACACCCGCGTGCTGGAACTCGACCTGTCGACCGTCACCCCGTCGCTGGCCGGCCCGAAGCGCCCGCAAGACCGTATCGAACTGGGTCACGTGAAAAACACCTTCACCGAACTGTTCAGCAAGCCGACCACCCAGAACGGCTTCAACAAGTCGCCGGACGAGCTGCACAAGGTCTACGAGACCACCAACGGCGTGCGCGTGAAGAACGGCGACGTCCTGATCGCCGCGATCACCTCGTGCACCAACACCTCGAACCCGAGCGTGCTGCTGGCTGCCGGCCTGCTGGCCAAGAAGGCGGTCGAGCGCGGCCTGACCGTGGCGCCGCACATCAAGTCCTCGCTGGCTCCTGGCTCGCGCGTGGTCACCGAGTACCTGACCGCCGCCGGCCTGCTGCCTTACCTGGACAAGCTGGGCTTCGGCGTGACCGCCTACGGCTGCACCACCTGCATCGGTAACGCCGGCGACCTGACCCCGGAACTGAACGCCGCGATCGTCGAGAACGACATCGTCGCCTCGGCCGTCCTGTCGGGCAACCGCAACTTCGAAGCACGTATCCACCCGAACATCCGTTCGAACTTCCTGGCCTCGCCGCCGCTGGTCGTCGCCTACGCGATCGCCGGCAACATGACCCGCGACCTGATGAGCGAGCCGCTGGGCAAGGACCAGAACGGCGTCGACGTCTACCTGGGCGACGTGTGGCCGACTTCGCAGGAAGTGGGCGAACTGATGCGCTTCGCGATGAACTCGGACGTCTTCCGCAAGAACTACGCCGACGTGAAGGGCAACCCGGGCGAACTGTGGCAGCGCGTGTCGTCGACCGAAGGCCAGGTCTACAACTGGCCTGAGTCGACTTACATCGCCGAGCCGCCGTTCTTCAGCGACTTCGAGATGACCCCGAAGGCAGCCGCCACCGGCATCCAGGGCGCGCGCGCACTGGGCGTGTTCGGCGACTCGATCACCACCGACCACATCTCCCCGGCCGGTTCGATCAAGGAAGACGGCCCGGCAGGCAAGTGGCTGAAGGACCATGGCGTCCTGAAGGCCGACTTCAACTCCTACGGCTCGCGCCGCGGCAACCACGAGATCATGATGCGCGGCACCTTCGCCAACGTGCGTATCAAGAACAAGATGATCCCGCCGAAGGCGGACGGTTCGGCGGTCGAAGGCGGCATCACCATCCACCAGCCGTCGGGCGAACAGCTGTCGATCTACGACGCAGCGATGAAGTACATCGCCGAAGGCACCCCGACCATGATCTTCGGCGGCGAAGAGTACGGCACCGGCTCGTCGCGCGACTGGGCAGCCAAGGGCACCCAGCTGCTGGGCGTGAAGGCCGTGATCTGCCGTTCGTTCGAGCGTATCCACCGCTCGAACCTGGTGGGCATGGGCGTGCTGCCGCTGCAGTTCATCGGCAACGACAGCGTCGAGTCGCTGGGCATCACCGGCAAGGAAACCTACGACCTGAAGGGCCTGGAAGGCGAGATCAAGCCGCAACAACTGGCGACCCTGGTGATCCACCGCGAAGGCGGCGAATCGCAGGAAGTCCAAGTGCTGCTGCGTATCGACACCCCGATCGAAGTCGACTACTACAAGCATGGCGGCATCCTGCCGTTCGTGCTGCGCCAGCTGCTGGCTGCGTAATTGACGGGCCCGCGCCAGCGGGCTGCTGACAAAAAAAGGCCGGAGCCCGCACGGGTTCCGGCCTTTTGTCCGTCAAAAGCGGTTCACGTTTACAATGCTGAACCGATTTTTTTTGCAGTCAATATGCCGAACCCCATCGTTTTTCATTCGAGCAAGGCTTTCCCCGGCAAGATCGCCACTGTCGCCCTCTTCGTCTTGTGCTTCCTGTGTGCGAGCGCGCGCGCGCAGCCGCAGCCGGTGCGCGTCGGCCTCGATGCCGAATTCGGACTGGACAACAGCACCTCGGCCCAGGCCGTCGAGCTGGGCATGCGCACCGCCATCGCCGAGATCAACCGGGCCGGCGGCGTATTGAAAGGCAGGCCGATCGAGCTGGTCACCAAGGATCACCGCTCGATCCCGGCGCGCGGCATCCGCAATATCGAGGAATTCGCCCGCATGCCGGACCTGGTCGCCGTGTTCGGCGGCCGCTTCAGTCCCGTCATCATCGAAGAACTGCCGACCCTGAAAGCGACCAAGACCCTGTTCATGGCGACATGGTCCTCGGCCGACGGGATCATCGACAACGGCATGAAGCCGAATTACGTCTACCGCCTGTCGCTGCGCGACAGCCTGGCCATGCCCAAGCTGCTGCAGACAGCCCACAAGCGCGGCTTGCGCAAGGTCGGGCTGCTGCTGACCAACACCTCCTGGGGACGGAGCAACCTGGCTGCCGCCGAAAAGTTTGCCGAAGCAAACAAGGACATCAAGATCGTGCAGACCGCCTGGTACAACTGGCGCGACCAGACCCTGGTGGCCAAGTACAACGCCCTGCGCAGCGCCGGCGCCCAGGTGGTGGTGCTGGTCGCCAACGACGACGAGGCGGCCGTGCTGGTGCGCGAAGTGGCCGCGCTGCCCAAGGCCGAACGCGTGCCGATCCTGAGCCACTGGGGCGTCACCGGGGGCGAGTTCGTGCGGCAGGCGGGACCTGCCCTGAACCACGTCGACTTTTCCGTTATCCAGACCTTCTCCTTCTTCAAGGCCGACCCGAAGCAGCTCGAGCGCTTCATGCGCAACGCCGCCACCGTCTCGAAGGTGCGCAGGATCGAGGACATCCAGGGGCCGGTGGGCGTGGCCCACGCCTACGACCTGATGCACATCCTGGCCAAGGCGATCGACCAGGCCGGCAGTACCGACAGGAAGGCCGTGCGCGACGCCCTGGAAAAGCTGCGCCCCTATCGCGGCCTGGTGAAGAACTATGCCCCGCCGTTCACCCCGACCCGCCATGAGGCGCTGAGCGCGCGCGAACTCCTCATCGCACGCTACCGTGCGGACGGCGTGATCGTGCCGACCGACGACTGATGATGGCGCTGTGGTCGACGTCCCGCACTGCGAGCCTGACGCAGCGTTTTGCCTTCGCCTCCGCGATTCTGGCCGGCGTGGCCGTGCTGATGGTGGCGGCGGCCTCGTTCTGGCTGGTCAATCGCCAGCATGATGCCGCGGTCGCGCTGCTGCAACAGCGCGAAGCGGCGTTCAACGCAAGAAGCGTCGGCAATACCCTCAGGACCCTGGTCACCCGCATGGGCGAAGTGGCGGACAGCCCCATCCTGGCGACCGGCCTGGTCGACAGCGCGGGCAAGGAAACCTACCTGGCGCCCTTCCTCGGCGGCCTGCGCCAGATCGCGGGCATACCGATCCAGGTCATGTTCACCGATTTCGAAGGCAAGATGGTGGCCGGCAATGGCCTCGAGCGCTTCGACCAGGAGCAGCTGGCCTGGCTGCGCGACCGCATCGACCGCGGCATCGACCAGGCGGCCATTTTCGTGCAGCCGCAAGGCGCGGAGCTGGTCGGCGTCAGCCTGCTGCGCTATTCGCGCACCAATACCCCCGAGGGCGCCCTGGTCTACAAGGTCCGGATGCAGGACCTGCACCCGAACCCTTCGTCGACCTTGACCTGGAAGGGCCAGGCCGCGGCGGCGCCGACGGAGCACATCCTGGAGGTGCCGGTGACGGTGCCGGCCCAGCTTGCTCACCTGGGCCTGAAGCTGCGCGTGGACGCCTCCGGGCTCGACGACATTCTGGAGGAGTCCTCGTCCCAGTACGGCCTGATCGGCTCAATCGCCGCGCTGATCGCCCTCGGGGTGTTCCTGCTGGGCTCGCGCCTGTCCCTCGGCCTGACCCAGGACCTGCGCAAGCTCGAGCGCTTTGCCGGCAGGTTCGGCGAAGAAGGCATTACCGAGCACCGCGCCGAACTGGCGGGCAGCAGCGAAACGGTCACCCTGGCGCGCTCGATCAACCAGATGCTCGACCGCCTCCATGAACAGCAGGAGCACCTGCAACAGGAGCATCGGCGCAAGGACGAGTTCCTGGCCATGCTGGCGCACGAACTGCGCAATCCGCTCGCGCCGATCAGCAGCGCCGCCCAGCTCCTGCGCATGCTGTTCGCGGGCGAACCCCGGGTCAGGCAGGCGAGCGAAGTCATCTCCCGCCAGGTGACCCACATGACCCACCTGGTCGACGACCTGCTGGACGTGTCGCGCGTCACGCGTGGCCTGGCCACGATCGACCAGACCGTGGTGGAGCTCGGCGACGTGCTGCGCGAAGCGGTCGAGCAGGTCACACCGGTGATCAACGCCCGCGGGCACCGCCTGACGCTGGACGGTTCACCCGACCCGCTGCTGGTCTGCGGCGACCGCACCCGCCTGATCCAGGTCGCGGCCAACCTGCTCAGCAACGCCGCCAAATACACGCCCGAGGGTGGCCAGTTGCGCGTCTCGCTGCGCCGGCACGAGGGGAGCGCGGTCCTCGAGGTGCAGGACAACGGGATCGGCATCGGGCCGGAGCTGCTGCCGGTCGTGTTCGACCTGTTCACCCAGGGCCAGCGCACGCCCGACCGTGCGCAGGGCGGGCTCGGCCTCGGCCTGGCGCTGGTGAAGAAGCTGGTCGAGCTGCACGGCGGCGCGGTCGAGGCCCGCAGCGGCGGCGCCGACCAGGGCAGCACCTTCATCGTTCGCCTGCCGCTGCTGCCGGCCGCTCAAGGCACCGCCAGCGCGACCGCCACCGCGATTGCGGCAGGCTCGGCCACCGGGCAGTCGCGCCGCATCCTGGTGGTGGACGACAACGTCGACGCCGCCAACACCCTCGCCCTGCTGCTCCAGAGCGCCGGGCACGTGGTCACGGCCGAGCATTCGGCGCGGGCGGGACTGGCGGCGGCCGGGAACGAGGACTTTGACGTCATCCTGCTCGATATCGGCTTGCCGGACATGAGCGGGCACGAGTTGGCCCAGGCACTGCGGCGGCAAGCGCGCAGCGCCGGCGCCCTGCTTGTCGCCGTCAGCGGCTACGGCCAGGAGCAGGATCGCCGCATGTCGCTGCAGGCCGGCTTCGCTGCCCACCTGGTCAAGCCCGTCGTTGCGGAAGAACTGCTCGCGACCATCGCCGGCGCCAGGGGGAGGCCGACGGCGCACCCATCGTCGAAGTAAAAGGTATCGCCCCATCGCCCCGTAAGGACTGCCAGGCAAAGCCTGAGCGGTGCGCGAGGCAATGGCAAGGGAATCGTACTAGCCTGTCGCCGTCATGAACCACCGGGAGAGTCCCATGAACGAGCGAAAGCTGATTGGCGTGAGCTTCTGCATCACGTATGTCGTGTTGACCGCCGCCTGCTTTGCCCTTGTGCGGTTTGGCGTCGTCACGAACTGCTACGCGCAGGCGTATGTCCTCGAGCTTCCGATCTGGATCCAGCTCGCCATCGCGAAAGCGATCGGCCTGTACCCTGTGCTGCAAGAGCTGAGCGCACTGACGCATTGGGGCGTCCCCTACGCGATCGTGTATGTCGGCTCGCTCTACCCCCTGTATCGGCTCGGCTGCTGGGTCGCGCGCATCGACGAAGAAGCACTGGCAAGCGAAGAAGCCTCACGTCCGCGCCCCCATCCAGAGCTTGAGAAGAACTGCGAGCGGCGCGCTGAAGAAATTTATTGAAACAAGCGTTCTGTACGTCCACGCACCGAGGGAATGGGCGAGCAGGAGGATGATGGCTTATCGGGAAAGCAGACAGCACGCAGGTCTGCCCCCTCATTCCAAGCGGAGGCCAACATGCTCTATACCATTGCAATCATCCTTCTCGTTCTGTGGGTGCTCGGCATGGTTACTTCGGTAGCCGGCGGACTGGTTCACCTTCTTCTCGTCGCCGCCGCCGTCATCATCCTGATTCGCCTGTTCACCGGCAGAAAAGTGCTCTGACGGGTGACATCGTAAGATGACTAAGCGCCTAACAAAACCCCGAGGGCAAGGCGCATCGTCGAAGGCAGTACGCTAGTACGGCGAGACGATGCAACGCAGCCATCGGGGGAATTGTTAGGCGCGCTAAGCCGGAATCCGCTGGGGTTCCGGCCATCCCTACATCTCCGCCCACATCCTGAGCAGGTTGTGATAGTGCCCCGTGATGCCGACGACGGCCTCGGTCTCGCCATGCGCCGCCCGCAGCTTCTGGATGTTGGTGTCCAGCTCGAACAGCATGGCCCGCTTCGCATCGTCGCGCACCATGCTCTGGGTCCAGAGGAAGGACGCCACCCGCTCCCCGCGCGTCACCGGCAGCACCTGGTGCACGCTCCCTGACGGATACACGATGGCGTCGCCCGCCGGCAGCTTCACTTCGTGCGTGCCGTAGGCATCGACCACCACCAGCTCGCCGCCCTCGTAATCGTCCGGGTCGCTCAGGAACACCGTGGTCGACACGTCCGCGCGCAGCGGCGGCAAGCCGCCGCGCTGGGGCCGGATCGCCCCGTCCACGTGCAGGCCGTAGTGCTCTCCCCCGCCGTAGGCGTTGAAGTAAGGCGCCAGGATCCGCAAGGGCAGCACGCTTGAAAAGAACAGCGGATTGTTCATGAGCGCCTGGCTCACCGCCTGCCCCAGCTCCACCGCCAAGGGCGAGCCTTCCTTGAGCTGGCGGTTGCGCTTGACCTGGGCGCCTTGCGGGCCAACGCTTTCCCGTCCGTCCACCCATTCCGGCGCCCCGTGCAAGCGGGCGCGGATGGCGGCGACCTGTTCGCGCTGGAGCACGCCCGGGATGTGGAGCATCATGGTTCGAATCCTCGTTGAAAGAAAAAAGCCCTCCCGATCATATCAGGAGGGCGAAGTCCGGTTGCCCGGCGGGGGTGGTACTCGGTATCAGAACTTGAGGTTGGCCGTCAGGGTGGCCGAGCGGCCCGGGCCCACGCCGGCGTAGTGCGGCGACGAGACGCGGTCGAAGTACAGCTTGTCCGTCAGGTTCTGGATGTTCAGCTGGAAGGATACGTTCGGGTTCAGCACGTAGGTCGCCATCGCGTCGAAGCGGGTATAGCTCGGCGAATACTTGGTGTTGTTGACGTTGGCGAACTGGCGGTCCACGAAGTTGGCGCCGCCGCCGATCGTCAGGACGCGGCTCACCGCATAGGTGGTCCACAGCGAGGCGCTGTGCTTCGGCGTGGTCGGGAAGGCGTTGCCGTTGAACGGCGACGGGGTCCAGACCGGGTTCGCGGTCGTGCCGGTGTTGGCGAAGCCGTTGTCGGCAACGATGCCGTCCAGGTAGGTGTAGCCGCCGAACACGGTCCAGGCGTTGGTGATGCGGCCCGACAGGCCGAACTCGACGCCCTTCATCTCCTTGCGGCCCACGTTCTGGCTGGTGCCGTCCGGTGCGGTGACGCGGGCATTGTCCATGTCGTTCTTGAACACCGCGGCGCTCACCGACAGGCGGCCGCCCGGCAGCACTTCCCACTTGGTGCCCAGCTCGATGCTGCGGCTGGTCTGCGGCTGCAGGTTCTGGACCGCCACGCTCAGGGCATCGAGGCCGTCGCCGCCGTCATTGCCCGGCGGGGTGGCCGAGGTCGCCCACGACAGGTAGATGCTGCCGTTCGCCTTCGGCTTGTATACCAGGCCGGCCTGGTAGGTATCGAAGCTCGATTCGACGCGGGCACGGGTGGCCGCGCCGCCGGCGGCAGCGGGCGAGGTATGGAGGGAGCTCGAGAAGTCGTCCCAGCGCGCGCCCAGGTTCAGCAGCCACTGCGGGCTGAACTCGATGGTGTCGAAGCCGTACACGGCGCGGGTGCGGGTCACGACGTCGGTCCTGGCCGGCGACACGCTGCGGGTGGTCAGCCACGGGTCGTACGGGTTTGGGTTGACCAGGGTGGTGCAGTTGTACAGGGTGGCGGCGCCTGCGGTCGGGCAGTTGAAGTTGCCAGTGAGCGGGTTGTTGGTGCCCGGGGTGAACACGTAAGTGCCGCGGTCGGTGTTCTCGCGCGAGAACTCGACGCCAACGTTGAAGCTGTGCTTGATACCGGCGGTGGCGAAGTTGCCTGTCAGGCTGGTCGCGTTGGCCAGGGTGCGGGTGTCGACCAGGCGGGTGTTGGCGCGGCGCCAGACGGTGCCGTAGCGGACGGTGTTGCCCTTCGAGTCGTCCGGCTGGGTGTAGACGTAGTCCTGGCCGGTCTTGCCCCAGCGGGTGACGTTGCGGATCGCGAGGTTCGGGCTGAACTCGTGGCGCAGGTCGACGGTGGCGACGTCGGTCTCGGTGTCGCGGAAGTCGCGGTTCTTCAGGCCGTAGAAGGCTTCGCGATCGACCGTGAACGGAGTGCCGCCGCCGTTCCTGGCGACGTCCGGGCCGCTGGTGACCGGGTTGTTGAACGGGATGCCGGTATCCGGAATCTCGCTGCTCTGCATGTGGTAGTAGCTCAGGATCGCGCGGGTCGGGCCGTTCAGGCCGAAGGTGACGGTGGGCGCAATGCCCCAGCGCTCGCCTCCCACGACGTCGCGGCCGGCGACGTCGTTATTGTGGACCATGGCGTTCAGGCGAAAGCCCGTGTTCTCGCCGATGACGCGGTTGATGTCGGCGGTGGCGCGGCCGTACTTGTCGCTGCCCAGGCCCACGGTGGCGTTGCTGAAGTTGCTGTCCTTGGCGGTCTTGGTGACGATGTTGATGCCGCCGCCGGCCGAGGAACGGCCGCCGAGCGCCGAGTTCGGGCCCTTGACCACTTCGACCTGCTCGATCGCGAAGATCTCGCGCGACTGCGAGCCGGAATCGCGCACGCCGTCGATATAGGTGTCGGTCTGGGCGTTGTAGCCGCGGATGAACAGGTTGTCGCCCACCGGGTTGCCGCCTTCGGAGGCGCCGATGGTGATGCCCGGGACGGTGCGCAGCGCGTCGGTGAGCGACACGGCGCCGGTCTGCGAAATGGTTTCCGAGGTCACGACGGTGACCGACTTCGGGGTGTCGAGCAGCGGCGCGGTGAACTTGTCCGAGCTCGATTTTGCCGGGCCCTGCACGGCGCGGTCGTGGCCGCCGGTCACCAGGACCTTCGGCAGGGTGGCGTCCGCCGCCAGTTCCGGCGCAGCCTCAGGGCTGGCGTGCACGGCCAGCGGCATGGCCAGCGTGGCGAGCACGGCCAGGGCCGGAGCCGACATGGCGGGAGCGGAAGGACGGGATTGTTTCTTGCTCTTGATGAAGGTGTTGCTTGCCTGCGAAGTGATCGTGGTCATGTTATTTTTTGGTCAAGGAAGGCACCAGGCCTTAAAGCAAACGTTAATGAGAACGATTCGCATTATCCTTTCCATTTGAGATTTTTGCAAGCAGCGCGTTTCCTTTCCCGAACCGGCCTTGTGTTCATGGCATGTGGCCGAATCAACTACAATACCGGAGATATGGGTTTATCATGACCTTGACCATTATTTGAAAAGAGAGACCCCTAGCGCCATGCGTCGTCCTTCCAAAGATTCAACCCCTAAACTCTCCGCCGAAAGCCAGCGTCTCGTCAGCATTGCGCAAGCCATCATGCAGGCCGCCAGCCGCGTTGAAGAACGGACCTGGGAGCACCAACTGGACACGCAACTGCAGAAGCTGCTCAAGACCAACCACCAGGACAGCATCGATGCCGCGCTGAACGCCCTGTTCAAGGACGATCTCGCCTCCTACGACGTGCTGATGGATGCGGTCGAGGCCGTGAGCGAATCGGCCAGCATGGTCGAGCAGCAGGACGGCGGCGACGTCACCTGGCAGGCCCTGCTGGTGGCCGCGCCGGTGCTCGCCTGGACCCGCTTCAACATCGCCTCGGGCAACATCCCGGCCGAGATGCTGAGCACGCTGCAGGCGCACTTCTCGGCCCACCTGCTGGCCGAAGGCACCCGCATCGCGATGGCGCCCACGCTGTACTCGATCGACCAGCTGCCGCGCACCCATGCCGAGACCTATGCGCTGACGCACAAGCTGGCCGCCGCCGCGCACAAGGGCGGCACGGTCAAGCCGGCCGCGCGCGTGGAAGAAACCGCGCCCTTCCTGGCCGACACCCGCTACCTGCTGGTGGCGATCGTCGCACCGCAGGGCGCGCCGATGTTCCGCTGGCAGGAGCCGCAGCACCATATCGGTTTCGCCGAGGAGCGCAACCGCGCGCTGGAACAATGGCGCACCCAGGGCACGGCCAACATCGCGCGCCTGCTGCCGGGCTGCGGCGTCGAGCTGCTGCTGCCGGAAGCCTATTACGTGGCCTGCCGCGAAGCCGACAAGCTGATCCGTCCGATCTCGATCCGCGCCGCTGTCCACTACCTGACCCACACGCTGGGCGTGGAGCCTTCGGACCTGCGCGCCGTGGTCGCCGGCTTCGGCGAGGAGTCGGCCGACATCCAGATCGACGAATACCGCGTCTCCTTCACCATGCGCCAGGACAGCGACGTCATGTACGGCATCGTCTGGCCGCTGTACGGCCAGGAAGACGAGAATGGCACGCCGATGGAAGGCCCGTTCGCCACCGGCCCTGCCCCGCTGACCCCGATCAACGAGATCGTGGCCCACCTGAACGAGGCCGGCATCGCCCACATCAAGCGCATCAACGAGCGCTACCCCGCCGAATACTGCGACGACTGCGGCGGCCCGCTGTTCGCCGACCCGACGGGCGAGCTGGTGCATGCCGAGATGCCGGAAGATACGCCGCCGGGGAGCGAGCACTTCCACTGAGTAGGCTTGATCAGTAACCGTAGGGTGGGCGGGTTTTCCCGCCCACGCGGTGATAGTTAGCGGCAAGATCATCCGGCGCGAAAGCGGGGCCGACAACGATCACCGCGTGGGCGAGGAACTCGCCCACGCTACGAACAATAACCATACGGAGACTTCCTCGATGCCGCGCCCCGCCGTCCGCCTCGCCCTCGCCGCCCTCGCCCTCTGCACCGCCAGCCTTGCCCTCGCCGCCCCGGCAAAATCCCTGCAGCAAGCGCGCAGCACCAGCATCAAGTCCAAGTTCAACTACCTGAGCTTCCTGCCGAAGTCGTATTCGAGCAAGGGCGACAAGGTCCCCCTGATCGTCTTCCTGCACGGTTCCGGCGAGCGCGGCACCGACCTGAACAAGGTAAAGGCCTGGGGCCCGCCGGCCATCGTCGAGAAGGACCCGGACTTTCCCTTCATGGTCGTCTCGCCGCAGGTGGCGGAGGGCGAATGGTGGGATTCCTACCGTCTGAAGTCGATGCTCGACGACGTTCTCAAGCGCTACAACGTCGACCCCAAGCGGGTCTACCTGACCGGCATCAGCATGGGCGGCTACGGCGCCTGGGATTTTGCCTCGCGCTATCCGGACTACTTCGCCGCTGTGGCCCCGATCTGCGGCGGCGGCATCCCGCGCCTGGCCGGGCGGCTGAAGGACATTCCGGTCTGGGCCTTCCACGGCCTGAAGGACGACGCGGTGCCGGAGCAGGAATCGGCGCGCATGGTAGAGGCGCTCGAGGCCCAGGGCGGCAAGGTGAAGTACACGGTGCTGCCGGAAGCCGGCCACATCGAGGCATGGGTGCATGCCTACGGCGAGGCCGGGCTGTTCGAGTGGTTCGCGCAGCAGCGCCGGCCGTGATGGCGGCAACCCTGGCCGGGCTGCGGGCGCAGCCCGGCGAAGGGATCAGCGCGGCAGGCTGGCGATGACCTTGCTGGCGAAGTCGGCCGGGTTGCCGGCATGCCAGCGCCACACGATCACCAGGTCGTGGTCGGGCGACACGACGATGGTATTGCTGCCCGCGCCCAGTGCGGCATAGGCATTCGCCGGCAGGCCCGGCAGGTTCTTGCCCTTGGTATTCAGCCACCACAGGTAGCCGTAGTCCGGACCATGCGCGCTTGGCGTCAGGGCTTCCTTCACGTAGGACGCCGGCAGCACCTGCTTGCCCTGCCACTCGCCGCCGCGCAGCCACAGGTAGCCGAAGCGCGCCATGTCCCAGGAATTGATCCACATGCCGCCGCCCCAGCGCGTACCGCCGCTGACAGAAGCTACCTGCTTGCCGTTCAGTTCGACATAGCTGTTATGGTAGGGCACCCACTTCCAGCTGTTGGAGGCGCCGATCGGGTCCATCACCCCCTGCTTGAACACCTGCGGCACCGACTGGTCGAACACGCGCAGCAGCGACAAGGCGAAGCGGTTGATGCGCACGTCGTTGTACTCGTAGAAGCTGCCCGGGGCCTGCAGGGCGCGCGGCTTGCGCTCGCCGGCGCCGAAGGCGTCCTTGCCGACGAAGTCGGCGTTCTTGCCCCACAGGCTGCCCTCCCACTCGCTTTCCTGCTGCAGGTGCTGCTTCCAGGTGACTTGCGCATTGCGGCCCAATGCATAACCGCCGTCGGTTACACGCTTGCCCACCGGTTCGTCGAGCGCGATGCGTCCGTCGCGCACGGCGACGCCGGCAACCGTTGCCAGCATGCTCTTGGCCACCGAATAGGTCGGGTCCACAAACTGCGTGTCGCCGAATTCGGCGACCACATAGCCCTTGTAGATCACCAGCCCGTTGGTGCGGGCGCGCTCGGTCGGCATCGAGCCGAGGCGGGTCCCGAAAGTGGCGTCCTGGTCCGAGAAATCCACTGCGCGGGTGGTCTCGCGCGATTGCGCGAACTGCACGGCGGCGGCCAGGGCCTTGGCGTCGATGCCGAGTTCGGCGGGCGACTTGCGGGACCACTCGCCGGCGGGCGGGAAATAGCTTGCGCTTGCAGAGTTTGTTGCTGTTGCGGCGCAACCGGCGAGCGCCGGCAGCAGCGCGGCGAGGCCCAAGACGAGCACGCCGCGACGTGAAACACGAATCATGGATGAGTCCACTGTGAATATGGAAAACGGATCAGGCTGGAGTTGTAGTAGCGCTTGTCGCCGCTGACCTCCTGGCCGATCCAGTCGGGCCTGTCGAACACCGTGTCCTCGGAGGGCAGCTCGATCTCGGCCACCACCAGGCCGGCGTTCTCGCCCAGGAATTCGTCGATTTCCCAGGTGAAGCCGGCGTGCTCGATGCGGCGCCGGTATTTTTCGACGAGCGGGCGCTCGCACAGGGTGTCGAGCAGCTCCTGCGCCTCAGGCAGGGGAATCGGATATTCCCACTCGCCGCGGCGCACGCCGCTGCCCTTGCTCTTGATGGTGAGCGCTCCTGTCTCGCCCTCGATGCGCACGCGCACCGTGCGCTCCGGGTCGGAGCACAGGTAGCCCTGGCGCAGCAGCACGGGCTCCCCGAGCTGGCGCCAGCCATCGCCGCTGGGCAGGAACTTGCGTTCGATCTCGACGCCCATGGCCTGCCTTCAGTCCAGCGTCTGCAGGATCGGCGTCAGGATCGCCGCGCCCAGCGCCGCACTGCGCGCGCCGTTCCAGCCGGTGTGCGGGTCGGGCAGGTTGGCGTTGTCCTTGAAAGGCATTTCCAGGGTCAGCGACAGGCACTTGAAGGTGTGGCCGATGTACTTCGAGGCCAGGGTCAGCAGTTCTTCGTTGTACTTGCTGGCCGCGTAGCCGTAGACGTTCTGGAAGTCCGGGCTGGCCGCCATGTAGCGCTGGATGAAGGCGTTCTGCTCGTCCAGGCGCTCCGGAGTGAAGTCGGCCAGCATCTCGCTGCCCGCCACGAAGTTGTACGGCAACGCCTCGTCGCCGTGGATGTCGAAGAACATGTCGACGCCCGTTTCGTGGATCTTGTTCTTCACGCACAGCACTTCCGGGCTGCGCTCGGGCGAAGGCGTCATCCATTCGCGGTTGAGGTTGGCGCCGGCCGCATTGGTGCGCAGGTTGCCGCGTACCGAGCCGTCCGGGTTCATGTTCGGCACGATGTAGAACACGGCGCGCTGCAGCAGTTTGCGCGACACCGGGTTGGCATTGTCCAGCAGCGCATCCATCATGCCTTCCACGAACCATTCGGCCATGGTCTCGCCCGGGTGCTGGCGCGCGATCACCCAGATCTTCTTTTCCGCCTGCGGATTGCCGATCACGACCAGGTTCATGTCGCGGCCGTCGATCGTGGTGCCGATGTCGTGCACGCGCGCGATCGGGTTCTCCGCCACTTCGCCCAGCAGGCGCAGGTGGCGCTCCCAGGTGTAGGGCTCGAAGTAGGCGTAGTAGATGCTGTCGAGTTCCGGCGTGTGGTTGATCGTCATCACCTGGCCGTCGAAACTGGTCGGCACGCGGAACCAGTTCTCGGTGTCGTAGCTGGCGGCGACCTGGTAGTCCTCGAAGCCCTTCGGGTAGGTGGCCTGGCCGGCGTTCAGGAAGCGGATCGCGCAGGCCTGGCCGCGCGCGCCCTGCAGGCGGAAGTGGAACCACTGGTGGATGTCGGCGTGCGAATCCGCGCGCAGGTTCAGGTCGATTGCCTTGGGGCCGTCGGCGCGCACGACCTCGATGGCGCCGGAGTCGAAGGCCTGGCTGATTTTGATGGGCATGGCGAATCCTCTTTGTCCGTTCAAAGAAGCGCATCATACTGCAGGGATGCGTGCAGCGATGCGCCACGTGAGGCGAGCGGACGAGGCCCGGCGCTGCCGTGCCCTGCCCGGCTGCGCCGGTGGTCTACCGTAGCGCGATTACTGCGCGTCGAGGTCGATCAGGTCCTTGCTGTACATCAGCATGATCTGACGCATCAGTTCGACGTTGCTGCGGTCCAGCACCACGGTCAGGTCTTCCTTGGCGTTCGACGCAAAGTTCATGCGCAGCGTGCCGGGCAATTCCTTGCACTGCACGAACTCGGCGCGCGGGGTGTAGGGATGATCCCAGTCCTGCTGGCTCACCGGCGCGCAAGGGGGAGGCGGTACCAGGTTCGGGTCACGATTGACCGGCAGGTGCTTGAGCAGCCAGAACACGATGGTTGCCGGCACATAGAGCTGGACGTCGCTGGCGCCCTTGCAGGCAAACTTGACCAGCAACAGGTTGCCGACGCGATCGCAGGACATGGCCATGCTCTTGACTTGACGAATTACCGCAGGTTTCACGACGATATTCCTAGGGAAAAGGTTGAAAAAGGCGCAGCGATTCTACCGCATCCCATTGCCGTGTCACAAACAAAACGGGGAGCTCGCGCTCCCCGTATCCGTTCTGCCACTGGCTCCCGCCTTGCGGGAGCCGTGACATCACTCTTTCGACCCGCGGCCGCCGCCCTGCGAGTTGCGGCCGCCTTTTGCGGAGGCTGCACGCGACGGGCCACCCGAGCCGGCATTGGCCGACTGACGGTTGCCGTGGCTCATGCTACCGGCACGGCGGGCTTCTTCCGAGGTGAACTCGTGGGCCGTACCCTTGGCGTGGGCGGCCTTGCCGCCCTGGCTGGCGATTTCGCGCTGGCGGGCCGGATCCATCGAAGCGAAACCGCGGTTGCGGGTGCCGCTGCTCTGGCTGTTGCCGCCCTGATTGCTGCCTTGCTTGTTACCTTGATTGCTTGAGGCCATGATGATCTTCTCCCTTGTACGCTTTATGAACCGCCGCGTCCTGCGGCAGGCTGTTGCCGGGCAAACTCGAAGCCCGATGAGTGACCGGCGAAATCATCTTAGGTAGCACTGATGAATGCTGGTATAGGACGCTTTCAGATGACTTTGTAGGAATTCACGCGACAGAAAATGCATTAATGAAAATGTACTTCCAGTAGTCAACAAGCCCTTCAGTATCCGTCCTACACAGCCCCCCTACCCCTTCCTATACTGTATTAGCGTGAACGCGCGCATCATAGCGCTACAAGACGGCGTGCGTGCGCCGCACCGACACAGCGAAAGGAGTCGATATGGACGCGAACCAACGTAGCGAGGTCAATAACCAGACCAATAACGGCGCGAACGAAAAATGGACACCCGGCGCCAAGGGCAATACCACCAGCGGCCCCTTGGACCATACCTATCCGCAGGGTCCGGGCCAGCAGGGGACCATCCGCGGCGAGAACGAAATGCATCCTGACCAGGACCCGTCGCATATGGACCGGCAGGAAGTGGCTGCCGAAGACGGCGGCCGCGCCGACTACGAGACCACCCTGCCCCATGCCGTCCCGGACGACCTGCCGGGCGGCTCGATGCAGAGCCAGCAGACCGGCGGCTCGGGCCCGCAACAAGGCATCACCGACAGCCACCAGCGCCAGATGGAACAGCGCTCCGGCGCCTGGGGGCTGCTGGAGCAGCCGGTCGGCCACCGCGACAAGCATTCCGGCACCGACCTGCGCGCCCACCCGGCCAACCAGCAGGGCCACAGCCAGGATGTGCATGCAATGAATCCCCACGATCCGGCCCAGCCTAGCGCGGCCCGGCCCGAACTGCAGGGCGGCTCGCTCGGACGCCACCACGGCGTCGCGCCCGGAACCTACCAGTCCCAGGGCACGACCGCCGAAGTCGGCTACGGCAACCGGCAAAGCGCGGCGGGCAAGGTCGAAGGCACCGGCATGGCGGTCGGGCCGCATCCCGTGAACCAGCAAAGGAGCAAGGAATGAACCAGCAAAACGACCAGAACCGGCAATCGAGCACCGACCGCAACGGTTCGCAGACCGGACCGGCGGGCAGCGAAGGCAAGGCCGAGCCGCACAAGTCGAACGACGTGAGCGGCGGCCTGCCGCGCAGCCCCGGCAACAGCGGCCCGCGCACCGAGGACGAGGCCTGGAAGCCGGGCCAGAGCGTGAAGGCGGAAAAGAACCCGGTGCATGAATCGAACGACGTCGCCGGCGGGCTGCCCAAGAGCCCGGCCGGTGCGAACCGCCTGGCGGGCGACCGCAAGATGGACGACGACACCGGTTTTTCGCGCCAGTAAGCTGCCATCGGGGGCGGCCCTGCCGCCCCCCTCCCTCCGCTGGCCCCATCCGGGCCGAACATTGATGCACCTCCAAGCCGCAAGATCCTGACGGAACCCGTCCGTTCCCGCTCGACTCCAACCGCACTCGACACGTCTCGTTGTCCGCCGAATTTATTGGGCAGCGGTGACGGTGCACGTGCAACGAGAGTACGCGGAGACGAATCATGACGGAAGACGCAACGCTCGCGGTTTCGGTGGTGGTGCCCGCCTGTGGCCGCATGGACCTGCTCGACCGCTGCCTGGACGCGCTGATGCGCCAGCAGTTCGATCCGCACCAGGTCGAAATCATCGTCGTCGACGATGAGCCCAACCACAACACCCTGCACCTGGTCGCCGGCTGGCGCACCCGCACGCTCGAGCGCGGCCCGCGCCTGTCCTACGTCGCCAACCCGGGGCCGGTCGGTCCGGCATCGAGCCGCAACCGCGGCTGGCGCGCCGCGCGCGCGCCCATCGTTGCCTTCACGACCGACGACGCAGTGCCGGAACCGGGCTGGCTAGCCGAGGGCCTGGCGGCCTTCCGCGACGACGCCGACGTGGTCTGCGGACGCATCCAGACCCCGGTTCCGGCCCGTCCGACCGAATACCAGCGCAGTGCCCACGGGCACGAGGCCGCCGACTTCACCAGCGCCAGCTGCTTCTTCCGCAAGACCGCGCTCGAGCGGCTCGACGGCTTCGACGAGCGCTTCAGCGTGCCGCGCGGCAGCGATGCGGACATGTATTTCCGCCTGCTGGAACACGGCGTGACCATCGTGCGCGCGCCGCGCGCCCTGGTGGTCCATCCGGTCCGCCCGGCGCCCTGGGGCGCGAGCCTGCTGCAGATCCGCCATGCGGTGTTCGACGCCCTGCTCTACAAGAAGCATCCGGCCCTGTACCGCCAGAAAGTCGAGGCGCGCCCGCGCTGGGACCACTACGCGATCGTCGGCGTGCTGCTGCTCGCCGTGGCCGGGCTGCTGGCCGGCCTGCCGCTGCTGGCCGGCCTGGCCTTCGCGGGGTGGCTGCTGCTCACCGGCCGCCTGTGCGCACACCGGCTGCGCGGCGTCGCGCACACGCCGGCGCACGTGGCCGACATCGTCATCACCTCGGCGCTGCTGCCGCCGCTGGCCGTGTTCTGGCGCCTGGCCGGCGCGGTGCGCTACCGCGTCCGTTTCGCCTGAGGCCGCCATGCGCAGACTGAAGGTCCTCACCTGGCACACCCACGGCAGCTACCTGCACTACCTGTCGCACGCGCCGCACGATTTCTACGTCCTGTCCAAACCGGGCTGTCCACCCGGCTATGGCGGCCGTTGCGGCAGCATGCCCTGGCGCGACAACGTGCACGACCTCCCGGTCGAGCACGCGCGCCACCACGAATTCGACTGCATCCTGTTCCAGGACGATCACCAGTGGGAGAAAGACCAGTACGAGTACCTGGCGCCGGCACAGCGGGCGCTGCCGCGCATCTACCTCGAACACGATCCGCCGCTGGCCCACCCCACCAACACACGCCATCCCGTCGACGATCCGGGCGTGCTGCTGGTGCACGTCACCCCGTTCAACGCCCTCATGTGGGACAGCGGGCGCACGCCCGTGCGCGTGATCGAGCATGGCGTGCCGGCGCCCCACGAGCTGCACTACAGCGGCGAGCTGGCGCGCGGCCTGGTGGTCACCAACCACCTGGCACGGCGCGGCCGGCGCATGGGGCCCGACCTGTTCCTGCAAGCGCGCCGGACGGTGCCGCTCGACCTGGTCGGCATGGCCGCACAGGAACTCGGCGGGCTCGGTGAAATCGAGCACGCCCAGCTGCCCGCCTTCATGGCGCGCTACCGCTTCCTGTTCAGCCCGATCCGCTATTCGAGCCTGGGCCTGGGCGTCATCGAGGCCATGATGGCCGGGCTCCCGGTAGTCAGCTTCGCCACCGCCGAAATGGCCACCGTCATCGAGAACGGCGTGTCCGGCTACACGGCGACCTCGCTGGAACCGCTGCTCGGGCACATGCAGGCCTTGCTCGACGATCCGGGACTGGCCCGCCACCTCGGTGAAGGCGCCCGCCGTACCGCACGCGACCGTTTTTCGATCGGCCGCTTCAGCAGCGACTGGGATGCCGCGCTGCGCCACGTCACCGGCCTGGGCACGGCCCGGCAGGAGCATGTATGAAACTCGATGAAGTCCAGGCCGCGGCGAACGTGGCAGCAATGGCAGCGGCGCAGGCAGCGGCGGCCGAGGCGGCGATGCAGGTGGACGGACACCCGCTCACCCCGCCCTCCCTGGCCGCGGGCGGCGCCGGTGCACGCCGCATCGCCATCATCAGCGACCACGCGTCGCCGCTGGCCGCACCCGGCAGCGTCGACTGCGGCGGCCAGAACGTCTACGTGGCCCAGCTCGCACGCGAACTGGCGCGCGCCGGGCACCTGGTCGACGTGTTCACGCGCCGCGACGCCCCCGAGCAGCGCCAGGTGGTGCACTGGCTGGAAAACATCCGCGTCATCCACGTGCCGGCCGGGCCGCCGCGCTACGTGCCGAAGGAACAGCTGCTGCCGCACATCGATGCATTCTCGCGCTACGTCACGCGCTTCGCACGGCGCCAGCCGGCCGCCTACGACATCGCGCACGCCAACTTCTTCATGTCGGGCATGGTCGCCCAGCACCTGAAGGCGGCGCTCGGACTACCTTTCGTCATCACCTTCCATGCGCTGGGCAGGGTCCGGCGCCTGGCGCAGGGCACGGCCGACGCCTTCCCCACGGAGCGCATGCGCATCGAAGCCGCGCTGATGCGCGCGGCCGACCGCATCATCGCCGAATGCCCGCAAGACCGCTACGACATGGAAAGGCTCTACGGCGCGCCGCTCTCGCGCATCGCCATCACGCCCTGCGGCTTCGCGCCCGACGAACTGTGGCCGGTGCCGATGCTTGAAGCGCGCGCCCGCCTGGGCCTCGACGAAGGCCGCTTCATCGTGCTCCAGTTAGGGCGCATGGTGCCGCGCAAGGGCGTCGACACCGTCATCCAGGGGGTGGCCATGCTGCGCTACCGCTACGGCGTCGACGCGCAGCTGCTGGTGGTGGGCGGCGACATCAGCGGCCAGGTCGGCGCCAGCAGTGGCGACGGCCTCGAGCTGGCGCGCCTGCACAGCGTGGCGGCCGACCTCGGCATCGCGACACACGTACGCTTCACGGGCCAGCAGCCGCGCGCCGTGCTGCGCGACTACTACAGCGCCGCCAACGTCTTCGCCAGCACGCCCTGGTACGAACCCTTCGGCATCACCCCGGTCGAGGCGATGGCCTGTGCCCGTCCCGTGATCGGCGCCGAGGTGGGCGGCATCAAGAGCACCGTCAACGACAGCGTGACCGGCTTCCTGATTCCCTCGCGCGACCCGGCGGCGCTAGCCGACCGCCTGGCGCGCCTGCACCGCCATCCCGAGCTGGCGCGCGCGATGGGCGAGGCCGGGCGCCGCCGCGCCTGCGAACACTACACCTGGCGCCACGTCGCCACCCAGCTGGCCGCCATCTACGCCGACGTGCTCGATGCCACCCGGCCCGCGGCCGAGGCCGCAGCCTATCCCAACTAAGTCACCCTGAGGAGCCCATGAGTAACTCGACGCAGCAGCATCCTTCCCTGCAAGGCAAGGTCGTACTGGTGACCGGGGCCGCCAGCGGCCTGGGCGCCGCCATGGCACGCCGCCTGGCGGCATCCGGCGCCAGCATCTTCGGGGTCGACCGGCAGGCCGCGCGCCTGGCCGACAACATGGCGCAGCTGCGCGAACTGGGCGTGCAGGCGCACGCCCTGGGCGTCGACATCGCCGACCCGACAGTGGCGCCGCGCGTGGTGGAGCATGCCGTCGACGTGCTGGGCCGCCTCGACATCCTCGTCAACAATGCCGGCACCGACGTCACCCTGCCGATCGCGGAACTCGCGGACCAGGACTGGCTGCGCGTAGTGGGCACCAACCTGACGGCGCCCTTCCTGCTGTCCAAGTACGCGGCCGGCGCCATGCGCCGCCACGGCGGCGGCCACATCGTCAACATCGCCTCCACCGCCGCCAAGCGCGCCTGGCCCAACGCCAGCGCCTACCACGCCAGCAAATGGGGCCTGCTGGGCCTGTCGCACGCCCTGCACGCCGAACTGCGGCCGGAAAACATCCGCGTCACCGCCGTGATCGCCGGCGGCATGCGCACGCCCTTCCTGCTCGACCGTTTTCCCGACCTCGATGCCGACAGCCTGCAAGACCCGGCCGACGTCGCCGAGGCCATCCATTCCGTGCTGGTGCTGCCGCCCGCCACGGTGGTCGCCGAACTCACCGTCCTGCCGCTGCGCGAAACCTCCTGGCCATGAAAGCGATCTTCCTCGACAAGGACGGCACCCTGGTCGAAGACCTGCCCTATAACATCGAGCCGCGCCGGATCCAGCTGGTGAGCGGCGCCGGCGCCGCCCTGCGGCTGCTGGCCCGGCTCGACTACCGCTTCTTCGTCGTGACCAACCAGTCCGGCATCGCGCACGGCTGCTTCGGCGAAGACGCCATGGGACCGGTCGCCGACCGCCTGGCCGACCTGCTGTTCCGCGAGAACCTGTCGCTGGACGGCTTCTATTACTGCCCCCACCACCCGCTGGGCACCGTCGGCAGCTACGCCATGGTGTGCGCCTGCCGCAAGCCCTCGCCCGGCATGCTCATCAAGGCAGCGCACGACCACGACATCAACCTGCGCGAATCCTGGATGATCGGCGACATCCTGCACGACGTCGAAGCCGGCAACCGCGCCGGCTGCCGAACGCTCCTGATCGACAACGGCAATGAGACCGAATGGCGGCTCGGCCCGCGCCGCGTGCCTACCCGGATGGCGCCCGACCTGTATGCGGCGGCCGTGCTGATCGCCTCGCACGAGGAGGCGCGGCTGTGAGACTGGTACACGAGGAGGCGCCCGTCAACGCCCAGTCGCCACGACCCTGGCAGGCCGCACGGCGCATCCTGTGCGTCCGGCTCGATTCGCTGGGCGACGTACTCATGTGCACGCCGGCGATCCGGGCCCTGCGCCAATCCCTGCCGGGCTGCCACCTGACCCTGCTCAGCTCCCCGTCGGGCGTGGCGGCGGCACCTTACATCCCCGAGCTCGACGCTGCGATCAGTTTTCGCGCCCCATGGATGAAGCACGACCACGCCATTGGTGCGCAAGCGCTGCAGGAATGCGCCTCAAAGCTCGCTGCCCAGCACTTCGATGCCGCCGTCATGTTTACGTCGTACTCGCAAAGCCCCTGCCGGCCGCGATGCTGTGCCAGCTGGCCGGCGTTCCCTTGCGCCTGGCCTCCTGTCGCGAAAACCCTTACCAGCTGCTCACCCACTGGGTGCCGGAGCGCGAGCGCGAACGGGCGACCCGCCACGAAGTGCAGCGCCAGCTCGACCTGGTCGCCGATGTCGGCTGCGCGACTTCCGACACCGCGCTGTCCTTCGCCGTCGCGGCGGCGGACGCCTCGCGCATCAATACCATGCTCGAGGAAGCAGCGGTCGATCCGACCGCGCCCTACCTGGTGCTGCATGCGGGAGCCAGCGCCGCCTCGCGCCGCTATCCCGTCCGCCACTGGCTGGTCTTGATCGGCATGCTGCGCAGGCAGTTCAGCCACAAGCTCATCCTCACAGGCGACGGCAGCGACGTCGAGGCGCTGCGCCCGCTGACCGAGGGCTGGCGCAGCCCTGCGCATTCCCTGATCGGCAAGCTCGGACTGGGGGAACTGGGGGCACTGATCCGCGGCGCAAGCCTGCTCATCACCGGCAACACCGGGCCGGCCCACATCGCGGCCGCCGTCGGCACGCCGCTGGTCGACCTGTATGCCTTGACCAATCCCCAGCACACCCCGTGGCGCGTGGCGCACCGCCTGCTGTTTCATGATGTCAGCTGCCGCAACTGCCTGCGCAGCAGCTGCCCGCAGAGCCACCATGCCTGCCTGGATCTACTTGCGCCGCGCACCGTGCTGGAGGCCGCCGTGGAGCTGCTGGCGGCCGCCCCGAACAGGCCCGCGCGCACGGACGACGCGGCCCTTGCCTTCGCCTAGCGGAGGCCGTATTGACGTGGGCCGTATGCGAAAGCGCAAAAAACTGAGCACAAACCTATTACAAAAACTCAAGTATTTGGACGAGCTCTGATATAATTTCAGAGTTCGTCGGGGCGTAGCGCAGCCTGGTAGCGTACCTGCATGGGGTGCAGGGGGTCGGAGGTTCGAATCCTCTCGCCCCGACCAACAAATCAATGAGTAGGGCCAACCATCGGTTGGCCTTTTGCTTTTCCGCGTCAGCCATGCGCTCTCACGAAGCATGGCGCTGCCGATTCCCGCCATCCCTTGATCGTCAAGCCGAACTCGTTCGGTCAACAGCCCATGCTATGCTTGAGCTCGAAATGCATTGCCGCATTCAGCGAGACTCAACTACGCATCGAGGAAAGATATGAAAGACGTCAAAGTAGATGTTCGCGTCAACGTCACCGTCGACCCTACAAGCGTTCTTCTTGTGCTAGCAACGGCAACCATGGGCTTGTTCTTCTACAAGCAAAACAAGCAGCAGAAGTCGCTACCGAACGCATCCTGATGATGTAATGGATGCGCCCGCCCTGGCACTAATGTGAGCTAGCGGCGTGGCGGCTGAGCTTGTGTGCGTTTGTACTGGTGCGCCTGCCGTGTCCATGACCCGGCAAACTTCGTTAGTAGCTCCAGGTCATAGAACGCATAGTCAACTGGCATGCTCTGCCGTGATACGCTGATTTCAAAAGCCGGAGGCTGGACGGGGGCATCTGGCATGAACGACGTCGACGTGTAATAGATGAGCCATCGTTTTGGGTAGTCGGCTCGCGGCAACTCTGCCCCGGATGTCAGGGGGACCCAATCCGCGCTCAAGACCCCGCGCCCGCAAGAAGTCTTGCCGGACTCGATCATAAACGTATCGCCGGGTCTCAGTTTCCCTTTGAATGCGCGCTCAACGCGAAACCTGGCGCGCTCTACGACGGATGGAAAATGGGGGAATGTCTTATCTGAGACCGATACATTTCTGACGTCGCTGACAAGCGCAACGACCACAAATTCCGCATTGTCGAAATTAGACTTCACGCGCTTTGGCGAGTCTTCCCAAAACTCGGGTGCAACTGGCCCGCAGGCCATGACGCCAGACGACGCAGAGCAGGACAGGACAGCAGCAAAAATGAAAGGTCGCATCATCGGACTCCTCGCGCTTGCGGATGAGGATGAGATTCAATAATCGTCCAAGGTCCACTCACGATCACCGTGGGCCTGCCTATTTCCACTCGCCCCTCAGTTCAAGCACCTGCTGCTGCAAATACTCCGGCGACGCCGCCTCCGGCGCCACCGGCTGCCCCACCGCCAGCGCCAGCTTCGAACGGATGCCTCGCGCGAACGAGCGCTCGAACACGTTCGACGGATCGCGCGTGAACACGCTGCCCCACAGCCCGCGCAGCGCCATCGGGATCACCGGCACCTTGCTGCGCTCGACGATCTTGGCGATCCCGCTGCGGAACTCGTTGATTTCGCCGGTGTGGGTCAGCTTCCCTTCCGGGAAGATGCACACTAGCTCGCCCTGGTGCAGCGCTTCGGCGATGTCGACAAAGGCGCGCTCCATCATGAAGGGGTCTTCCTTGGCCGGCGCAATCGGGATCGCCTTGGCCGCGCGGAAGATCCAGCGCAGGAAAGGCGTCCTGAAGATGCGGTGGTCCATCACGAAGCGGATCGGGCGCGGGCTGGCGGCGCCGATGACGAGCGCGTCGACATAGCTCACGTGGTTGCAGACCAGCACCGCCGGGCCCTGCGCGGGAATGCGGTCGGCGTCGATGGTGCGCACGCGGTAGCCGGTGTGAATCAGGAGCCAGGCCAGGAAGCGCATCAGGAATTCCGGCACCAGCGAGAAGATGTACACCGCCACGCAGGCGTTCAGCAGCGCCGTCACCAGGAACATCTCGGGAATCGTGAAGCCCTGCCCCAGCAGCACGATGGCCAGGCCGGCGGCGGCCACCATGAACAGCGCATTCAGGATGTTCATGCCGGCGATGGTGCGCGAGACGTGCTTCTGGTCGCAGCGGGTCTGGATCAGGGCGAACAGCGGAACGATGAACAGGCCGCCGAACACGCCGATCAGCACCAGGTCGAGCATGATGCGCCATGCGCCTGGCAGGCCGAGCAGCGTGAGGGCGCCCACGGTCGCGGCGCCGTTGAGCTCGGCATAGGCCACGCTCGCGAAATACAGGTCGATGCCGAACACCGACAGGCCGATCGAGCCGAACGGCACCAGGCCGATCTCTACCTTGCGGCCCGACAGCTTTTCGCACAGTAGCGAGCCGGCGCCGATCCCGAGCGAGAACACGGTCAGGAGCAGCATGATCACGCTGTGGTCGCCGTGCAGGTAATCCTTGGCGTACAGCGGGAACTGCGACAGCACCAGCGCGCCGTAGAACCAGAACCAGGAATTGCCCAGCATCGACAGGAACACGGTGCGGTTCTGGCTCGAGAACTTCAGGTTGCGGATCGATTCGGCGAAGGGGTTGCGGCTGATTTTCAGCTCAGGCACCGGGGCCGGCGAGGGCGGAATGCGCCAGCTGGCGGCCAGGCCCAGCACTGCGCACAGCAGCGTGCCGCCGGCGACCAGTTCGATGCCCCAGGGTTTCACCCCGACCAGCAGCGTGCCCGCGACCTCGCCCAGCAGGATGCCGACAAAGGTCCCCATCTCGATCACGCCATTGCCGCCCACCAGTTCGTCGGACTTCAGGTGCTGCGGCAGGTAGGCGTACTTGACCGGACCGAACAGGGTCGAGTGCAGGCCCATGCCGACCACGGCGGCGATCAGGACCCATAGCGTATGGGTCAGCCAGCCGATGCCGGCCACCAGCATGATGGCGATTTCCAGCAGCTTGACGAACCTGGCCATGCGCCCCTTGTCGAACTTGTCGGCGATCTGGCCGGAGGTCGCCGAGAACAGCACGAAAGGCAGGATGAACAGGCCGGCGATCAGGTTGTTCAGCATGCCCGGGTCGGCCGTGGTCCAGTTCGCCGTGTCGAAGGTCAGCGCAACCAGCAGTGCGGTCTTGAACAGGTTGTCGTTGAAGGCGCCAAAGAACTGGGTCCAGAAGAAGGGGCCGAAGCGGCGCTGGGTCAGCAGGGAAAACTGGCTCGGTTGGCTCATGCGGGTTGGCTCGTGAACATTGGAAGACGTAATCTACAACAGCTCACCAGGTGGATTACCCTGTTTTATTGTTGCGTTGCCGATATTAATTCCTAAAGTGTCGGCTGGCGATACCGGATGGGTAAAAAGCATAGACCGCCGAACGGTTCAAGCGGCACGCCATGTCAACCCGAGGCATTGATAAACTTGATTGAAACGTCTCAAGCACTCGTACATACAACACGATTGTGCAGCGCAGCGCAGGTAGAATCCGCGGATGACTTCTTCCGACTTCCTCCTCCGCTACGCCAGCGTGACAACCGCGCTGTTCGACCACATCGAACACGACATGCTGGCCCTGTCCTGTGCCTTCATCGACGATGACGACACTGCGCCACCAGCCTGGCAGGATGCCCTGCCCCCGCATGCGATGCAGCCGCTCGGCCTACCCCAGACCTAAGAACCTATAGGTTCAAAGGGCTGGGCAAAAAAAATGATTCGATTCTGCAAGCAATGCCGCAAAATCGAATCATGTTGCAGCCGTCAGTTGGCGGCGGCATCCCTCCTCAGGCCAGGGTTTCCAGGCGAATACGCGTGACCTTGCCGATCACCGCCGGCAGCTTCTCGATCTTCTCGATCGCCGCGATGATGTTCTTCTCGCGGGTCTGGTGGGTCAGCAGGATGATGTCGAGGTTGACCTGGTCGCCCGGCTCCTTCTGCAGCACCGCGTCGATCGAGATGCCGGCATCGGCCAGGATGCGGGTCAGGTCGGCCATCACGCCGAGCTGGTCCTTCACATACACACGCAGGTAGTAGCTGGTGGTGATCTCGGCCATCGGCACGATGGCGACGTCGGTCATCTCGTTCGGCTGGAAGGCCAGGTGCGGCACGCGGCAGTACGGATCGACGGTGGCCAGGCGGGTCACGTCGACCAGGTCGGCAATTACCGCCGAGGCAGTCGGCTCGGAACCCGCGCCCTTGCCGTAGTACAGCGAAGCGCCGACCGCGTCGGCCTGCACCAGCACCGCGTTCATCGCGCCTTCCACGTTGGCGATCAGGCGCGCCGCCGGGATCAGGGTCGGGTGCACGCGCAGCTCGATGCCTTCGCCGCCGTTTTCCCCTTCGATATGGGTGCGGCGCGCGATGCCCAGCAGCTTGATGCGGTAGCCGAGCTGTTCGGCGTAGCGGATGTCGCGCGCCTGCAGCTGGCTGATGCCCTCGATGTAGGCCTTGTCGAACTGCACCGGGATGCCGAAGGCGATCGCCGACATGATGGTCAGCTTGTGCGCCGCGTCCACGCCCTCGATGTCGAAGGTCGGGTCGGCCTCGGCATAGCCCAGCTCCTGGGCCTGCTTGAGCACGGTGGCGAAATCCAGCCCCTTCTCGCGCATTTCCGAGAGGATGAAATTGGTGGTGCCGTTGATGATGCCGGCCACCGATTCGATACGGTTGGCGGTCAGGCCCTCGCGCAGCGCCTTGATGATCGGCACGCCGCCGGCGACCGCCGCCTCGAAGGCCACCATCACGCCCTTTTCCTGGGCCGCGGCAAAGATTTCGTTGCCGTGCAGGGCCAGCAGCGCCTTGTTCGCGGTCACTACGTGCTTGCCGTTGGCGATTGCCTTGAGCACCAGTTCACGCGGCAAGTCGTAGCCACCGATCAACTCGACAACGATGTCGATGTCCGGGTGGTTCACCACGGCGAAGGGGTCGCCGACGACTTCCACGCCGGCGCCGACGATCCCGCGCGCCTTCTCCAGGTTGCGCGCCGCCACCATCGTAATCTCAATACCGCGGCCGGCGCGGCGGCGGATATCCTCCTGGTTGCGTTGAAGAACGTTGAAGGTGCCGGCGCCGACGGTGCCGATGCCCAGGAGGCCTACTTTGATGGGTTTCATGATCTCGTATCTCGTTAAGTTCAACCTGAGGGTTTAGAGGGTGTGAAAAAACGGCCAGGGCAAGGCGCCGAGTCGAAGACAGTACGATAGTACGGCGAGACGAGGCAACGCAGCCATGGACGAATTTTTCACACCCTCAGCGCGCATGGCGCCGTCGGTAGCCGTCGAGGAAGCGCGCAATGCGTCCGCAGGCATCCGTCAGGTCGTCGGAATTGGGCAGGAACACCAGCCGGAAATGGTCCGGGGCGATCCAGTTGAAGCCGGTGCCTTGCACCAGCAGCACTTTTTCCTCGGACAGCAGTTCGCAGATGAACTGCTGGTCGTCCGCGATCGGGTACATCTTCGGGTCGAGGCGTGGGAACATGTACAGCGCCGCTTTTGGCTTGACGCAGGACACGCCCGGAATATCGGTGAGCAGCTTGTGCGCGAGGTCGCGCTGTTTCAGCAGGCGCCCGCCGGGGCCGACCAGGTCGGCAATGCTTTGATAACCGCCGAGGGCCGTCTGGATCGCGAACTGGCCCGGCGCGTTGGCGCACAGGCGCATCGAGGCCAGCATGTTCAGGCCCTCGATATAGCCCCTGGCGTGGCGCTTGTCGCCGGAGACTACCATCCAGCCGGCGCGGTAGCCGCAGGAGCGGTAGTTCTTCGACAGGCCGTTCAGGGTCAGGAACAGCACGTCGTCGGCCAGCGAGGCGATCGAGACATGCTCCGCGCCGTCGTACAGGGTCTTGTCGTAGATCTCGTCGGCGTAGATGATCAGGCCGTGCTGGCGCGCCAGTTCGACGATCTCGAGCAGCACCTCGCGGTGGTACAGGGCGCCGGTCGGGTTGTTCGGGTTGATGACCACGATCGCGCGCGTGTTCGGCGTGATCTTGCGGCGCATGTCCTCGATGTCGGGCAGCCAGCCGGCCTGCTCGTCGCACACGTAGTGCACCGGGTTGCCGCCGGCCAGGCTCACCGCCGCGGTCCACAAGGGGTAATCGGGCGCCGGCACCAGCACTTCGTCGCCGTTGTTCAGCAGGCCCTGCATGGCCATCACGATCAGTTCCGACGCGCCATTACCCAGGTAGATGTCATCGATGCCGACACCCTCGATGTTCTTGCTTTGGGTATAGTGCATCACCGCCTTGCGCGGCGCGAACATGCCCTTGGAGTCGGTGTAGCCGGCCGCGCCGTGCATGTTGCGGATCATGTCGTGCACGATCTCGTCGGGCGGATCGAAGCCGAACACGGCCAGGTTGCCGATGTTCAGCTTGATGATCTTCTGGCCGTCGTCTTCCATCTCGCGGGCCTTTTCCAGGGCCGGGCCGCGGATTTCGTAGCAGACGTCGTCCAGCTTGTTCGATTTCAGGATCGGTCGCAAAGTGTCCCCTGTGAGCTAGGTCTCGCGCCTGCACATTTGTTGCAGTGCGAAAAATACCCATTCTGCCGAAAGCGCCCGATTTAAGCAACCTCACCCCTTCCCGGCCGAATAAAATCCTGCCGAATGGCTTCTGGAAGATCGCAGCTTGCCGTCCACCCTTCCGGCGTGCGGGGCGGCCCGGCTCTCCGGTTACAATGGATGTTTCGATGTCATTGCCATCCGCGCTACGATGAAGCTCCATTCCGACAATACCCAGCAGTACCAGACCGTCACCGGTTATGACGCCAGCGGTGTCGAGATCAACGCCCAGCGTTTCAACTTCAGCCTGACCGTCCTGCCGGAAGTGCCGCCGCGTCCCTGGAACGTGACCCGTTTCGAAGACCTGACGCCCGCCCATTTCGAGGAAATCGCCAAGGATGCCCCGGACGTCGTGGTGCTCGGCACCGGCGAGCGCCAGCGTTTCATCCACCCGAAACTGGTGGCCAGCCTGTCGAGCATGCACGTCGGCGTGGACTGCATGGACAACCAGGCCGCCTGCCGCACCTATAACGTGCTGATGGGCGAAGGCCGCAAGGTCACGCTGGCCCTCATCATCGGCAGCGGCGTCTGAGCCCCCCCGCCCTGCCGCGCCGGATTCTCGCCGCGCCCTGCCGCGCGGTGTGCCTGCGCTCGTGCCATCCCCTAACCCACACCAAGCCATCATCAACATGAACGCATCGGCTTTCGCCTTCATCATCACCGGCGTCATCCTGAACGCCGCCGCCCAGCTGCTGCTCAAGGCCGGCACCAACGCCCTCGGCGGCGCCATCCACCTCACCCGCGACAACTGGTTCATGACCGGCCTCAAGGTGGCCACCCAGTGGCCGATCGTGATCGGCATGCTGTGCTACGGCGTATCGCTGGTGGTCTGGATCCTGGGCCTGTCGCGCACCGACGTCACGGTCGCCTATCCGATGCTCTCGCTCGGCTACGTGATCGGCGCGGTGGGCGCCTGGATGTTCCTGGGTGAAGTCATCTCGCCGCAGCGCATGCTGGCGCTCGCGGTGATCGTGCTGGGCGTGGTGCTGCTGGCGCGCAGCTAAATATTTCCGTTTTGCATCTTGAAGAAATGAAAACGCCCGCTATATTGCGGGGTGAAACCTGCATTGTCGACGTCAATACGGACTAGCAAGGCGCGGCCGCGCCGATTATCATTCCGGTATCCGCTGCCCTGCAGGGACCCGGCGCCAGTGCGCCATGACACCAGGAGAATCCCGTGGCCGAGAGCCAAACCGCCGCTACCATCGACAACTTTTCCGCCCCCATGACGGGAGGCCAGACCTTCGAGCTGGCTGGTCGTCCGGCAAAGTATACCGTGCTGTACTTCTATCCGAAGGACAACACGCCGGGCTGCACCACCGAGAGCATCGCCTTCCGCGAGGCCTATCCGGAGTTCCAGGCCGCGCATGCCGAGATCTACGGCATCAGCCGCGATTCCCTGCGCTCGCACGAAAACTTCAAGGGCAAGCTGGGCCTGCCCTTCGAACTGATCTCGGATCCGGAAGAAGCGGTCTGCGCGCAGTTCGGTGTCATGAAGATGAAAAACATGTACGGCAAACAAGTGCGCGGCATTGAGCGCAGTACGTTTATCATTGACGCTCAAGGCCGATTGGTGAAAGAATGGCGTGGCGTGAAAGTCAACGACCACGTGGCCGAAGTGCTGGAATTTCTGAAGAGCCAGCCTTGAAAACGGATGGCTCCAGCAACCCAGTTACCGATAACTTTGCTGGACATTGCCACCTATTTTGAGTCACCGCGTATCTCATCAGCATTATTCTTCCCGCTGCTGCCGGACCGGCATCCTCCGGCTGCAGCCCTCAAGCTGGCATCGCCAGCCACAGCACCATCCCCAAGTAGCATCGTTTTCGTGCAGCGGCGCGCCCCGTGCTGCGCCCGCACGTCCTATTAAGTCCTTTTTCGAATCGAGAACCTGATGCCACTGCCAAAAATGCCAAACAAGCCAGCGACCATGCTGCTGGCAAAAGATTATCCCAAGGCCGAACCGGGCAAGTCGCCCGTGCGCCCGGCGTCCGCGACGGCCGACGCCGAACTCGAAGAATTGATCAGCGGCCAGGCCGTGCCGACGCCGAAGGCGACCCGGGCACGCAAGGCCAAGGCCGCCGCCGCCCCGGCCGCCAATGATGCCGCCCTTGCCGGCATTGCCGCGGGCACGACCGGCACCGCCCCCGTCGACGTCGTTAGCGCACCCGCCGCCGAAGCGCCTACCGGCGAAGCCCCGCTGGCCAAGGGCCCGGCGCGCAAGTCCAAGGACGGCGTCGGCGCACGCCTGCGCGAGCTCGATGCCGACCAGCCGCATCCGGCCAAGCACAAGCCGGTCGAAGTCAACGTCAAGTCGTCCACCAGCCGCAAGGCCGATCGCAGCGGCACCACCAAGGTCTTCGTGCTCGACACCAACGTCCTGATGCATGACCCGACCTCGCTGTTCCGCTTCGAGGAACACGACGTCTACCTGCCGATGATGACGCTCGAGGAGCTCGACAACCACAAGAAGGGCATGTCGGAAGTCGCGCGCAACGCCCGCCAGGTGGCGCGCACCCTCGACGCCCTGATCGCCAACGTCGACGACGACGCCATCGAGGCCGGCATCCCGCTGGCCAAGCTGGGCAACAAGGATGCCAGGGGGCGCCTGTACTTCCAGACCAACCTGGATTCCGCACCCCTGCCGGAAGGCCTGCCCGAGGGCAAGGCCGACAACCAGATCCTGGGCGTCGTCCGCGCACTCGAAGACCGGATGGACGGCCGCGCCATCGTGCTGGTGTCGAAAGACATCAACATGCGCATCAAGGCGCGTGCGCTGGGCCTGCCGGCCGAGGATTACTTCAACGACCATGTGCTGGAAGACACCGACCTGCTGTACTCGGGCATCGTCCAGCTGCCGGACGATTTCTGGAACAAGCACGGCAAGGACATGGAGTCCTGGCAGGAAAACAAGAACGGCAATTCGGCCACCTATTACCGCGTGACCGGTCCGGTGATCCCGACCTTGCTCGTGAACCAGTTCGTGTTCATCGAGCCGCGGGGCGGCGAAGCGCCCTTCTATGGCCAGGTAAAACAGATCAACGGCAAGACCGCCGTGTTCCAGACCCTGCGCGACTACAGCCACAACAAGAACAACGTGTGGGGCATCACGGCGCGCAACCGCGAGCAGAACTTCGCGCTCAACCTCCTGATGAACCCGGAGTGCGACTTCGTCACCCTGCTGGGACAGGCCGGTACCGGCAAGACCCTGCTGGCGCTGGCCGCGGGCCTGGCCCAGGTGCTGGAGACCAAGCAGTACAACGAGATCATCGTCACCCGCGTCACCGTGCCGGTGGGCGAGGACATCGGCTTCCTGCCTGGTACCGAGGAAGAGAAGATGTCGCCGTGGATGGGCGCTTTCGACGACAACCTCGAAGTGCTGATGAAGTCCGACAGCGACGGCGGCGACTGGGGCCGCGCCGCGACCCAGGACCTGATCCGTTCGCGCATCAAGATCAAGTCCCTGAACTTCATGCGCGGCCGTACTTTCGTGAACAAGTTCCTCATCATCGACGAGGCGCAGAACCTGACGCCGAAGCAGATGAAGACCCTGGTCACGCGCGCCGGTCCCGGCACCAAGATCCTGTGCCTCGGTAACATCGCCCAGATCGACACGCCTTACCTCACCGAGGGCTCGAGCGGCCTGACCTACGTGGTCGACCGCTTCAAGGGCTGGAGCCACAGCGGCCACGTCACCCTGGCGCGCGGCGAACGCTCGCGCCTGGCGGACCACGCCAGCGACGTGCTGTAAGCCGGTCCTCATCCATCGCCTGCCCGTTGAAGGCAGGCGGCATCCGGAACGCTCGCCACCTGGCGGGCGTTTTTCATTTCTACCGACTATTCACCACGCATGATCTTCCTGCTGAAACTCCTGCTCGTACCGATCCTGATCGCCCTCGTCACCCTGGCCGGCCGCCGCTGGGGGCCGGGCTTGGCCGGCTGGCTGTCCGCCTTTCCCATCGTCTCCGGCCCGATCCTGCTGGTGATCTCGCTCGAACAGGGTCCGGCCTTCGCCGCCAGCGCGGCCGGCAACACGCTGCTGGCGGTGCTGGCCATCCTGGTCTTCAGCGTCGCCTACGCGCGCTGCGCCCACCTCGGCATGCCGCGCGCCATGGTCGCCGCCCTGCTCGCCTACGGCGTGGCCGTGCTGGTGCTGCAGGCCCAGCCCGTCCAGCTGCCGCTGTGGGCCGGCTTCGCCGCCGTCGTGATTGCGCTCCTGGGGGCGCCGCGCCTGTTCGGTCCGGCGCCGGCGCCGGCCGCCGCCGTCAAACCCGCCAATGACCTGCCCTGGCGCATGCTGGCCGGCGCCCTGCTGTCGCTGAGCGTCAGCTACGCCGCCGCGAGCCTCGGGCCGCGCCTGTCCGGCCTGTTCGCGATGTTCCCGGTGATGAGCACGGTGCTGGTCGGCTTCTCGCACCGTGCCAACGGTCCGGGCTTCGCGGTGGCGCTGCTGCGCGGCATGGTCAACGGCTACTATGCCTTTGCCGTGTTCTGCCTGGTGCTGTCGCTGCTGCTGGGTTCGCAGCCGATCGGCCTGGCCTTCCTGCTGGCGACCGGCGCCGCACTGGTGGTGCAATTGGGCGTCAAATGGGGCATGCAGCGTCTTTGCGCGCCGCAGCGTGCCGGCGGCCAGAAGGCAGCATAGAATAGCCGCGTTCATCCACCGAGGAGAGTCCGATGCCGCACATGCTGTTGATCCATGAACCCGTCGGCCAGCGCGCCACCCGCAGCGAGGCCGAGGGGCGCGCCGTCTACGAGCGCATGCTGCGCTGGGGCGAAGACCTGCGCAGCCGCGGCCTGCTGCTGGGGGCGGAATCGCTGGCCTCGCAAGACAAGGCGGTGCGCGTGAGCGTCCCGGCCGGGGGCGCCGGACCGGGGAAGGCGCGCATCGTCGACGGGCCGTTCGCCGAGGCCAAGGAGATGGTCGGCGGCTTCTTCCTGGTCAATGTCGACACCCGCGAAGAAGCGATCGCGCTGGCGCAGCAGTGTCCAGCGGCGGAGTGGGCGACGGTGGAGGTGCGCGGCCTGGCGCCCTGCTTCGACCGCTAACTGCCAGCACGCAAAATTGGGTCCCGGCCTTCGCCGGGACGACATGCTACTTCTTCCACCAGCTCATGAGCCGTCATCCCGGCGCAGGCCGGGATCCAATTCCATATCGCAGTGACGAAAAATATTTCGGCCGTGATGTCGAAATTCCGGCGTCCCATTCGTCGTAGCAGATGGAAGCCCCCAACGCTTCCATCCCACGACAAGGAGACCACCATGCGTTTCATGATCATCGTCAAGGCCACCCCCGACACGGAAGCCGGCATCATGCCCGCCCAATCCCTGTTCGACGCCATGACCGCGTACAACCAGGAGCTGGCCCGCGCCGGCGTCCTGCTCGACGCCAACGGCCTGCGCCCCAGCCGCGACGGCTGGCGCATCCGCTACGACGAAGGGCGCCGGACCGTCACCGACGGTCCCTTCGCCGACACCAAGGAGCTGATCGCCGGCTACACCTTGATAGGGGTGCGCTCGCGCGAAGAGGCGATGGAATGGTCGCGCCGCTTTCCCAACCCGCACGGCGAGTTCGCCAATGCCGAGATCGAAGTCCGCCAGCTCTACGAGCCGGCCGACCTGCCCTCCTGACACTCCCCCCCCCACAAGGAAACGAGCATGAAAAAGCAGATCGCCATCACCCTCCCGGTCCGGGACCTCGAACGCAGCAAGGCCTTCTTCGCCGGACTGGGCTTCGGCTTCGACGAGCGCTTCAGCAGCCAGCACGGCGCCGGCATGATCGTGTCAGACGACATCACCGTGATGCTCGCCTCCGAAGACATCGCCCGGACCCTGTGCGCCAAGCCGCTAGCCGATCCGCGCAGCAGCAGGATCGCGCTCCTGTGCCTGTTCTGCGACAGCCGGGCCGAGGTCGACGCCGTCGCAAGCAAGGCCCTGGCCCTCGGCGCCACCCTGCCGGAGCCGGTGGAGGACCACGGCTTCATGTACCAGCACGGCTTCGAAGACCTGGACGGCCACATGTGGGCGCTGACCTATATCGAGAGCATGCCCGAGCAGCAGGCCGCCGCCTGAGCAGACAAGGAGAGCAGCATGAACAAGCAGATCTACGTGAACCTTCCAGTGAAGGACCTGGAGCGCAGCAAGGCCTTCTTCGGCGCGCTCGGTTTTTCATTCAACCCGCAGTTCACCGACCAGAACGCGGCCTGCATGATCGTCAGCGAGGACATCTACGTGATGCTGCTGACCGAGCCCTTCTTCCAGGGCTTCACCAACAAGCCGGTCGCCGATGCGCGCAAGTCGACCGAAGTGCTGCTGTGCCTGTCCTGTGACAGCCGCGCCGCCGTCGACGACATGGCCGCCAAGGCGAAAGCCGCCGGCGGCAGCTGGCCGAACCCGCCGAAGGACCACGGTTTCATGTACCAGCACGGCTTCGAAGACCTCGACGGCCACATGTGGGAGCTGGCGTATATGGAAGGCATGCCGGCGCAGGCGGAAGACGCGGCAGCGCAGATTTAATGGACGCCCAGGTCGAACGCAGCATCGCCGCCGTCTGGCGCATCGAATCGGCCAGGATCGTAGCGGTCCTGGCGCGCATGGTGCGCGACGTCGGCCTGGCCGAGGAGCTGGCCCAGGATGCGCTGGTGGCGGCCCTCGAGCACTGGCCGCGCCAGGGCATCCCGGACAATCCCGGCGCCTGGCTCACGACCACGGCCAAGCACGCCGCGCTCGACCGCCTGCGCCGCGACCGCCTGCTCCAGCAGAAGCTGGAGCAGATCGGCCTCGACCTCGAAGCCCAGGAGGCCTCCATCGTGCCGGATTTCGTGGACAGCCTCGATGCCGCCCGCAACGACGTGATAGGCGACGACCTGCTGCGCCTGATGTTCACGGCCTGCCACCCGGTGCTCTCGCTCGACGCCCGCCTGGCGCTCACGCTCAAGCTGCTGGGCGGCCTGTCCACCCAGGAGATCGCACGCGCCTTCCTGGTGCCGGAGGCCACCATGGCGCAGCGCATCGTACGCGCCAAGCGCAGCTTGGGCGAGGCGCGCGTCCCCTTCGAACTGCCGCCGCCGAACGAGCTGGGCGAACGCCTCGGCGCGGTGCTGGAAGCCGTCTACCTGATCTTCAACGAAGGCTATACCGCCACCGTGGGCGAGGACTGGATGCGCCCCGCCCTCGTGGACGAAGCCCTGCGCCTGGGCCGCATGCTGGCCGAACTGGCCCCTGGCGAGCCGGAGGCGCACGGCCTGGTCGCGCTGATGGAACTGCAGGCCTCGCGCATGGGAGCGCGCCTCGACGCCGAAGGGCGCCCGGTGCTGCTGCTCGAGCAGGACCGTTCGCGCTGGGACGGGGTGCTCGTGCGGCGCGGCCTGGCGGCGCTCGCGCGCGCCGCGCAGCTGGGCCTGGCGCGCGGCCCCTACCTGCTGCAGGCCGAGATCGCGGCCTGCCACGCCCGCGCCCGCGCTGCTCCAGAGACCGACTGGCGCGCAATCGCGGCGCTGTACGGCGAGCTGGCGCAGGTCCAGCCTTCTCCGGTGGTCGAACTGAACCGCGCGGTGGCCGTCGGCATGGCCGACGGTCCCGCCGCCGGCCTGGCGCTGGCCGACGCGCTGGCGCTTGGCGGCAAGCTGGCCGGCTACCACTGGCTGCCGAGCGTGCGCGCCGACCTGCTCGCCAAGCTGGGCCGGGTCGAGGAAGCGCGCCGCGAATTCGAACGCGCCGCCGCCATGACCGCCAACGGCCGCGAGCGCGAACTGCTGCTGGAACGCGCGCGCTCCCTGCGCTCCTGAATGGCGATGCGCGATTTGGGTCGGATTCAGCTCTTGCATGGTCTTTGAACCGGAAGCGGCCGTATGCATATGCATGCGGCAATTTTTTTCCAATAGTTAATTTCTTAGAAGTGTAGCTTCCTTACGCCCCGTGTATGTCCCAGGGTAGGGGGTTCAAAAAATGCGGATATCTGATGTCATGCGGAACAAAACCCTTATCATGCTCGGTATTCAAAAAACATAACAAGTTCGGCTGGGAGTCCCGATGAAATTCCGCTTCTGGGGGGTGCGTGGTTCGATACCGTCCCCCGGTCCACGCACGGCGCGCTACGGCGGCAACACCACCTGCATCGAAGTGCGCAGCCACGATGGCACCCTGATCATCCTGGACGGCGGCACCGGCCTGTTCCCGCTGGCCCAGCACCTGCTGGCGCGGCCGCAGGCGCCGGCGATCCAGGCCAACATCTTCATCACCCACAGCCACTGGGACCACATCCATGGCCTGCCCTTCTTCACGCCGCTGTTCATCAAGGGCAGCCGCGTGCGCCTGCACGGCGCCCACGACCCGGTGACCGGCAAGGGCATCGAGCACGTGATGGCGGTGCAGCTGCAGAACAGCTACTTCCCGGTCAGCGAAACACAGATGGGCGCCACCATCGAGTACCGTACCCTCGACATCGGCACGTCGGTCGCGGTCGGCGATGCGGTGGTCGGCAACGTCCTGATGAACCACCCGGTCACCAACCTCGGCTACCGCATCTCCTGCCATGGCCGCTCGCTGTTCTTCACCGGCGACCACGAACCCTGGCACAACCCCCATCCGCCGGGCGACCCGGCCTTCGACGCGTTCGAAGCGCACCTGGGCGAGCGCCAGCGCGCGACCGACGCCGCCATGGCCGGCGTGGACGCACTGATCGTCGACTGCTCCTACACCCGCGAGGAATACCCGTCCAAGGCCGGCTGGGGCCACGGCACTTTCGATGCCGCCATCGAGATGGCGCTGCGCGTGGGCGCGCGCGCCCTGTACTGCACCCACCACGAGCCGACCCGCGGCGACGACGAGCTCGAGGCGGCATTCGCCGCCGTGATGGCGCGCTACGGCGAGCGCCTGGGCGAGCTGCAGGTGCGGCTGGCCTTCGAAGGCCTGGAAGTCACGCTGTGATGCATGTCGGCCAGGACATCCCTGTATCCTGGCCTTGTACCGCTCACTCCTCGCCGCGGTTCGCCCCCCTCTCGACGAATACCGCCGCCGTGCGCGCCGGGATCGTGAAGCTGCCGTCGGCGTCGCCGTAGCCGGACGTCTTCACCACCGGGTCAGTCGAGCTGACCTGCACCTGGTGCAGCTTGAACTTGCGCCCCTTCAGCTCGGGGATCGCGATCGTCTTCGCCTCCTTGTCCACGTTGAACAGCACCGCCACGCTGCGGTAGCGCGCCTCCGGGTAGCGGACCGGCTTTTCCCCGTCGATGTGCATCACCACCAGGCCGGGCAACTGGTCCGGCCCGGTGTTGTAGAAG
This sequence comes from Massilia sp. LC238, assembly GCF_000735635.1. Lineage (NCBI taxonomy): Bacteria > Pseudomonadati > Pseudomonadota > Betaproteobacteria > Burkholderiales > Oxalobacteraceae > Massilia > Massilia sp. LC238. The sequence goes on along the minus strand of NZ_JNNN01000008.1, from coordinate 11,777 downwards.
CGCAGGCGCTCTTCGACGTCCTTCGCACTGCGCAGGCGGAACAAAGCGCTGTCCGTGCGGATCCGGAGCAGGTCTTCAAACGCCTCCTTCGCCGCCAGGATCGCCCTGGTATCCGGCTTGATCAGCGGGTTTTCCAGCACCGGCGTCATCAGGCCCCAGTTGTCGCGGTTCTTGTCGCTCGATGGCAGGCCCACGCCGAAATTGTTCGACGCGTAGCTGTAGTCCAGGCGGTTGAACCAGTCGCCCGCGTTGTAGCTGTCGCGGTCGAGCGACTTGGAACGCAGCAGCTCCTGTCCCGCATGGATGAAGGGAATGCCCTGCGACAGCAGCACGATGGCCGCGCCCAGGTTCTGCACCCGCACCCGGTCCGCAAGCGAGGTCGATTGCGGCAGGCGGAAGGCGTTGATGTCGAACAGGGTCTGGTTGTCGTGCTTCTCGACGTAGTTGATGGTTTCGACCGGGCTGGCGGTGTAGCCGGCGCGCTGGCCGAAGTAGTCGATGTCGGCATTGCTGCGCAGCGAACCGAAACGGTCGACGAAACGGTAGTCGCGCAGGGTGCCCGACAGGCCCACGCGCACCAGGTCGGCCAGGCGCAGCGCATCGTCGCGCGACTGCCTTGCCAGGTGATTCGGGTCATACCAGACGCCGTTGATGAAGCCCTGCTGGCTAATCAGGTTCTCGCCGCCGTCGCAGCAGCCGCCACCGCGCACCGTGTCGCGCAGGCGGTCGTTGAATGAGCCGATGCCGGTGCCGAACAGGTTCGCCTGGCGCGCCGTCACGAAGCGCTGGTCATTGGCCACCGCGCCGAAGTTCCAGCCTTCGCCGTACAGGTAGATCTCGCGGCCGGCGGCCTGGTTGACGCGCGCCTGCAGTTCCTGCATCACGGCCAGCGGCGCAAACGTCATGATGTCGAAGCGGAAGCTGTCGACCTTGTACGCGCTGGCCCACAGGGCCACCGAGTCTGTCATCAGCTTGGCCATCATGGTGTGCTCGGCGGCGGTGTCGGCGCAGCAGCTGTCGTTCAGGTTGGCGCCCTTGTCGTTCAGGCGGTAGTAGTAGGTCGGCACGATCTTGTCGAGGGTCGACAGCTGGCCTTGCTGCGAGGCGCTGGTGTGGTTGTAGACCACGTCCATGGTGACCCGCAGGCCGGCCTCGTGCAGGCCCTGCACCATCTCGCGGAACTCGCGCACGCGCGCGGCACCGTCGTTGGCGTTCGATGCATAGCTGCCTTCCGGCGCGTTGTAGTGCACCGGATCGTAGCCCCAGTTGAAGCAGTCGGCATCGCGCACCGCCTCGATCGCGGCCTGCTGTGCTTCCGAGGCCGGGCCGGCATCCGGGATCACGGGCGACACGCAGCCGGCTTCGTTGACGCTGGCGATGTCGAACACGGGCAGCAGGTGCACGTGGCTCAGGCCCGCCTTCTGCAGCGACTGCAGGTGGCGCATGCCGCGCGAATTGCGCTCGGCAAAAGCCAGGTACTTGCCGCGGCGCGCCGCCGGCACCGAGTCGTCGTTCAGCGAGAAGTCGCGCACGTGCAGCTCGTAGATGGAGATGTCGGCCGGATGCGCGAGCGCCGGGATGCGGTGCTTGTCCCAGTTGCGCGGCTTGAGCTGCTCGCTGTCGAGGTTGGCGAGATAGCTGCGGGCGCTGTTGGCGTTCAGGCTCACCGAGTAGGGGTCGGTAACGGTATTCGTCACCAGCGTGTTGTCGGCCCAGCGCGACAGCACCTTGACGGTGTAGGTGTAGTAGGCGCGGTTGGTCCAGTCGGCGCTTGGGGCCGTGTAGCTCCAGACTCCGGTGGCGGCATCGAAGCGCATCGGCACCTGGCTGGCGGCGGGCGCGTTCGCGTCCGGATAGATGTCGAGCGCCACCGACTTGGCGGTCGGCGCCCACAGGCGGAAGGTGGGCACGCCGGCGCCGTTGAAGCTCACGCCGAGCCTGGTGTCGGCCGCGCGGGCGGCGAACACCTCGTCGAGCATGCCGGCGGTCTGCAGCGAGGTCACCTGCACCAGCTTGCCGCCAGCGTCGAACTGGGCGATCGCGAACTGGGCGCTGGCCAGGGCGGCGACCTTGGCCGCGTCTGGCGTCGACAGCGCCAGGCCGGTGCTGCCGGCCAGGTGCGGAAATTTCGCGCGCACCGCCTCCGGCAGCGGCGCCAGGCTCAGGTCCATGCTGCCGTCAAAGCCGGTGACGCCGGCGGCGCCCGAACCGAGGCCGCCGTTCGCCGCGTAGTACAGCTTGTAGCTGCCGCTGGCGGGCGCGCCCGGCCAGGCCAGGGTGCCGGCGGCCAGCCAGTGGGCGCCGGCCTGGGCCAGGCTGCCGTAGCTGGGCGCAGGCGGCGCGGTGTAGATGCTGCAGTCGCCCTCCAGCAGCCAGATCTCGTGGCCACGGCTACCCACGTCGGCGGGCAGCTGCGCGCCCTGGTCGGCGCCGCAGTTCTTGGTGCCGCTGCCGTCGGTGACGAGGAACCACAGGGCGGTCTTGCCTGGCGCCAGCGGAATGTCGACCCAGCCGCCGAAATCGTCGCTCTGGGTGAACATGAACCGGTCCGTGATCCAGGCCGAGCTCGGCCTAGCCGGGCCATCCCAGGAATACACGCCCCACTGGGCGGTATCGTTCTGGACGCGGCGGAAATGGATGCGGATGGTGCCGGGCGCGACCGGCGCGGCAGCGCTGGCGGCCGGCTGCTGGGCGAAGGCGCTGCTAGCTGGCAGGGCGATCCCGGCCATTGCAGCAAGCATCCCACAAGCAGCCAGGCTGACATGCAAGCGTGAAGTCAAACTACCTCTGTTGCGCATAATGTCCCCTTAATCGTTGTTTTTAAAAGCTGATTGCCTGGACCGCTTAGCCACAGGCGGCAGCAGTGGCAGACGCCACTGTGTAATATTACTACCAGCATTAGCAAAAATGTAAAGGAACACCGGGAATCTCGGAAGCCGCGTTCGAGCCCCGTCTCAAGATCGGCAGACTGCCGGAGTTGTCAATATGCCACATCGAATTTGACGAATTTGTTGCGGAAAATCTCATAAAGCCTTAATATCCACCGGGAAATTAACGTTGTTATTATTGAATCCGCGCTGTTTCCACGATTGGATACCCGATGATTGCCCGCACGTCCGCCGCGTTTGCCGTAATGATGCTGTTCAGTGCGGGCCAGGCCGCCGCCGTACCGCTCACTTCCACCGAAATGCTGCAGCAGTTCAACGTTGTCGTCAGCGGCAACCTGAACTCGACCTCGCACGTCGACGGCCGCACCTATGTGGGTGGCGATGTGAAGGGTGGCGCATATGTGCAGCACGCCGGCAGGACCCCCGCGTCGAACTATGCCGGCCTGACGGTGGGCGGCAACGTGAGCGGCAATGTGCACGTGAACGGCTTGGGGGCCGTCGTCGGCGGCAACTTCAAGAATGCCACCGTCAATTCCGGCGAAAGCCATGTCGGCGGCTCGGCGTCCAATTCCAGCTTCAACGGTAATGTCTATGTCGCCGGCGCCGCTTCCAACGTCAATTTCGGCCAGAAAATCCATGCCGCCAGCTATAGCGGCATCAACCTGAACGGCAAGGTACTGAACGCGACCACCAGCACGATGAACAGCACGCTGGAGGCCTCGACCTCTACCGATTTCTCGGCGCTGATGACAGGGCTGTCCTCGCAATTATCGGCGCTGCAGGCCACCCCGGGCACCTCGGTCATTTTCAGCAATAACGACCGCCAGGTCAGCTTTTACGGCATGCCGGTCGACGGCATGCTGGTGTTCGACCTGACCACGCTCGACAGCAAGATCTTCTCGTCCATTACCTCCGATCTCAGTTTTAACCTGAACGGCGCCAGCACGGTCATTTTCAACACCAACGACAGCATCCTAAACCTCAACGCCAACTTCGCCCAGCCCCAGAACCTGGCCAGCTCGCTGATCTGGAACTTCGCCGGCGCGAGCAGCGTCAGCGTCGGTCGCACCTTCGGCGGACAGGTGCTGGTAGCAAACGGGACGTTCAGCAACACCGGCGGCGCCAACGTCGAGGGGGGCGTATACGCCAAGAACCTGAATCAGGGTGGCGAAATTCACTTGCAGAAGTTCACCGGCTCGCTTCCTGCGGAGGTGCCGGAACCGGGAACCCTGGCCTTGCTGGCGGCCGGCGCGGGGATGATTGCCTTCACGGGTCGGCGGCGCAAGCTTCCGGGCCGCTGAAACAGGCGCCGGCAACTACTGCACGACAGGGCGCTCATCCCGCCCAGGCCCGGGCCAGCGGCGCCCGGCGCGCTGCGGGCGCCACCGGGCGCGAAAAAATAGAAGCCCTGCTCTTCGTCGCAGCCGAGGGTCTGCAGCAGCTGCATCTGGCGGCGGCTCTCGCTGCCCTCGGCCACTACCCGCATGCCCAGCGCGTGGGCTATCGCAATCATCGAGGCGATCAGGGTGTCGCCTTCCTGATGTTCGATGCGCAATCGGACTGGCTGGACTGGCGCGGCGAAATGTTGACCGAGACCGGCACCAGGGCTGCGCCGTGGCGCATCCAACTGGCCAGGCCGTTGCCAGCGCACCAGCGCTACGATGCTGGCGGCGCTGCCGGTCGCCAGATCCACCCGCGGCTGGTAATGCAGCACGAAGTGCTGCAGGTCGAGCGCCCGGCGCAGCTCCACTTCCGTCTCGAGCCGGGCACGGATGGCCGCGAAGCAGCGCGACTGGAAGAAGCAGAAGCCGTCCTTCCCTTCGGTCTTGACCGACTACATCGCGATGTCCGCATTCTTGAGCAGGGTCTCGGCATCCTCGCCGTGCTCGGGAACAGGCCGATCCCCCCCCGCGCGCGCCCGCGGGACGTAAAAAAGCCCGGACGGGCCGGGCTTTCCATGCAGCAGCGAAGGGGCGCTTCTTACATGATGTGGGTGCCGATCCACCAGGCGATCGCGGCCATGAAGGCCGAGGCCGGGATGGTGAAGATCCAGGCCCAGACGATGTTGCCCGCCACGCCCCAGCGCACCGCCGACATCTTCTGCGAGGCGCCCACGCCGACGATCGCGCCGGTGATGGTGTGGGTGGTCGAGACCGGGATGCCGAAGTAGCTCGACATCAGGAGGGTCATGGCGCCGCCGGTTTCCGCGCAGAAGCCGCCGACCGGCTTGAGCTTGGTAATCTTCTGGCCCATGGTCTTGACGATGCGCCAGCCGCCGAACAGCGTGCCGAAGGCGATCGCGGCATAGCAGGAGATGATGACCCAGGCCGGCGGATGGGTGTCGTTGACGCTGACGTAGCCGGCCGCGATCAGCAGCATCCAGATGATGCCCATGGTCTTCTGCGCGTCGTTGCCGCCGTGGCCCAGCGAGTAGGCCGCGGCCGAGGCCAGCTGCAGGCGGCGGAACCAGGTGTCGACCTTGCGCGGCGTCGACTTCACGAAGGTCCAGGACACGATCAGCATGATGATCGAGCCGAGCGCGAAGCCCAGCATCGGCGCGACCACGATGAAGGCCACGGTCTTGAGCAGGCCGCCGGAGATCAGCGAGCCGGTGCCTGCCTTCGCCACCGCCGCGCCCACCAGGCCGCCGATCAGCGCGTGCGAGGACGAGGACGGGATGCCGTAGTACCAGGTGATGATGTTCCAGGCGATCGCCCCGACCAGCGCACCGAAGATGACGTAATGGTCGACCACGTGCGGGTCGATGGTACCCTTGCCGATGGTCTGCGCCACCTTCATGTTGACCACGAAGATCGCGATGAAGTTGAAGAAGGCGGCCATCGCCACCGCGTGCTGGGGTTTCAGCACGCCGGTCGACACCACGGTGGCGATCGAGTTCGCCGAGTCGTGGAAGCCGTTCATGAAGTCGAACACCAGTGCCAGCAGCACCAGGAAGCCCAGCACGTAAATGCTGATGTTAATAGTTTCCATGTTTATTCTTGTTGTGCGTGTGCGCTGTGCACGTTACGCGTTCTCGACGATGATGCCTTCGACGATGTTCGCCACGTCTTCGCAGCGGTCGGTGACGGTTTCGAGGATCTCGTAGATCGCCTTCATCTTGATCAGGTTGCGCACGTCCGGCTCGTCGCGGAACAGCTTGGACATGGCGGCGCGCATCACGTGGTCGGCGTCCGATTCGAAGCGGTCGATCTCTTCGCAGATGGCGACGATCTTCTGGGCGTTGCCCATGTCGTGCAGCAGGGAGACGGCTTCCTGCACCTTCTTGCAGGCAGCCAGGCACAGTTCGGCCAGGCGCGCGGCTTCCGGGGTCACGGCGTGCAGGTCGTACAGCGAAACCGTCTGGGCCGCGTCTTCCATCATGTCGAGGATGTCGTCCATGCTGGTGATCAGCTTGTGGATGTCATCGCGGTCGAGCGGGGTGATGAAGGTCTTGTGCAGCAGGTCGACGCATTCGTAGGTGATCTTGTCTGCTTGTTTTTCGATGCTTTCGACGGCGTGGGTGCGGTTTTCCAGGTCGTCGAAGTTGGTCATCAGGCCAACCATTTCCTGCGCGCCCTTCACGCACAGGGCGGCGTGCTGGTTGAACAGGTCAAAAAACTTGCCCTCCTGGGGCATCAGGCGTCCAAACATATTATTCTCCGTTGTGAATCTCTTGGGACTTCGAGACCGCTGCCACGGCTGGCAGCGGCGAGGTGGTAAATCGCGGCTTATTGCTTCTTAATCGCCCTGATAGATGCTCAGGTTGCCGCTGTAGTTGCCGAACTTGGTGTAGGAGCCGATCCAGGTAAGGCGAATCGCCCCGATCGGGCCATTACGCTGCTTACCGATGATGATCTCGGCGGTTCCCTTATCGGGCGAGTCGGGATTGTAGACCTCGTCGCGATACAGGAAGATGATAACGTCGGCGTCCTGTTCGATAGCGCCCGATTCGCGCAGGTCGGACATGACGGGTCGTTTATTGGGTCGCTGTTCCAGCGAACGGTTCAGCTGGGACAGTGCGATGACGGGGCAATGCAGCTCTTTCGCCAGGCCTTTCAGGCTTCGCGAGATCTCGGAGATCTCGGCCGCGCGGTTGTCGCCCGGCTGGCTGCCCTGCATCAGCTGCAGGTAGTCGACGATGATCAGGCCCAGCTTGCCGCACTGGCGCGCCAGGCGTCGTGCCCGTGCGCGCATCTCGATCGGGTTCAGCGCCGGCGTCTCGTCGATGTAGAGCTGGGCGTCGTTCATCTTTTGAATGGCGTGCGTCAGGCGCGGCCAGTCTTCGTCGTTCAGGCGGCCGGTACGCAGGCGGTGCTGGTCGAGCTGGCCCACCGAGCCGAGCATACGCATGGCCAGCTGGGCGCCGCCCATTTCCATGGAGAAAACAGCTACCGGCAGGCCGGCTTCGATCGCGACGTTCTCGCCGATGTTGACCGAGAACGCGGTCTTGCCCATCGAGGGACGGCCGGCGACGATGATCAGGTCGCCCGGCTGCAGGCCGGAGGTCATGCGGTCGAGGTCGATGAAGCCGGTCGGCACGCCGGTGATCTCGCCCTGGTTCTCGCGCGAGTACAGCTCGTCGATGCGCTCGACCACTTGCGTGAGCAGCGGCTGGATCGGGTTCCAGCCCTGCTGGCCGCGGGCGCCGGTTTCGGCGATGGCGAAGATCTTTGATTCGGCCTCGTCAAGCATCTGCTTGACTTCCTTGCCCTGCGGGTTGAAGGCGTTGCCCGAGATTTCGTCGGCGACGGTGATCAGGTTGCGCAGGATGCCGCGGTCGCGCACGATCTCGGCGTAGCGGCGGATGTTGGCCGCCGACGGCGTGTTCTGCGCCATCGCGTTCAGGTACTGCAGGCCGCCCACCTCCTCGGCCTTGCCCAGCATGTTGCAGGCTTCGTAGACCGTGATCACGTCCGCCGGCTTGCCGGCGTTGATCAGGCGGATCATCTGTTCGAAGATGATGCGGTGGTCGTAGCGGTAGAAATCCTCTGCGTGCATGAAGTCGGCAATGCGGTCCCAGGCGGCGTTATCGCGCAGCAGGCCGCCGATGACGGACTGTTCTGCTTCGATGGAATGCGGCGGGATGCGCAGGGAATCGACTTGCGGATCGGATGGGGAATTCATGGCGGGCATTATACCGTTTCCGGTCACACGGCTGAAATAATTGGCGAGTTTCCAGGAATAAAAAAAGCCGGGAGAACCCGGCTTTTTTCATTTATACAACAGCAGCTTAGGCAGCTTCGCCAACCACCGAGATGGTGATTTCCGAAACCACGTCGGTGTGCAGCGCGACGGAGACCGGGAATTCGCCGGTGGTCTTCAGCGGACCGGTCGGCATGCGAACCTGCGACTTCTCGACCGGGAAACCTTGCTTGCTCAGGGCTTCGGCGATGTCGAAGTTGGTGACCGAACCGAACAGACGGCCGTCCACGCCCGCCTTCTGGGCGATGGTGACGGTCATGCCGCTCAGCTTGTCGCCTTGCGCCTGGGCTGCCGACAGCTTTTCAGCTGCTGCTTTTTCCAGTTCGGCGCGCTTGGTTTCGAACTCGGCCACGGCGGCCTGGGTGGCGCGGCGTGCCATTTTTTGCGGGATCAGGAAGTTACGTGCGTAACCGTCCTTGACTTTGACGACGTCGCCCAGGTTACCGACGTTGACGACTTTTTCGAGCAGAATAACTTGCATATTTTTTCTCCAGGATATCTAGCTGACGTGCCGCGATTTAAGCGTTGTGCAGGTCGGTGTACGGCAGCAGCGCGAGGTAGCGTGCGCGCTTGATGGCGGTGTCGACCTGGCGCTGGTAGTGCGCCTTGGTACCGGTCAGACGTGCCGGCATGATCTTGCCGTTTTCCTGGACGAAGTCCTTCAGGGTGTCGACGTCCTTGTAGTCCACCTGTTCCACGCCTGCGGCGGTGAAGCGGCAGAACTTCTTGCGCTTGAACAGCGGGTTCTGCTGCTTGCGCTTCATTTTTTCTTTAGCTTTGTTTTTGTCGAACTTTTTACCGAATGCCATTTTGAGGCTCCTGTATCTGTAATCTAAATAGGCCGAGTACGGTTACGCGGCACTGAAATCAATGATGTGAAACACCAAGGCTTTGCTGTTGCGGTTTTTCCTTGCGAGGAATCCTTCGAAGCGGTAGGCGGCACCGAGTTCGGCGCTTTCCAGCCTGCCTGAAATCTCGCCCGCGCCGAGCGCAGGGATTTCAAACGCGACCTGCCTTGTCACTCCGGCCTCGACCTGCTGCGAATCGTGCATCAGGATCGCGCCCACGATGGGGACGCCGGCCGGGGTGAAACGCAGTACGTCTCGCTCCGCGATGGTCGCGATGAGCTGGAACCGGTTCACTGCGTTCTACGAATTCCCGAGAAAAACTTAGGCAGCGGCGGCCGGAGCAGCGGCTGCTGCTTCTGCGCGGTGGCTCTTGGCTGCGTCTTCGCGCTGGACCGACTTCATCATCGGCGACGGTGCGGTTTCGGCCTTCTTCATCTTGACGGTCAGGTGACGCAGGACGGCATCGTTGAACTTGAATGCGGTTTCCAGCTCGACCAGGGTCTCGTTGTCGCACTCGATGTTCATGCAGATGTAGTGAGCCTTCGGCAGCTTCTGGATCTGGTAAGCCATCTGGCGACGGCCCCAGTCTTCCACGCGATGGATGTTACCGCCACGGCTGGTCACCGTGGTCTTGTAACGCTCGATCATCGCCGGAACTTGTTCGCTCTGGTCCGGGTGGACGATAAAAACGATTTCATAATGACGCATGCAACACTCCTTGAGGACGTTTAAACAAATGCCCACCTCGGCGTCAAGACGAGTGTGGGAAGGGAAAGCCTTCGATTATAGCCTGAAAAACCGGCGGATGGGAATCCATGGCATGGCCCAGCCCGGCAGATGGCGGCGAAAAGCAGGCATCGGCGCCACGAATACGGACGCACTGCACAAATTTTTTACAGTTTTCCTGTGTTTGCCCTTGCGCATATCAGAATACTGTACAAAAATACAGTCTGCTCTTACAACTAATGCCGTACAACACCCATGCTCAAGCTCACTGCAAGGCAAGAACAGATCCTTAACCTGATCAAGGAAGCGATCGAAAACACCGGCTTCCCGCCGACCCGCGCCGAAATCGCGGCCGAGCTGGGTTTCAAGTCGGCCAACGCGGCCGAAGAACACCTGCAGGCCCTGGCGCGCAAGGGCGCCATCGAGATTTCGCCGGGCACCTCGCGCGGCATCCGCCTGGTCGGCGCGTCCGTCGAACAGGTCCCGATGGTGCCTGCCGCCCTCATGATGTCGCTGCCGCTGGTCGGCCGCGTGGCCGCCGGTTCGCCGATCCTGGCCCAGGAACACGTCGAAGCCACCTACTCCGTCGACGCCGCCATGTTCTCGGCGCGCCCCGACTTCCTGCTGAAGGTCAAGGGCTGGTCGATGCGCGATGCCGGCATCTGCGACGGCGACTTCCTGGCCGTCAAGAAGATCGACAGCGCCAAGAACGGCCAGATCGTGGTGGCCCGCCTCGGCGAAGAAGTCACGGTCAAGCGCTACCGCAAGACCGGCAACCTGGTCGAGCTGCTGCCGGAGAATCCGGACTTCAAGGTGATCCAGGTGAACCCGGAAGACGAGTTCGCGCTGGAGGGCCTGGCCGTCGGCCTGATGCGCAGCTGGCACTAAGCCTGCGCCCACCAAGCTGCCGGCTTGCCCGGCGGCTTATTGAATTTTCTTGTCCGCCCAGTGGGAATCCTTCTTGGCGGATTTCACCATCTGGTTGTGCTCGGTCACATAGGCATCGGTCGCCGAGCGCCATGCGGCGTAGTCCGCCAGCACCAGCTTCGAACCCACCTTCGCTTCCTCGGTCAGGTTTTCCTGCAGCTGGGCCAGGTAAGCATTCGATTTCTCCATCTCCTCCTTGTTCATCAGCTTCTGGATGTCGCTCGGGACGCGCTTGGTCAGCGGCAGCGACGCGTTCAGGTTGGTGACGTACTTGTTGTAGCACTCCTGCCACGTCTGCACGGCCGCGCTGATACGATCGATGTCGGCATTGACCTTCGACATCGCGGGAATACGCGGCGCGGTGCAGCGGAACTCGCCCGACTTCAGGTCCTCGCCGTCGTAGCCCTTGATCCAGTAATCGATGTCCTTGCGGCGCTTGACGCGCTGCTCGATCAGTTCGAGCGAGTCGATCGCGACCTTGTTACCCTTGGCGGCGGATCTCTTGAACAGATCGACGGCCCTGGCTTCGTCGACCTCCCCTGCTTCGCCGTAGAAATACATCTGGCCCAGCGCCTGCTGCGCGGCCGGATTGCCGGCATTGGCCAGCTTGGTGTAGATTTTCATCGCGCCCGCGTAGTCCTTCTTCTCGAACAGGGCATTGGCGTCTTCCAGCTCGCCGGCAAAGGCGGCGCCGCACAGCAGCAGGGATGCAAGGAACAGCTTGGTCTTCATGGGCAGATGGCTGAGGTAAAAGGAAATCCCATGATAGCGGCAATGTACCGCTCTGCTCAACCGCTGAAACAAAACGGCGCCAGTGGCGCCGTTTTGAAGGAGTGCGCAGGTTTCCCGTAGGGTGGGCGGCTCCACCTGAGGCGTCGGAGAATCCGCGTAATGACTGCCGCCCACGCGTTCAACTCTCCGTAGCACAGAGAGGTGCTCACCTGCGGCCTGAACGCGTGGGCGGCGGTGGCGCTATCGACTGATCTGCCAGTCCGGTATAGCCGCCCACCCTGTAAAGGCAAAGTTGAAATGTCCGCTTCTGGCAAAGTTGAAATGTCTGCTTTTTTGCCCGGGTTAGCGGGAGCTGGCGCGCTTTTGAGCGGACATCTTCTTGGCTGCCATGACGCCGGTTGACACCACGGTCTGAGGTTGGTCTCCACGACACGGACGTGTACGCCGGCGTGCC
>NZ_JNNN01000007.1:0-236702 GCF_000735635.1 Massilia sp. LC238 | reverse complement strand
GCGGCGTCGCTCTTCGGACACCGTCACGACTTCGATGGTTTGGTTGTTCCTAGTCATACTCACAGTCTTATTCCTATCCGTAAGGATACAGCATCGACTGTGTCTGGTGAATCAAGGGGCTATCTCAAAACCGCCTTGAAGAGGCGGCGCTGCGGTTTAGAGTCCAGGCAGAGATTCGTGCAGATAAGGCTCGCGAACGTGAGCGGCTGTCACGGGAGTGGCAAATTCAAAAGGAAGCCCGGGACAAGCTTCTGCACAGGCTTGCCGGCCTTGAAGAGATGGCGAAAAACCTGGACCGGGCGGATTCCCTACGCAGGCTTAGGGCAAAACTTGGGGCGTCTGCAGGCCTGCGAACGGATCTTTGTGAGGACCTGGAACTGCTCACTAAACTGGCGGACTGGCTCGATCCGTTGACACATACGCCGTGGCCTGGGATTGATGATGTACCGGACAGCAACCCGTATGGTTTCTCCGGCTATTAAACGGTACGGCTTGCGCTCCGATCGGGAGCACGACGTCTCTCAACGATGTCGGCAGATAGACGCCTCCGACAGGTTGATTGAAACCAGTTTCGTAAGCATCAATGCTGGTTGTTTGTATATCATCTTCTTCCGGAACGGTAGCGGTGGAAGACCGCGTCACCACGTGCGGGTCGAAGTGATCGACACGCGTACGGCCAGCATGAGCTAAGGGCTGTTTTTTGCGAGGCGTCATAGTTGTGCTGATTACTCCGATCATGGCGGTTCAATGCAATTTCTGGGTACGCCGGAATTGGTGACCGCGCCGACAGCTGTTGAGCAGTCTCCACCTGTCATAATACGCACGGGTTGCGCCTGTCGGCGGTTGCCCGCGACGTTGGCGCTTAGAGTTTCCGTCAAGCCGTGACCGCCGTGTGAACAGTCCAACAAGATGACTTATCCCTGTCATTGCTGGTCTGAAAGATTTGCTCTATCCTGTCGTGGTTGACAAAAGTGACTGTCTCCGCCCACCTGCGCCGGAAAGTTGTCTTCAAAGCTCCAAAGAATTTCTGACCTCCTGAGGGACACAGTAAAACCCATTTACAGATGCGCAGCTAAGAGTGGTTTGCGCTTTACGGTAGAGTGAGCCCAGCGTCTCTCCCTGTAGGCATCGATAACAATGTCACACAACAAACGATGCAGATTCGAGAGACCCAATGAAATATGATTATGTTTGACAGATTTTTAACTGATAGAACTCGCGCAGGAACCATCTTAAAGTTCAGTATGTATTATGGGGGGCTGCTCAGTGGCGCGGTCTGAGGTTATTGTGCGGAAGATCGCAAGGCTGAAGAGCGGTCAGCCTCCCCGATTCATGGATCTTTTCGCCGGATGCGGAGGCATTTCGCTTGGATTTGCTACGGCTGGATTTGAGCTGGTAGCTTCTGTTGAATTCGATGCCTGGGCCGCAGCCTCACATGGCGCAAACTTTGCCGGGATAAGCCACGGTTCGAACCGGGAGGCTCATTTCAAGGCACGCGACATTACAAAAGAAGACCCTGCCTCAATTTTCAAAGACCTTGGTATCGGAGGTCCTGTAGACGACCAAGTCGACGTTCTCGTCGGTGGTCCTCCGTGTCAGGCTTTCGCACGTGTAGGACGCGCCAAGCTCCGCGCAGAGGCTCATCGCCGGGAAGAGGACGATGCCGATATTGCGTTTCTGGTGGATGGCCGCGTAAATCTGTGGCAACGCTACCTGCACTACGTCCGTCAAACCAGACCATTAGCTCTGCTGATGGAGAATGTTCCGGATATTCTGAATCATGGTGGCAAAAACGTTGCGGAAACGATTGCTGAGAAGCTTCAAAAGGAAGGATATGTAGTCCGTTACACACTGCTTAATGCCTCCTGGTTCGGTGTACCACAGACTCGGGAGCGGATGTTCCTTATCGGCGTACACGAAGATCTTGACCAGGATGTTCTCTTTCCTTCTCCAACCCACTTTTCGGTTCTTCCCTCCGGCTATGAGGGAACGAGAGCGGCTGCGAGGAAATTGATTCCGCAATTTGTAATAGAAGGGATGCAGGCGGAACACAGCCATTGTTGGATCAGTGACCCGTCTCCTGATGATGATCTGCCTCCCGCGACCACCGCAAGCCAGGCGCTCGCTGATCTGCCTCCGATTTATGCTCTTGATCTGCTGGATAAAAAACTGATTGTGCGCGGGCGGAAGGATCCGGCTGAGCGTGTGGAATACACGTCGCCGGACCCTACGACCGCTTGGTCACGGCTGATGCGGCAATGGCCCGGTTTTGGTGCCAGCAACTCTACCACCGGGCACGTGATCCGATACCTTCCGCGCGATTACAAGATTTTTAAGCTGATGAAAGAAGGCTGGCAGTATCCGGAGGTCTGGCAGTTTGTCGAGAAAAAACGAGACCAATTGATAAACAAGCAGTGGCCAGACGAGGACGATAGGCTGGCCCACACTGCTGAGATACAAAAGTTCATGAAATCGTGGACGCTTCCCTATGATCCCGGGAAGTTCCCGAACAAGTGGTGGAAGCTGTATCGCGATAAGCCGGTACGTACACTTCTCGCGCACCTGGGGAAAGATTCATACAGTCATATTCACTTTGACAGTAAGCAGGCCAGAACCATTTCGGTGCGAGAGGCTGCCAGGTTACAGTCCTTCCCCGACGGTTTTGCCTTCAGTGGAAGCATGAACCCGGCATTCAAACAGATCGGTAATGCTGTTCCGCCGCTTGTTGCTTATTCCATTGCGATAACGATGCGTTCCATGATCGGTTGTCAGCCGATGAATGATATCCGCAGAGAACTGCTCGGGTTGAATACGGGCACGCAGCTCACAACCGCAGGAAGACGCGGAGCGGAGCTATGCGCTTTCTGATACTGAGAATCCTCACCCACAGCGAACTCGGGATGTTTCATGAGTACCGGCGTCAAGGGAAAGAGGGCTCGAAGCAGCGCGCAATCCACTTCCACTGGAAAGTGGTGGAACGCGTCTTTCCAGCGGCAAAGGACTCCGATGTCATTGAGATGATCCTCCGGTACGACACCGATGAGGGTATCAGCGAGGTGCATCAGTGGCTGAAGCGGCAGGAAAGGAACTGGCGCATGGAAGGCAATTGTCCCACGGATCAGTGTTATCACTTTGTCGCGCCGGGCTGCCTGTTTGCAATGGAAATCGAAGCCGGGTCAAGCCCGGCTACGGGGTCATGGGCTGTATTTCCTGCAGATCATCACGTAACGAAGGCAATACTTGCTGACGGGGAAAGCAGCAGGCTGGCAAAAACAGCGATGGTTGCGCTTTATGATGATGAGGGTGAGCGGGCCTGGAAAACCCTCAGTGAAGCGCGTCCGGATCTTTTTACAGCACCACAGAAGGAGACAGCTATGGTTCCGCCGCTTCCTCAGGTTCCGTTGAACGGAATAGAACTGGCTCCGAACCCCGCGCGGCTGGTGCGGATCCTGGGCTCGGTCGGACACACAATGCCATCAGCGGTCGCAGATCTCGTGGATAACGCGATCAGTGCCGACGCCACGAAAATCGACATTACCTTCGGTCGTCCTGACAGAGGTCACGGGCGGTGGATGAGTATCGCAGATAACGGTACGGGCATGGACGCTGCCACGCTGGCTGAGGCGATGCGTATCGGCAGCAGTACTGATTATGAAAATCACAGCCTGGGAAAATACGGTTATGGCCTGAAAGGGGCGTCGTGGTCACAAGCAAAAGTTTTTACCGTGGTGACCAGATGCGATGGAGCCGCGGCCAGTCACCTTACCTGGGATATCGACAACATGGACGGATGGATCGCCAGATCGGATCCGCTGGCACCATGGGAGCAGGAGATAACGGCCATCTGGAATCATGGTACGGTCGTCCTCTGGAAAGATATGCACCCGCCGCAGACAATGCCGGCCGCTCGGGGCCTGGATCCGTTTTCATCAGAAATAATGCTTCTGGAACGTCATCTTGCGCTGGTGTTCCACCGCTTCCTCGAAGCAAAGGCGGCAGGCCGGAAGAAAGTGACAATCACTATCAATGGCCATCGTGTCGAGCCAAACAATCCGGTAGGACATCAATTAACATCTGCCTTCGATGCGAAAACGATCCGCATACCGATAGAAGGCGGGGATGGAAAGGTCTTCGTTCAGGCGTTTCTTCTGCCGAGCGAAGATGAGATAGCCTCTCACTATAAAGACATCGGGGCCGCAGAAGCCCGCCGTGCGCTGGACCTGCTCGGTCTGCACGGCAAAAGGAACGAAACCCAGGGGCTCTTCATCTATCGTCACGACCGTCTCATCAAGTGGGGTGGCTGGCACCAGATGTGGGAAACCAACGATGAGAAAACCAAGCTGGCGCGCGTAGTGGTCAACTTCGACAAAGTGCTCGACGATGCTTTCAAGATCAATATCAGTAAGCAGATCGTTCACTTACCCATGCAGCTTCAGACTGAAGTAAAGACCCTTGCCACTGCCGCACGGAAAGCCAGTCAGAACAAGTACCGCAAGCCGCGGCAGATACCGGTTACTCCGCCGGCCGGCGTGCCGACGTCGAAAAATTCCGGAACCGCAAGCGGCGCTGCACACGTCGCCGGTGCAGTCACTGCCTCTTTATCCGGATCTGCCGGGACTAAGAGCACTTCAACCGCCGCTTTTCCGCAGGTCGGAATCAGAGAAGTCAGGACTGAAAAATTTATGTGGAAGGTGACGAAGGGGCTGACCGGCTCTGTTGACATCCAGGTCAGCGAACTCAGCCCGAGTCTCTTCGCACTGGTAAGGCAACTCCGGTCCGATCCCGGGGCACTTGCACATCTGGCCGCTTTCCTGGGAAAGCTCGATGGAGTAGAAGTCCAGAAGCAACTGATGGCTGAAAAAGACGCCTGATGAGCATGGTCCGGATCATCGGTTCAATACCACAGCGACCCGGCTGGACTGACCGGCTGTCTGATGAATCATGGCAGTGCTGGAGCCGGCTTGAGGCGTTGCTGGGCTCGGATCCGAAGTGGGAGCGGCAACAACTGGATTCAGTAGCTGCGGAATCGTTCCGGGTTTTGCGATGCCTCCCCGATCCCCGGACCGGCGCTTCTTTTCAGGGACGCGGCTTGGTTGTCGGCTATGTTCAGAGTGGTAAGACTGCGAACTACACAGCCGTTGCGGCGCGTGCAGTTGACGCAGGTTACAGGATGGTAATCGTCCTGTCCGGCATTCATGACTCTCTCCGGAATCAGACTCAGTGCCGCCTGGAGCGGGAGCTGATCGGTAACCAGAGCACTCATCTGCAAGGGCCGGGTGATGATCTGAAATGGGTAACGCTGACCACATCGACGGACGACTTTCAGAAGCGGGACACAGACATACTTCAGTCAGACCGGCTCTTTCTTGCGGTTGTAAAAAAGAATGTGGCTGTTCTTCAAAAGCTGGACAGCTGGCTGGAATCATCCGGGTCTCTCCTGCATGATCTGCCGGTCCTGATCATTGACGACGAGGCCGATCAGGCGTCCATCAACACCAGGGGCGACAGACCCGCTGATCCGGCGCTTGGCGAGGAAGAGGATACTGACGAAAACCTTGCGCCATCCCGGACCAATGGTCTTATCCGCTCCATTCTTAAGCAGCTGAAAAAGGCGGCTTATATCGCCTATACGGCAACACCGTTTGCCAACATCCTGATCAACCCCGACGCTGTCGACCGCGAGGCCGGTGATGATCTGTTCCCTAGGGATTTTGTGCTCCAGTTGCCCCGCCCGAAAGGGTACACCGGCACCGAAGAGCTGTTCGGGGCTTCTGCCCGGGAGCGCAATGTTCTGCAGGTAGTGGGCGCTGAAGATGTGAAAGCCTTACGAGGCGGCCGGAGACGCAGAAAGACTGAAATCGTTCTGGAGCAGGCTTCTGACACACTGCCGGACTCACTGGCTGACGCCCTTGTTCAATTCTGTCTGGCGGGTGGTGTGCGGGTTCTCCGCGGGTTTAAAGCCATGCCCCATACTATGCTCGTCCATGTAAGTCAGCGGACAGACGACCAGACCCGCATTGCCGGCGCTATCCGTGCCCAGTTAGATCTGTGGCGGGAAGCTGAACGTCAAGGCCAGCAGCTGGCAGCGGTCTTTATGCCCGTCTGGCGTGCAATGAAGACCGGTGTTGATGTCCCGGCCAGCGATGATGTCGTTCTTGATTCTGCAGTGGGCGTGCTGCGGGAGCTCGTGGTTCTCGAACTCAACAGCGTCAGAGGGGAAAACCTTGAGTACAGTAAAAAGCCTGAAAGGCATGTCGTCGCGGTTGGCGGCAACCGGCTGTCGCGGGGGCTGACGCTCGAGGGGCTGACGGTCTCCTATTTTCTGCGTACAGCGTCGATGTGTGACACTCTGCTCCAGATGGCACGATGGTACGGATTCCGTCGCGGCTACGAGGATCTCATCCGGATATGGACAACTGACGGGATAGCCCGCTGGTTCACGGAGCTGGCTCTGGTCGAGCAATCGTTACGGGACTCGATCATTGCTCTGGCTCTTGCCGGCCGTACACCGCGGCAGATGGCAATCCGGCTAAGAGCGCACAGTGATCTTCTGCTGACTGCGCGTAATAAATCCAGGACTGCGTCAGCGCAGCAGGATTCCTGGTCGGGGGAACATCCTCAGACGGTTCTGTTGCCTTTACTGGATCCGGCGAAGCTGTCAGCCAATCTCGCTCTGACTGAGCGGCTTATTGAAGAGCTTCCTTCACTAAAAAAATGTCAGGGCGGGATACTGGCGCGGGACCTGTCTGCGGAAACGGTGGCGGGCTTCCTGCGCAATTATGAGATTCATGAAGATATTGTCGTCTTCCGGAATGAGCTGCTCGCCGACTGGATTATGGAGCGGTCAGCTGCCGGTGAGCTGACTGACTGGTCCGTCTTCATAGCATCGCCGGCAGATGGCAGGCAGAGCGTTTTGGGTGGCAACGACATCGGCCTTGTGCGGCGCAAGCGCATCAGCAGTGAAAGCATCGGTATCCTGACCGATCCCGCACACGAAGGCGTCGATCTGGCGCCAGGTCCGGGCGCCTATAAACGGGACAGCGGTGCCTATGACGCTGAGGCCATGCGCGCCGCCAGACCGCCGACCCAGGGACTGCTCCTGATATATCCGCTGGACCCCGAATACCTTGGTATAGAGAGGCGGGAGCCGGTTATCGCACTTGCATTAAGTCTGCCGCATACGTCGGACGCCGGAACGACATGGATCGTGAACAGCATGGTGACCGATGGCTGACGGCCTCACTTCCACACACTGGTCTCAGCTGCGCGCGCAGCGGCCCCGGAGTGAGGATGCCTTTGCGACTGTACCGGTTACCATCGGCGGCAACACCACCTCCTTGTGCGCGGCCATGGACCACGCAGGAGTGCTTCACCTGCTGATCCCCGTGGCCCGGGGGCCGGCGGGAGCGCCACCGGCAGACCTGAACGGACTCAGAGTCCGGCACCGCCGCCTGGAGACAGGTGATGTGCTGGACCTGTCAGCACCGCCTTCGCACGAACAGGTCTTCACACCATTCTGCAATGAGATTATTGAGGCAGTCGTATGTCACGAGAGGGAGCCGTGGCGGGCTGTGGCGGCAATCATCCGGGCATGGCAGTCGGCCTGGAAGCCTGTCCGCCAGACGATGGAAAAAAGTGTCCAGACCGGCCTCTTCGGCGAATTACTGGTACTTCGCCGGTTGATGATTCCGATACTCGGGCCGGTTGCTGTTGACTAC
Organism: Massilia sp. LC238; assembly: GCF_000735635.1. NCBI lineage: Bacteria > Pseudomonadati > Pseudomonadota > Betaproteobacteria > Burkholderiales > Oxalobacteraceae > Massilia > Massilia sp. LC238. The sequence goes on along the minus strand of NZ_JNNN01000007.1, from coordinate 228,984 downwards.
TGGAGCGGGCCGGAGGCTGAAAAACACGACTTCGTCCTGGACAGACTTCACATTGAAGTAAAAACGACGCGCAAGAACAGGCCGGAGCATGAAATCTCCCGGATCGATCAGCTGCGCGTGTCGCCCGGGCTGCAACTGTTGTTTGTGTCTGTTCAACTGGAAGAGAGCATCGGCGGCAATGAGTCGCTCGCCAGCGAGGTAGACGCTGTTGTTGAACTCCTGCGGGCGGATGCCGCGGCCCTGGATTTATTCATGACGAAGATGGCAAACATGGGCTGGTCTGAAGATGTGAGGAACTCCGGCGAGCTTCTGCGTTTTTTCTTACGTGGCGCGGATGTCTATGCTGTGGACGAGGAATTCCCCCGGCTGCCAGACGATTTCGTCCTCCCCTCAGGGGTAGTCTCGGTCAGATACACCGTCGGTCTTGCGAATCTGCCGTCTCTTGGCATGGATGAGGTGGGTGAAATAATAAGGATCGCAAATGATGGCTCCGTGTGCTGATCAACTGCCAGTAAGTGCACTACCGCTGGACATGTGAGCACGTGGATCTAGCCTCGTACCTCATCTAGCGCGCAAGCGAGTCCGTGAACCACCCGGCCACTGTCGACTTCGTCACAAAGAAAGCGCTCGCGTATATCAAGGCTGCCACGGCAAAGCACACGCCGAGGCATCGGGGTCGACATCAGGTCACCACGGCGCTAAGCCAGTCGTGGCCTGGTAACGCCGTTTAGATTAAGATGAGGACGGCATAGGTCGAGATCAACTGAGCGATATTTGACCGGTATCTCTCTCAATTAACTGCCGCTTGAAAACATCACGGTGTGTGATTGGGTCAGTATAGCGAGTTGTCAAAACTCGTAGAGTAGCGTGAGTTGCAATAGTAAGATGCTGAACGGCTGGGGTCTGGTCCAGTGAGAATCTAATCCTTATTTTTCCGCTTTCAGTTCGCAGATCAAGCCGGCCATTCTCGAAAAGCCCGGACACAACACCAGATAGACTTTCTTCGTATGATTGAGACTCAGAGGCCGCCTCCAATAAAGTCTTGATCCGGACCAGCTCATCGGACGTTCCTCTCCATTTATGCAGATGTCCCTCATCTCGCCATGAAAATTCGACCGAAAGCCCGGCAGCACTGATTGCTTTCATGGCTTCTTTAAACGAGAGAGCTGCACGCCCTCCAATAGCATCGACCGCATCATAAAACTCATCGTTCCTAGAGCCGAGCAAGCGGAACGTTTGCTGCAGTGTGCTGCGAAGTAAGCTCTCCCCGGTCATATCCTCAGACATGCTGCCCGTCAAGAAAACATGGGTCGAGCCAGGACCAACTCCGGCGAGCTTTAAATTAAGCGAATCGCTAATTTCGGTACCGATGCGACCATCCGCAATGCCATGACGGAGGCGGAAAGCGGCCGCTTTCCATGCTTTCGAAAGTGGTTCTGCAATTTTTAAGAAAATATCAAGCGGAAGAGCTCCGTCAGCCTTCGGTCCAATAAACCGCAAGTCAAGAAGCTCTCCAGATTCATCTGCACGGGACAACTCAAGTTCGCGTGCAACATCCCGCACGGCTTGAGCCTGATTTTCAGCAACAGTCGCCTTCCAAAAGTCGTTGGGATCTTCGCTGGCTCTAGTGGCAGAAACCCGCGCGACTTTCTGTAGCTCGCTTAAGTGACCCTCAAGGAAGTCAGTCTTCATAAGGCAAGCTCCACAAATCCCTTTGCGTCAACGCCACTATGCTGGAAACCAAACAATCCGCGCCAATATGCCTGACGGTGGAGAGTCTCGGGAGGCTGCGGCGACTCCATGTAAAGGTCTAGCCCATACAAGCTACGCGCCGTGGCGCGGTCTACAAGACCTTTTACGATGGTCTCGTCCGACTTACTTACGTTACCCAAAAAAGTCGGATTCCACATCATACAGTCAATGTCGCTGGGCCCAAATTTCGCGGTTACGAACGAACCGTCAAGCCACAGTATAGCGCCAACTTTCCGCAGGCGTAACTTGGTTACCCATTCCTCCAAGCGGAGGAACAGCCGCAGTCGTTGAGCATCGTCAACGAAGGGGTCCACCATTTTCTGGCGAAACTCGTCGAGCGACATCTTGTGTATTCCCGGCGGCAGAAGTGGGGCAAAGTCCTGCTTTCCCAACGTGCGCTCCTCTCATTTTAAGACGTTCATTGCAAGTCAACGACGCCCCGGGAGCATAATACGCTGTCAAAAGAGCAAAAAACTCACCAATTTTCACGTCTGCATATAGCTACTGCTCCAGCAGGTGGTCTGTCGGCAGGACCCGGCCAATCCATCTGGGTAAGACTGGCCCCAAAGATATTCTCCCGGAGTATTTCCAAAGATGCAATTTTTGTTGCATAATGGCTGGAATCAGCCCGCAGCTGACTGTCCAGCCTGAATGGAATCCGTTGAGATGACAAGCGAGTACCTGCAACCCGGTGACAAGGTGCGATTGATCGCCAACCCCGGACGGATCGGCATCCTCGGCAACGAAACCGACGGCCCGCCGCATCGCCAGCGCATGCTGGTGACTTTTCTGGATGGTGACGAACAGTTCGTGCTCGCGGGCTCGCTAGAAAAGGTCAGGAAAGAAGTGACCGGTCCATACGCCATGCTGCGTGGGGGCAGCTATGGCCGGGTCAGAGACCTGCGTGGCACCGTCACATACTATCGCCTGAGCGGACGGCTGGCGAATCTCATCTATAGCCTGAACACAACAAATACGCGCTTCCTGCCTTATCAGTTCAAGCCCGTCCTGCAGTTTCTGGATACGCCCAGCAACGGCATCCTGATCGCCGATGAGGTTGGTCTTGGTAAGACGATCGAGGCCGGCCTGATCTGGACGGAGCTGCGCGCACGCGCCGATGCCAAACGCCTGCTAGTGGTGTGTCCGGCCATGTTGCAGGAGAAATGGAAGAATGAGCTCGGCAACCGCTTCGGGGTCAATGCCGAGATCGTTTCGGCAGGCGGGCTGCGGGAGAAGCTCGAAGCGCTGCGGGAACGGCCGGGCCAGCAGTTTGCACTGGTGGCAAGTATGCAGGGGCTCCGCCCGTCACGCGGATGGAACGACGAGGAAGAGCCTGCCCAGACCGAATCCGCCAAGCTGGCGCGTTTTCTTGACGAGGTTGAGTTCGAAGATGCCTTGTTCGATCTGGTCGTGGTCGATGAGGCTCATTATCTGCGGAATCGCGGCACCCAGACTCACCGGCTTGCCCGGCTGCTGCGCCCGCTTGCCCAGAACCTGGTGCTTCTCTCAGCAACCCCGATCCAGTTGCGCAGTACCGATCTCTTCAATCTGCTGCATCTCCTTGACGAGAATGCTTTTCCGTATGAACACTCCTTCCAGCTCGCGCTGATGGCCAATGCACCGATTGTTTCGTTGAGGGACAAGGTGCTTAATGGCAAGGTCGACCAGGAAACATTTATCGGGTCGCTTAAAGAAGCCCATGCTTACGACTTCCTGGAGGAAAGTACGCAGATCGCGCACCTGCTCGAGAATCCCCCTTCTGAAGCGAAGCTGGCTTCGTTTTCGGGGAGGGCAGAAGTGGCAGATGTGCTCGACAGCATCAATCCGCTCGCCAAGGTTGTCACGCGGACGCTCAAGCGCGACGTGCAGGAAATGCGCGTGGAGCGTCAGCCGGCGATTATCTCCGTTGACATGACCGCCCGAGAACGTGAGTTCTACGATGCAGTGACTGCAGCGGTACGCAAGTTCTGTGAGCGGATGGAGATGTCTGAAGGATTCATGCTGACGATCCCTCAGCGTCAGATGTCAAGCTGCATCGCAGCCGCGTGCCGTGGCTGGATCGACCGGACTGCCGGTGACGAGGAAGAGCTTGATTCTGCCGTTTACGAGATGTTCGGCGATTCGGAAGACCGTATCACCAAGCCGGGTATCGGAGGTCTGATCCAGACGCTGGTCGGCATAGCCCGCCGGATCGGCGATCCCGAAACGCTGGAGGCAGAGGATACAAAGTACGCCAAGCTTATCTCAAACCTGAAACCGTACTGGAAAGAGTACCCCGGCAAGAAGATCGTACTTTTCTCCTTTTATCGTAACACCCTGTATTACCTGCGCAGGCGTCTGCAGGCGGACGGTATCCGTTCTGTCGTGCTGCACGGGGGCATGGACAAACTTGAAGCGCTTCGTCAGTTTGAGTCCGCAGGCGGACCGGACATTCTGCTCTCATCCGAAGTAGCGTCGGAAGGTGTGGACCTGCAGTTCTCCAGTCTTTTGATTAACTATGATCTGCCCTGGAACCCGGCAAAGATTGAGCAGCGCATCGGTCGTATTGATCGCATAGGCCAGGAAGAGCCCAAAATCCTGATCTGGAATTTCGTCCACGCCGACACTGTCGACGCCCGGATTTATGAACGGTTACTGGAGCGCCTGGATATCTTCCGTTTCGCGCTGGGCAGCATGGAAGCCATGCTGGGTGAGGAAATCCGGACGCTGGGCTATGAGCTTCTCTCCCACCAGCTCACGCCGGAGCAGGAAGACAGGCGGATTGACCGTGCCAAGGTCGCCATTGAGACGGCCCGGCGCCAGCAGGAGCAGCTGGAGGAAGAGGCCACCCATCTGATCGCGCACGGGGACTTCATCCAGAACAAGGTACGCGCCGCGAACGAGCTGGGCCGGTATGTACGTGGGCAGGATCTGCTTGCCTACGTACGTGATTACCTCGAGCGAGAGTATGCCGGAACACGCCTGATTGCGACGGACGATGATCCGCTGGCGCTGGTGCTGGAGCTTTCGGCCGACGGGCGGCTGGCATTCGGCGATTTTCTGCAGGCAGAACGCTTGCAGGGGGGCACCCGTATCCTCTCCGCAAACCCGCCCACTCTCCTGTTCGAAAACCGCCTCGGCAAGAACTCGGCAACGGTGGAGCGTGTGACACAGGACCATCCGCTGGTGCGCTTCGTAGCGGGCCGGCTCAGGCAGACAGGCTGTACGCAGCTTTACAGCCCGGTCAGCGCAGTCGAGATCTCCGCACTGAGGCTCAACGGCGCCCGGCCGGGGACGTACGTCTATGCCATCGCGCGCTGGACTATCTCGGGTTCGCGGGACATCGAGCGTCTCGAATACCTGATGCGTTCAGTCGGGGACGGGGCATGGGTTGAGGGCGCGCTCGCCGAGCATTGGGTTAATACGGCCAGCCTGGAGGGGCGAGACTGGTTATCTGCCCGCAGTGAATCAGATCACGACCTGGTGGCTGCCCGTTTTGAGGACTGCCGCTCCGAACTCGACGAGCGCTTCCGCGCGTTTCGCGACGCGCAGATCCGCGAGAACCAGGACCGGATAAACATGATGCTCAGGGCACTGGAACATCACACTGTTACGCAGAGCAACAGAATCACAGAGCGTATTGCCCGCTACCGGAACACCGGAACAGACAGGCAACGCCGGATGATCCCTGCCGAGGAAGGCAAGCTCCGCACGCTGAGAAAGAAGATGGGAGACCGGATGGACGAACTGCGGGCGAAAGCGAGTCCTCAGGCACTCGCCAGTTTCGTATGCGCTGGCGTGATCCGGGTTACGGAGTGAACGGATAAAAGAAAAAATATCTCAAGGGAGACGCGATGGCGAGAACAATGGCGGAGCAGCTCAAGCAGGCATTCGCTGAGGCAGGGCGGGCTTTACCGGACTCACGGCCCAGGCAGTCACCTCCTTCGCGGAAGCAAAACACATTACAAGCCGGACCACATGCGGCGGCGCCATCTGCCCCGGCCGGCAGGAAAAGCCAGAGCAAGTCTGTAAAATCCCGCACTGTCGGAAAGTCCGCTTCGTCACTTGTCAGAGCGTTCAACGCCCGGTGCGCACCAGCCGGGACGCCGCTGCCCGGCAATACGGAAAAGAGGACTGTGCCGGCGGCACACGCACCGCAGCCGCCACAACGGCGCGCGCCATGCCCGGTTGAGATCTGTGTCGGTGATAACCCGTCCCTGGCGCTGAGTACGGGCGATGCGGGACCGCAGGCGGTACCCCGCCTGTACGCGGCCGCGGGGATCCCCTGTCAATGCCGCTCTGCGGATTCATGGTCAGAAGAACGGGAACTCGTACTGGGCCTCGACTTTGGTACGTCTGCCGTCAAGGTTGTCATCGGTGACCGCGCGCTCGGCAAGGCATTTGCCGTGCCGTTTACTGACCAGTCCGGACTCCAGCGCTACCTGCTTCCGTGCAGGCTCTATGAGTCTGACGGCGTCTTCGATCTTTCGGGAGGCGCGACGGTTCACAGAGACCTGAAGCTGGCGCTGGCAGCGTTCCCGGATGACTTACTCCTTCAGGCCCGCGTAACAGCCTTTCTCGCCTTAGTGATAAGGCATGTCCGGGGATGGCTGCTTATGGAAAAGGAGCCGGTATACCGGAATGTCAGGATTGTGTGGAAGCTGGTTCTCGGGCTGCCCGTCGCACACCAGCTTGAAAGTAAGCTGGCCGGTGTATTCAAGGAGGCAGCGGGCCTTGCCTGGGTGACGTCTGTCGGTCCCCGGACGGATATCTCGCTCGACTGTGTCAAGCTGGCCCGACAGACTTTGCCGGACCTGGTGGCAGGTGTACAGGCCTGGCCGGACGGGGCAGATGTGGAAGTCGATGCTGTCCCGGAGATTGCTGCCCAGATCTATGGCTTCGTGACTTCGCAAAAATTCGACCGGAAGGCGAAGAACTACTTCCTCATGGTTGACGTAGGTGCGGGTACGGTCGACTCATCGCTTTTCCACGTCAAACCCGGGCGGGGCGGCCGTTGGGACTTCGAGTTTTTTACGTGCGTGGTCGAACCCCATGGCACGATGAACCTGCATCGCCACCGTGTCCGGTGGTGGCAACAGCAACTCGCGCTGTCTGACAGTCAGCAAGGCAGGTACCTTGCCGAGGAACTCGGCGGACACATGTGTCACACCGATCAGCTCTACTCCGTGCCGGATACTGTCGACGGATATGTCCGTGACGTCTCCATCGCCCGTAATGACCCTAAAGCCTGTCCGGATGCTGACTTCTTCAGACGCAGAGTCGTCGCACAGGTGAGAGGGAACACGTACTGGAGGACATGGAAGGATGGCCACCTGGACCAGCACATTCTCCGTGACATTCCTGCCTTTTACTGTGGCGGTGGAACGCGCATGAATTTCTACAGCAGACTCAGAACTGAGTTGGCCAGCATGCCCGGTTGTACTTGGCTCAAGGCAGCTCCTAGACATATTGCCCTGCCGGAGGAACTTGAAGCCCCGGGACTGATGCGCGAAGACTATGACCGCCTGTCTGTTGCGTACGGGCTAAGTTTTCTCGAGGTCGGCAAGATTACCCGTGCGGCCCCTAAGCCCCGGCTCATTTTTGAGCAGGAAACGCCATACCATCACAACTATGTTTCGAAGGATGACGTGTAGTCAGCCTTCCACTGACTGGTCCCAGCGCCCTGATATCTGCAGAGTGCACTCGTTCCCACGGATGAATCCTGCGCAGGTATCAAGCAGCAGGTCGGCAGGCCAACGCGCCGGTCCGTCTAGACTGCACTCCCAGACTGTCAGAATCCGCCAGCCCATCGCCCGGAGTGCTTCATGAGAGCGCTGGTCGCGCGTCTTAGTGGCAAGGATCTTTTCTGCCCAGAACTCGGGTCGCGTTGCGGGAAGGCGGAATCTGGGGCATTCATGACCGTGCCAGAAGCACCCGTGCACGAGAATCACTGCCCGGGGCGTTGAGAACACAAGGTCGGGACGGCCCGGCAGGCTGCGGTCCTGCAGCTTGTAACGTAATCCTCGCGCATGAAGCCCTCTCCGGATCAGCATTTCGGGAGTCGTGTCCCGTCCGCGGATGCGGCTCATGTTGAGCCGGCGCTGCTCAGGCGTCAGCACGTCAGTCATCGGCTGCCCTGCGGCTGGCATTTACCATGGTGTGTGCAGCAGGAACGGGCTTCGTCGTCATTCATATCCGGCCAGAATGATTGTACAGGGCAGACTTTCCCGCGGGAGCGAAAAGGAAATTGTCGCTTGGACTGGGTAATGCGTGAATTTTAATGCAACACTTCCCAAACACGGGCGACAATAAACTGCGGTAAAAAACTCTGGCTTCCCCTTCTGAAACTATTGCACGACCGTGTTCCGACAGGAGTAAACGCGTCGGCGACGCAGGAGCTGGCCAGCTTTAAGGAAAAGGAGCGGTGCGGCCTTGAGCTGGCTGCGGTGGAATCAGCCCCGGTAGGATTCGAAGATGTTTTGGTTGCAATAACGTCACTGTGAAGATCAGTGACTTTTGTTACTGAGAAAAATGCCATAATGAACAGACATCGGATTTTTCCTGACCCATTGTCCAGTCGTTTCATGTCTCCGCTGTCATGCTCTGCGACTGTGTATTAACGTTTGCCAACTGAATTCACCTCAAAACCATGTTCCGCTGTACTACGGCCGAACTTCACTCAAGACCGGAGACATATCCCACTTCGCGAGCTCCGCAGCTATGGCCTTGAATGCTGCTGCGCTGCTGGACAGACGGTCAGGGCCATTGTACCCGGCAGGCGTCCGTTACAGTTCTCTTCAATGCAGGAAGGCAGGCCGCCATGAACCTTCAGGTCCCGGCAAAGTGCCTGCGGGAGCTCTGCCCGGAACATTGAGCTGACCGGTTGTGGACGGGTTCAGCAATAAGAATTACATAGGTTGAGAAGAGAGAAAATGAAAAGGGATGATGTCAATCAGCTGAGGGTAATAGAGGCGGATGTTTCTGCACGCATGCTTGTGCACGCCGGCCCTGGTACCGGAAAAACGCAGGTTTCCGCATTACGGCTTGCAAAGCTGATTCAGGAGGGAATACGTCCGGCCGGGATTCTCGTGCTGAGTTTTTCACGCAGTGCGGTCCGCACGCTTGCAAAGCGGCTTGAGAAGCCGGGCATAAGCACCGCCGATACAGTTGAAGAGCTCCGGCATCTGTCCATCCGGACTTTCGACGCGTGGACTTTCCGTATTCTGCGCCAGCTCGGACTGCCACCCGCAGAGCTGTTGTCGCGGTCGTACGAACAGAACATCCAGCTGCTGGTCGACCGGATAAAGGGCGATGACCGGGATGCTGTCCGCAGTCTGCTCGAAGGAATCCACCACGTCATCATCGACGAGTTTCAGGACCTGCCTGGTGTAAGGGGACGGCTGGTCCTGGCCCTGCTGGATCTTATCGCACCGCCGGGGGCGCCCGGCGCCGGTTTTACTGTACTTGGCGATCCGGCGCAGGGCATCTATGAATTCGCTTCACGCCATGAGAATACGGCCGGTACCGGCTCGCGGGATAGCTGGGCAGAGCTGCGCAGCATGTATGGTACGACTCTGGCCGAAATCAGCCTGCGTACAAATTACCGGGCTCGATCGGAGCTGGCTGAGGCTGCTGAAGGGCTGAGGAAAATACTGACCGGTGATCTTGACGGAGCAGACAAGCTCACCAGACTGCGTGAGTACATCTCCGGACTGCCGGCATCTGGAACACAGCTTTCGCCTTACTGGCTGACCCATATGCCGCCCGGCCAAGTCGCTATTCTCACAAGGTCGAACGGGGAGGCAGTCCGCGTTGCTCAGGCTCTTCTTGGCCAGGGCGCGGAGGGACCAGCGGTATCGGTCAGCCTGCAGCTGGCGGGGCATGTGGCAACTGTGCCGGGCTGGATCGCCGCACTGCTCTCACCACTGCGCGCGCAGGAGCTTCCGAGATCCCAGTTCGACAAGATCCACGCACTGTGTCTTAAGAAGCTCGGCCCGGACACCTCAAACGCACTCGGCCTTCCGGACGCAGGCACAGCATGGCAGAGACTTGTCCGTGCTGCAGGCCTGACGTTATCGGCGACGTCAGTGCCTATGGAGATCCTCCGTCAGAGGCTTGACTGGCCTGATGCTTTCCCGGACGACCAGTCGCTCAGCGATGCCCGGATTTTCGTTACCACCGTTCACCAGGCGAAAGGGATGGAGTTTGACTCTGTCTGTCTTCTTGACCGTCGGGATGAGGACGAGAAGGAAGACACGGCCGCCGATGCCCAGGAAGAGGCAAGTGTGTGTTTTGTCGGGATCACGCGCGCGCGGACAAATCTCGGTGTTATTCCGGGCAGTGATATTTTCCGTCCCCCGGTGCGCAGAGAGTTCCCCGGCAGGAGAGGGCGGCTGACAACTTGGCGCAATGGCTGGGTCAACATGGAAATGGGCCTGCCGGGCGATGTCGATGTGTCGGGGTTCGTCGACGCAGATCTGCTGGGATCGCCGGAAGAACCTGCCAGCCTGCAACAGCTGTTCCTGACTCAGTGTGAACTGCTCAATGGCCGCAAGGTGATGCTCTGCAAGACACGGGTAGCGGAAGACAGCGACCGCGTTTTCTATAAGATACATCTGCAGGATGACAGGAAGCCCGGCCGCGTACTGGGCCGGATGTCAGAGCAGCTCAGCCGGGATCTGCTCGACCTGCTGTATGACCGCGGGTATTCCCTGCCATCGACAATCATGAACCTGCGTATCTCTTCGGTTGCGACGTTTGCCGGACCAGAAGAGGTGCCGCCATCGATTCCCGAGCCATACCGCTCGAGCCGGCTCTGGCTGGGCCTGACTTTGTCCGGAACCGGAGACTTCCGACCCCTGAGGAGAGGAACAAAAAAATGAACAGAAACGATGTCCGCGCAGGGATCCTAAAACATGTGTCATCCATGCTCATGGGACCTGTTGATACTGCTGAGGTGGTTGAGTCACCGCCTGCAGACACCTATCTGACCGGGATACTGTGGCCCCGCGGGGCCGCCCTGTCCGCCCAGGAAGACGATGCCGGCGATGTCCGTATCAGCAAAGGCAGTGAATCCGGTGAGGCAGGCGAGGCTGCAGTGCCCGGGTACCGGGTGATGCGGCCGTGCTCAGCCGGCATCACGTTTGCAGCGGATGCCACGGCAGCCATTACCGTAAGCCTTGGCAGCACCGCCCGTTATGTCTGCGAGAGCGCCGTGTCGCCGGCAGCGGAGGCAGAACAGAGCGGTCAGGGGCGCGATTCCCGCCGGTGGCGTCGCGTACCGCTTGCACTTGAGTTTGCGATCGCGCCGTCAGAGACACGTATGTCATGGACCGAAACATTCTCCGGGAGCGCCACCGCCGGTCATATGGCTGCAGTGCACGTGAAGCGGCGTCCCGGCAGCGGGCAGAATGTGTTCACGCTTACCCTTATTAATCCGCTGCCGGACGAGAAGGATCAAACCCTGGCCCGGGATGAACGCTGTCTGTTCCAGTCAGGACTTGTTATCACTGCAGCAAATCCGGACGGTTCCCCGGCGATACGTCCCCGACGTCAGGTTGCGCCTTCCGGGGACGATGCGGATGCACTGAGTAACGCACTGCTTTACAGGAACGAGCATGAGTATGCGGTCGGACACGGCATCGGTACGGGGTGGAGTGAACCGGCTGACAGTGCTGTACATGAGGTATATACCTCATGGTTGCCGCAATCGGTCGTCGCCGGCACCAGTCCTGACGGCAGCAGGAGGCTGGCAGAGGTAACAGCAAAGTATCCCCACATCCTCAAAGCGCCCTGGCTTGCCGCCACCGGTAACCGGAGCGGAGTGCTCGACGCGCTGAGTGAATTCTGCACCTGCTACGGAGGGTGGATACGGGACGAGCTCGAAGGAAGACTCTCGTCGTTTGAGGGTGTGTACCTGAGCGCGGCGCGTGCCAATCTACGGCAGTGCACTGAGGCCCTGCAGCGCATGGAAGACGGCGTCACGACGCTGCGCACCAATGAGACAGCCTGGCGCGCCTTTGCGATGGCAAACGCGGCAATGAACAGACAGTCGAACTTCCCTTCAAAAGGCAGGCGTCGTGGGGATCTGGTCTGGCGCCCGTTCCAGCTGGCGTTCATGCTGCTGGTCCTGCCGGGGATTGTTGACCCCTCGAAAAAAGACCGCGAGTGCATGGACTTGCTGTGGTTCCCGACCGGTGGAGGTAAAACCGAAGCATATCTGGCAATCACGGCATTCCAGATTTTCCTGCGTCGTCTGAAGGACACGCGGCGGCGCGAGGAGGGAGGCGTCGACGTCATCATGCGTTATACGTTGCGCCTGCTCACTGTCCAGCAGTTCCAGCGCGCAGCCGCACTCATCACAGCCTGTGAGATGATGCGCCGGGAGGACAGGTCGCTGGGTTCAGCGAGCATATCTCTCGGGCTCTATGTCGGAGGAGAGGCAACACCTAACCGGATCGAAGAGGCACGTGAAGCCATGGAGAAGGAGCATGCCGGGGAATCTCCGAAGTCGACGCCGCGCCAGCTCCTGCGCTGCCCTGTCTGCGGCGCGGAGCTGCAGTCAGCGGCGTATCGTGCGGATCCGGCTGCACCGTGTATCGACATCAGCTGCAGCGCCAAAGGATGCGAGACCGCAGGCACCCCGCTGCCGGTTCTGACTGTTGACGACACCCTGTATGCGGCACCGCCGTCGCTCCTGATCGGAACCATCGACAAGTTCGCACAGATTCCGAGGCGTACGGACATGCGGCGCCTGTTCGGGCTTGATGGCGGTCTGCGCCCCGGCCTGATTATTCAGGATGAGCTGCATCTGATCTCAGGGCCCCTCGGCTCGATGACAGGTCTATACGAAACCGTTGTGGATATCCTCTGCTCTGACGGCGGAGTGCGTCCGAAGATCATCGGCTCCACAGCGACGATCGGGCAGGCCGCACGGCAGGTCAGGGCGCTCTTTGACCGCTCGGTCCTGCAGTTCCCTCCGCCTGGTTTCGATGCAGATGACTCCTTCTTTGCTGTGCGCGACACCGAAGGACCGGACCGGCTGTATGTCGGGCTCTCAAATGCCGGTCGAAGCCCCAAGTTTGCGCTGCAGGCTGCCGTCGCGGCACTTCTGCAGTCGGCGCAGGCCATGCGGCTGACAACGGATGTGTCTCCGAAGGATGTTGATCCCTACTGGACCTGCGTCGCCTACTTCAACAGTCTGCGTGAGCTCGGCGGTGCCTATGTACTGATGCAGGACGACGTTCCGCGCCAGATGCAGTTTCTGGCAACGCGGATGGGCATTAACCTGCGACCGCTTGAGATGCCCCCCGTCGAGCTCAGCAGCCGGGTATCCTCGCGTGAACTCCCGAAGACGCTGCAGAGTCTTGAGGCCCCCCTTGCAGAGGATGACGATCCGTATGCAGATCCGCCGAAGGACAGTGTTCTGGCGTCGAACATGATCTCAGTTGGCGTTGACGTTCCCCGGCTGGGGCTCATGGTCGTGAACGGGCAGCCAAAGTCAACCGCCGAGTACATTCAGGCAAGCAGCCGGGTCGGGCGTGGCATGCCCGGCCTTGTTTTCACGTTGTATAACGCGAGCCGGCCGCGTGACCTTTCTCACTTTGAGCATTTCAGGGGCTACCACGGGGCGCTGTACCGTCGTGTCGAAGCCAGCAGCGTGACGCCGTGGGCACCGCGCGCGCGTGACAAGGCACTGCATGCCGTGATTGTCGCTGCAGTCAGGCATGCGGTACCCGGCCTTTCCGGAGACGACGATGCGATCCTTTTCGATGCAGGAACCGCAGAAATCACCAGCCTCGCTGACAGCATTATCGAGCGTATTGACAGAGGCTCGGAAGGCGTGGAGACCGCAGATGCAGCCGTCCAGCTGCGTGAGATTGTCAGTCGCTGGGCTGCACGGGCGCGTGAGGCAGGACTCGCAGGTACGAAACTGAAGTACTGGGAGAAAAAAGCGCCCTTCGGAAGGACTGCTCCGCATTTGATGTTTGCAGCTGAAGAAGGAAGGGCGCCTGGAGCGCTGGCATGGCCGACGCCGAATACGATGCGTGATGTGGAGCCGTCAACCGCATTTGTGTTGAAGAAGATCGCAAGAAGACAGGAGAACAAAGATGGCGACAACGTATAAGTCCCGCGCTGCCGCGCCGGCCCAGCCGGTTGCTGAAGGCGTGGAACCGCTAGGTAAGGTCCGCAGGTCCCAGCTTGTTTCCACGTACGGAATCGGCGGCATCCTCGACCTGGACAAAGGATCCTACATGCCGATGGGTCTTGACGACTGGGAGAGCGCTACGCGTTTGCCTTCCCTCACCATCACCGAGGCCCGCCTACAGGCGCAGCTTGGCGTCGGCCACTTCCGTCTGCCTCCCGTTGCCCAGGAACTTGCGGGCGGCAGTAGTGTGGACCGGAAGAGCGTGATTCCGGCTGTCCGCTTCCCGGCATGGAACGAATGCCCGAAATGCCACAGGATCGGCACCGAGGGCGATCCGTTCGAGCTGGCGGCGGACGGCAGCACGCTGAAGTGCACGGCCTGCAAGGGAGCCACGACGCCGGTGCGCTTCGTGGTGGCCTGTGCCCAGGGTCACATCGATGAATTCCCCTGGGTCTGGTGGGCACACCGCAGGCATACCGCCGGGATCTGCAAGGCCCCGCGGCTGAAGCTACTTTCACACGGGAAATCCGCTTCGCTGGGTGACATGTACGTGCAGTGTGCCTGTGGCGCCAGTTCCTCCCTTGGAGACGCATTCGGTGAAGACGCGCTCGGTAAGGCTGAATGCCGCGGGGTAATGCCGTGGCTTCACAACCGTGAGCCGGGCTGTAAGGCCACCCCGCGTGTTCTCCAGCGCGGCGCGTCCAATGTTCATTTTCCGATCGTGGCGTCCGGCCTATCAATTCCTCCCGTGTCGGAGGCAGCCTTTCAGATTGTCGAAGAACTGTGGGAGATGCTCAGCGCCTTATCGGGTGAGGCCCTGGGCCTGGTCCTGCCAAACTATGCGAAGAAATTCGGGGTCGCCCAGGAAGCGCTGCTCATGGCCATACGGGAAAAGAAAAAGATCGAGCAGCCTGGCGAGGACGTAGTGCCGGCAGACTCGCGTGCGGAAGAATATGCGGCGCTGTCGGCAGACCGGGACGATGCGATTGTCGGCGGCTACATCCCGCATTTCCGCAATACGGTTTCTGCGCCTCCGGACGCGCTGGAACAGTGGTTTGATCTGGTCGGGGCAGTGTCGCGCCTGCGCGAGGTCCGGGCACTCGCAGGCTTTACACGTATCGATCCGTATCCGGTGAACAATGAGGGTATCGCCCGCGCTATCCTTGAGCGGCGAATTGCTCCGATCTCCAAACGCAGGCCACAATGGCTGCCTGCTGCGGAGATTCTGGGTGAAGGCATCTTTCTCAGATTCCGCACTGAAGCGGTCGATGAATGGATTGACCAAAATCCTGAACTGCGCAGGCGGGCTGCAGACCTTGAGGCGAGATCGGCCCAAGTCACTGCCGACCGTGGTTATTTCCGCGATTACACGGTGACTGCGCGTCTGCTTCTGGTCCACTCTTTCTCCCACGCGCTGGTGCGGCAGATATCGGTCGACTGCGGTTACTCATCGTCAGCATTGCGCGAACGGCTCTATATTGCCGAGGCATCGGAAGGAACCACCGCCATGAACGGCGTGCTGATCTATACCGGCTCGCCCGACTCGGAAGGCAGTCTCGGCGGTCTGGTGCGGCTTTCCGATCCGGCACTGCTCGAGCGGATCGTGCTGCAGACCATCAGGAATCTGCAATGGTGCGGCAGCGATCCGGTGTGCCTTGAGACCGATCCGCATCAGTCCGGGGACCGGATCAGTGGCGCAGCGTGTCACTGCTGCCTGCTCGTCCCTGAGACTGCGTGTGAGAAGTTCAACAGGGAGCTCGACCGCACGGTACTGACCGGCGACGCCGAGGGAACGTGGACCGGGTTCTTCGCCGGTGCGGAGGATGAATGGCAACCCTGATCCCTGATACCCCGAAAGAATGCCCCTTCGGCGAGCGCCTTGTCTATGAAAAGCTGGGCCGGGATCTTGACGATGACACGGTCATTCTGCATTCGCTCGGGCTGCCCGGACACCCTACCAAGATATGGGGAGAAGCCGATATCGTCGTGCTCTCGACAAAAGGCTTCTTTGCGCTTGAGGTAAAGGGAGGGAAGGTTTCATGCCGGGGCGGCATATGGTATTTCGGTGAGCCGGGTTCGGCCGGGTACACCAAGCGCGAGGATCCGTGGACCCAGGCTAAGGGGACCATGTTCGGGATCAGACAGAAGCTGTGCGGTGCCGACCGCGAGCGTTTTGAGGGACTGCTGACCGGATTCGGCGTCGTGATGCCGATGGAAACCTTCACAGCAACCGGGGCAGAGATCGAGCCGGCCGTGCTGCTGGACCGCCGGGACTTCAGACGGAACTTGGGCTTCTATATCGGAGACCTGCAGCGTCACTGGACGGCTGCGTATGTTGAAAAACATCAGCGGCAGCCGCGGCTTCCTGACCGGGAAGATATCCGTCGTGCCCGCGCTGTTCTGCGTCCGGACATCGACTCAGCATTCAGCCTGGGCAGTTACCTCAACGGCGTGGAACGGGAGCTGCTCCAGCTGTCGAACAGCCAGATCCGCGCGTCGAGAAGGATGGCGGCCAATCCGCGTACGGTTGTTACGGGGAAGGCCGGGACGGGTAAGACGATCATTGCCATTGAACGTGCGAGACAATGTGCGAAAGCAGGACAGCGCGTACTTTTTCTTTGCTTCAACCAGCTCCTTGCCCGGCATGTCCGGACCAGTCTTTCTGACGACCCCGATACCGCAGGGATTGAAATCCGTCACCTGCACTCCGTTTACCGCGAAGTCATCGAGAGAGCAGGGCTGAGCGGGAAACTGGACCAGTTCGCGGGGGGCCGCCGGGAGCTTTACGGGACCGTGTTCCCCGAGCTGTTCGTGGAAGCGTATATCCAGGCTGGCGGACCTGCCTATGACGTACTTGTGGTCGACGAGGCCCAGGATGTGCTCACTGCAGAAAACCTCGATGCCTTCGACGTATTACTTGCAAAGGGACTGAACCGCGGGTCCTGGCATATTTTCCTCGATCCTCTGCAAAACCTTTATAACGCCTCGACGCAGGACCTAGTGGAGAAGCGGCTGGCCGAGGCACAGCCGACCCACGATAATCTGTTTGAGAACTGTCGCAACAGCCGGCAGGTAGCAGTACAGGCATCGATCGTCTCCGGGATTGACCTAGCGATCGAAGGTGCACCGGACGGCCCGGAATGTGACAACATTTATTACCACGATCGGAAATCGTTTATTGCAAGGCTTGAGGATGAGGTGCGGACTCTGGTAAGCCGGGATGTCAGGCCTGAGGACATCGTCATCCTGTCGACCAGGCGTCGGGAAAACTCGCTGCTGGCCGGGACCGGCAGCGTGGCAGGTATCCCGCTGGTGGACATCTCAGAAGGGGCTTCCGGAGCTCTTCATTTCTCAACCATGCACGCCTTCAAGGGGCTTGAACGGCTGGTCGTGATCGCGGTCGGCATGGAGGAGATCGGGCAGGCTGAGCATTCAATGCTTCACTATGCCGGATTGTCACGCGCGCGCGCAATTCTGAAGACTTTTTTGCCTGAAAATGCACGTGCGAAATATGGTGATCAGGTTTTAATGTTCAGCCAGCGCTACCGGTCGTTATAGTCCGAATTCACCCGCACGGTTGAGTCTCGACACCCATTACCCTCACGCTTATCGAGAGTGGCGAGAATGGGTGTAGTATCGTCGCCCGCTTGCCCTTGCCGAGCATTACGTTCCCAACAGCTGTGGGTTACACATGTTATTGGCAAGGGCAAGCCTTACTCTAGCAGACAAATTGGGCGTTATAAACATCATTGGCAATCGCATCAGCACGACGCTCCCAAAATTCTCCTACTTTGTCCTGTGCCAAGAGCGCAAAACTTACGCTATCGATATACGCGCCGGAAAGTGCGGCAGAATTGTTTTGGAAAGTTATTTCGAGGTTTGCAATTGCCGTTTTCGGCCCGTTGGCCCTCCATTTGTTGTTCGTTCCGGCTTTTAATGGAGTGAGGTTAGCTAGGCAATTAACTCCATAATCGCTTATTGCAAGATGCGCGGCGGCATTATTCTTACACCAGTCCTGCGGGAATATATGATGTATTTGAACGCGATCACCTTTGACTACTGAATCCCAATCCAGATTCGAATTATCTACGATATCACGGTGAGTTACCGACTTAAGCTGTATCAAGTACAATTGACGAAGGGCTCCCCTTGTGTCTTCAGACAATAGCTCGGCCTTCAATTCGTTGACGTCGCTGATTGGATAATCGTTGCCGAACAAATCGTTGAGATCTTTGTTCACCTCCTTCACCCAATTAGGCCCATTGTACAGCGGGTGCTTACTCTCAAGTATTTGATCTAGTTTCTTTAAGTCCACACTAAATTGGGTCAAGAATCCTTGATCATATCGATTGGACAAAACGTTTCGCCAATAAAATGCCCTGAAAACTGCTTCTAATTCTTCTCTCGAATAGGAGGCTGCCTCCGAGAACATTTTCCATCGCAAAGAGAAGTAAATAACGGCCGATGCAGGATAAGGTAGCTCACTGAGCGATACCTCAAACCGAAGAACATTTTCAAAAAAATTACTTGCAAATTCGTCGAGTTGTGAGAGATTAGCACAGACTTGGTTGTAAAACGCCAAGGTCGTATTAATCAGATCTGGCCCCTTGATACTCGAAATTTTTATCCCATTTCTACCTGGCGCGGACATTATGCAGTTACAGCCTGTAATAACTTGGCAGAAAAATTCCTGACGACCCTCGTCGCACAGAAGCCCGATGCTCTGCAAATTAGCGCATTCGTTGAACTTTTCTCTTAGGTTGAATGAGCCTGAACTGTCCTTGAATAACATATTATGCAGGAGGTCAAAGGTGGACACCTTTGTTCCAGTAGTATTAAGAACATCAAAAATTTCGCAGACGTTTCCTAGCGATATCGTGTTTGGTATCTCAGCGAAAGGGATCAAGAATGACTCATATGTTTTTTGCAGTCCTTTCAGCGACTCTACGCGCTTTTCCCGCTCCGCCTGGGGAGGATATTCAGCGTTAGGGTAAGTCGCTGGATCGTGGATCTTTGCGATATAATCACTGAGCCTGTGAAAATCCTTCAGTGGAATTAAAAGATGGCGAATGCACGTCGTGATCACATTGAGCGATTTACTTTGAATCTCACTCTGTTTCTTGTATAAAACGATACCCAAATCTTTGTTATTCAAAAGGGCGTCGAGATCAATAAACCACTCGCCAGAAAATGCGTATTGCCCTCCATTGGCTTTAAAGCCTCCGAAAACCATTGCCAGCGTCGTTAGGCGCTGTTTCCCGTCAAGAACTAGCTTAATTACCGCTGGGTTGACTGAATAATTCTTGTAAACAGCGTTACCTTTAAGCTTAAGAGGTTCCCCGGGTGTATGCGGATTGTTCTGTGGTTGATCCCATGTAGTGATTAGTCCGATTGGATAGCTGTTTAAGATTGACGTTACGAGTTTTTTAACTGATCTTGCGTCCAGACATAGTCCCGTTGAAACTCCGGGATCTGCCAGTTGCCCTCTTTAAGGAGCTGCAGAACTTCATCAATTTTCTTTCGACTAACTTCAAGACTCATAATAGGACCTTATCAATATTTTTAGAATCGACGTTGATGCCTGGATTTAACGCTTTATCCAATTGACGATACCGTAGGGAGGTTTGCTTTCATCTGTCATCTTCATGAATTGGTGCTCGCGGCGGACGTACCCGCTGCCAACTTGGCAATGAACCGTCGGTAAAAGAGGTATACACCACACGAGTTATCTCTCACTCGATTGTAATGCTGATAAGCGTGTCTGTATAGCTATATGAACTGGCCATAGTTTTGTAGGGGCGCCATCGTTGACCAAGGGCGTTTTTGAACAACTAACCCTAGTATTCCGAAATTATCGAGCGCGCCGTGCGCATTGGTAGTGAAACTGGCAGCGATTACAGGTTGTAGCGGGCAGCTATCGAATGGATCGGAGTGAGGATTGGTCACACACTTAAAACGCTGTACTAGTGCGAACGTTAGCAGGAGCGGCGATACAGGCTGGCGGCTGGCCTACACTGCTGAAGAGGGACGTGTTAACGCACTGGAGCGGGAAGTATGCGAGCTGCACGGAGCGAACGAAATTCTGCGCTCGTCAAATGGGTTTTCGCCGGGCGGAGCTCCGTTGCACGATTCCTGGAATGGAGGGAGGACCGGTTTGTACTTGACGGGGACAGGGGTCACGAGGCCGTTAAACGACCGGCGCGACAATCGCGACCACCTGACCCGGACCCGGCACACCCATCTATCCAGGTTGGTCTGGACTGTGCCTCTCGACACCGTTCGCTGCGCTGACCACGCAATGGCCATCAGGGAGCATCGACTCGTCCACGTCGACTTTGGCAACAGAGCGGAGGTACTCCACGATCTCGTGCTTGAACAGTTCAGAGGGCTTACTGCTGCCGAACACGCACTGGAGCCATAGTCCAGGAACTCGTTTCGACCGCACCTCTAGACCATGTTCGACAAACCATGAGCCTGGCGCATCCGTCGAAACACTCCTGAGATGGTTGTACCCATCGAAATGTAGATCACATGGCAGTCGAAAGTTGAATTCACCTTTGACGAAAGATGCCGGGAGATCGGTAGTAAGCCAAATCATATGGATTACGCGGCCTGCCTCCAGCCGTATCTCCTCATTTTCCAGTCTGTGCTTCCTATCTTCCTCATCGAAGAGGGTTTCGACCAATTCATGCTCTTGTCCAGGCGGCAGACCCAGCAAGGCCTTCATGTACTCATAATCTCCCATAATCCACCCCAGTAGTTTGAATAGAAATAATACAACATGTGATTGACCGGACTGACACTTGATAGCGCCGCCATCAGGCAAGCACGAAGTCCCTGTCTGCGACACTAGCTGCGCTTTCCCAGAGAACCGTCGGCAAGCAGCCTGTCGACCTTCTTACGCAACGTTACAAGCGTCGTTTGATACTCGCGCTCACCCAGCTTTAATAACGCCTCGCTGGGTCGCTCTCTCCAAGCGCCCCGAAAATTTCCACGCTTTGTGCGCGGCCCTGGTGGCGATGTCCGCCACAAGCAAACCAGTGATGTCGTCCTTCCCATTTGAGCTATAGTGGACGCACGGTTGAACATATTTTTCTTGAACACCTCCACGCGGAAAGCGAGCTGGACGGTCCGGTGGGCTGCATCGTTTTGCGCCCAGTGAACGAACTTGGCCGCCTGCATTGCTTCGATATGTTCAACATGCGCCGGTGACGGATTTAGATAGTTCATTAGGCCCTGTGTGGAATCGTGCGTCCCTAGGAGGACTGGCGCGCCCCACCGATCCGGTAGATGCGGCCGTTCTTTAGCATCAGACCCGGAAATACGCGGGCGCAAATGGCAGCGCTAGCAATTGCCTGAAATTGGTCACGACGTCGCCATCGGGCACGTGGGCCGCAAATTGCACGAACGAAATAGTGAGCCGTGCTCGTTCATATAATATGAACACTGGGCGCGTGGCTGTGGCCGCGTCTACAACAAGAGAGTAAGCATGACACCGTGTAATGAGTTCACCGACAGAATCCTCCACCTGGAAAAGATGTGGCAACCCAACGAGGGCGCAACCTTCCCGTGGGCACCGTTTCGTGATGACTTTACAGTCGGTAGCGGTAGTCTGGCACCGCATATATGTCTGACCGAGGCCCGGGCGTCTGGTCAAATTCCAGTCTCTCTCATAGACAAATGCGCTGACTATTTGCGCGTTATCTGGGAAGGCAATGCGGCAGCCATGCTTGGGGTACCGTTCTTTCATACGTATTCCATTGCCGAAAGCCCTGCGCGGTTCTGGGAGATGTGGAGACGCCATCCTCTCGGCCAGACGCTGCACAGTGAACGTACATGGGCTTGCCGCAACTTGAGGGACGCGGGTGAAAAGTATTCGTGGACGGGTGGCGAACTGGACTTCCCATTGTTGGCATTGGCTCTTCAAGTCGCGGTAAGCAAATGCGACCAGCTGCGCACGGCAGCTCTCTGCCTCAAAATTCTGGACTGGGGCGGGGTTCGGCATAAGGTCGGCAACATGCAGCCATGGTTGTTCAAACGCGCCTTCGAAAACATGCTTTGCAGAGATCTAGTTGACGCTACAGCGCGGCTCATTCCGCGGTCATCTGCGTGTCTGCAGGATTTTGATGGCGATACCTACCTGATGAACTCAAGTAGTATCAAGTTGTACGCGGCCATGGCGCTAGACTTGAGCCGCGGTCTGGATGCGGCGCGACAGGACGTTTTGATCTATGACGCTCGCGTCGCCGCGGGGCTCGCATTTATTACTCGGCTCACCCTGGAACGCAGCGGCATGCAGAGTGTGCCCGATGATTTAAGCTACCCGGTCGAGAGAGCCCCCGGCCGTCGTCGGGATCCGAGCAGTGCATCATTTCTGTTTCCACCATTTGCAGTCACGGCAGCCGGTCATCGCGCTCGTGCTAAATTTGCGCGGATCGGCTCGCGGTACGTCCAGGAGATAATCCGGTCAGGCGGCCCTAGCACCGAGTTTGCACTTGCTAAATTTGCGCGGATCGGCTCGCGGTACGTCCAGGAGATAATCCGGTCAGGCGGCCCTAGCACCGAGTTTGCACTTGCTGAAAAGGGGCTCTTCATGATTGGCTACGATGTGCGCAGTTCGCGTCCTATACCGATCGGAAAAGTAGAAAACCGTGACGTCCACGGGTTCGATAGCAATAAAAGCGAGGCCAGCGTCGGCACCGGTTGCGGCGCATTCAAACGCCGCGCAGTCGAACTGCACAGATCCGGCAAGCCGCAATCGCAGGCAATCATCGAGGCTGCCAGGGAACTCGATATTAACCTGCCGGCATCTTACATCGACCATCCCGGCAGTCACTTCGACCGATGGCGAAAGCAAGGAATCGTTTAACGAACTGCCCGCGTACGGCTGTCCAAAAATACGCTGCCCGTGGTTGTGCAGGAACGGCGATCATGATTTGGTGAACATATGCCTGCTGGGTCAGGCCGTCACGGCACTGCATTCTTGCTAGGCTCCCAGAGCCTTGAAAAAGGCGTCGCGCGCATATTTCTGTTGGAAGTTCTGGCTGTTCATCTTGCCCAGCAAGCCTTTCCAGGCCTCGATCAGTTCCTTGCGGGCGCTATCCCACATCGCCGGGTGGTGATAGAGCACGGCATAGCGCCGGTTCGTCTCGATGAAATAGACGGCTGCTTCCGGACGGCGTTCACCCTTCCAGCCGCTCATCGACATGTGGGGCAGCTCGGCCCATTCGGCGAAGGGGAGTTCGGGCTTCGGGCCGGTGCTCGACGTGCTGGCCACGACTTGCCAGACGATGCGTGGTGCTGGGGCGGCAGCATTATCCTGGCGGTCCGATGCGAGCTCCAGGTAGGCTTCGAGGTTGAAGCGCTCCCTGCCTTCGCTGCGGATGTGCAGCACCCCGTTCGGCAGCAGCGTGATCGGCAGCACTTCGAGGCCGCGCGGCTTGCCGTCATCGTCCCCGTACAGGGTAGACAGCACCGTATCGAATGCATCGGCCAACCATTGCTGCGCACCTGCCAGCAGGCGGCCGTGCGCCGCGAGATGGGAAGATTCTGGAGTCATGAAATTTTCTAGCTTACCTTGAGAAAAAAATGTGGCGTGGGCGGCAGTGATATCGCCGATGCTTGCGACGGCACGGTACTGCCATTCTTCCGAAGCGTCGCCATTTGCGTGCAAGTGCTGCAGGCGGTTGCCGAGCTTGGCCAGGCGTTCGGAGAGCCTGTCCAGCCACGAACCGTGGGGCGACAGCGCTAGGCAGACGAGCCAGACGATGCCTTGTTCCTTGACCAGGTAGCTCCAGCGACGGCGACCGTTTTCTTGCGGGATCAGTGCATCCAGGCGGTCGGCGGCAACGCCATCCGCTCTCGCAACCGGCGTGCGCAGCAGGTGGAAGTCCTGCAGCCGTTCGAGCAGCACCGGCTGGCGCCGGTACCCATTCTCGACATAGGGATCGCGGACGGAGACTTCGCGCGCCAGCGTATTCCAGCGGCGGTCGAGGTGGAAACCACAGGGTTCGGCAAATGCCGTGAGCGCCAACGCGATGCTCTTCCGTAAGGGAGCCGGCTCGTGAACGCCATGCTGCGCTAGCGGCAGCAGATATTCCAGATGGAGTCGGCCGGCACTGCGTTTCCGTTCGCCGTTCGTGGCACGCAGGAAGGGATGCGGTATCAACTGCTCCCTGCGTACGATCATCGCGTCCAGCTCGGGGGCGTGCGTCACATTCTCTACAGGGCTGCCGCCCATCGTGAAGAGCGCGCCAGGCACGTCGATCCGGCCGTGTAGCAGGTGGCCCGCGCAATCCGGATATTGTTCCAACGCCTGTTCGAATGCGCCGACGGCTTCCGACGGATTATCCAGCCGGCCGATGGTGATATGGCCGAGCTCGTCCTGCTGCTTGCCGAGATCCATGCGCATATCGCTTTGTACCTTGGCCAGCATCACGCGTTCCACCTGGTAGCGGTCCAGCGTTCCCTCGAGATAGGGGAATTCGACGGCCAGGCGCGGCATCGACCGCAGTGAACTGGCCTGATGCTGTCGCAGGCGACGGCTGATCTGGCTGCCGAAGCGGTCGATGCGGCCGATCCGCTGTTCGAGGTCACCCGACGTCCATGCCACTCCATAGTGCACGATCTCATCGCAGAAGAGGTGCATGTCCACGCCTTCCTTCAGCACATCGGTACACACCAGGATGTTCGGATAGCTTGGGAAGTTGAACTGCGTAACAGCGTATTTGTTCAACAGCATGCCCGAACGGCCGACCACGGGCGCCATGCGGGTAAACGCGGGGTCGACGTTGGCGTGGACGTCTTTCCAGTCCATCGTCGCTTCGTTGCGCAGGCACTTGTCGACGATTAGGTCGAAATGCTCGATCCACAGGCGGAGCCGGGCAATCCAGTTCTGTAGGTAAGTGCGCAGCGCGGTCGGCAAGGCCTCTTCGTTCGCCAAGCGCAGCAGGGCGAACAGTTTTTCGGGTAACGACGCACCATCCTGCGCGCCGGGCAGGCCGCGCACGTAGCGGTTGAGGACATACAGGTCGACCAGCAGGTCACTGTGTCGCATCACCTGCAACAGGCAACGCTTCAGCGTGGCGATCCTCCAGTTCGCCTCGGCGTCCGTGTCCTGTGGAGACAGCCATACCGGCACTTTGCCGTCTTCGAACAGGAGGGCGACCAGCCGGGCCCAGTGGGCATCAGCCTTGTCCCATACCGCGTCTTCGATACCGGGATGCGCCGTGCGGTGCAGCAGGAAACCGGCAAAGGGGACGGGGCGTGTCGGCGCGGTCAGCAGCCGCGACTGGAACGAGTACAGCTTGCCGTTTGATGCCCGCTTGCGAGAAGCCTTTTTCGTCGCTGCGAAATATGGCATGCTTACCGCGCGCCGGCTCAATTCGTCCTCGTCCTGCGGGTCCTCGGCATCGCCGTCGCCGTTCTCGTCGGCGGGCGGCTCATCGGTGCTTACCTCTTCGTTGTCGTCATTGTTCCAGAAATCGCCTGGATCCCACACGTCCTCGCGCCGGGCAAAGCCATCACCGGGGGTGGACAGCAGGCCACGCCATGCCGCGAGGCGGCCGTCCAACTGATCCTGGAACCGCGACATCAGCCCCAGCACCAATTCATTGACGGTATCGATGCGGCGCACGAAGACGAGGGTCTTGTGCAGTCCGCCGTCGCGCAGGCATGCTTGCGCAAGCGAATCACAGACCTGGCTCAGTTTCGCGTGCGGTAGATTGTATTTTGGGTCAGGTGGGTCGCCGCGCTCCACGCCTGGTAGCATGGCCTTGAAAAAGCTGGCGTTGAGCTGGTTGATCAGGCTGCGGTCCGGCGTTTCCTCGGGCGGCTTGCCGCCAGTGGTTTCCTGGCGGTCGATTTCACGCTGCACATGCTCCTTGCCTTCCTTGTCCTTGACCAAGCGCTTGACGGAAGACGACAGCGATTCGAAGGACGAGCATTCGCCCTGGCGGAAACGGTTGCTCTGGCCGTTCAGCACGTGGACCAGCTGCTTCTGCACCACCGCCATGGTCAGCGACAGGAAGGGATCGCCGAGGGGCGAGGTCGTCACCCGCTTGTAGCTGCGATAAGCGACCTTGCCGTGCGCTTTATCGTCGCCATCGATATGCATCCGGGGACGGCGCACCATGAAGTCCCTGAGGACCTTGACCACGTCGGTACGCTCGCCACCGATGCCGCTCATGCGGTGGGCCGCCTGGGAGCATCGGCCACGCTCCGGATGGGTGCAACTCGCGCACGACTTGCCCTTGTCGTGGCCATCGGCCTGCCGGCACAGGTAGGTGTCCAGGCTCTTGATATCGCCCGGGCCGCTGTGCAGGGGCGTCGCGCTCAGGAATTGCCACTTCTCGACATGTCCCCGGAACACGTGCGCCAGATTGATGTTCTGGTGGTTCTCGACATGGCGCAGGTACTGCGCTTCGTCCAGGGTGAGCAGGTCGATGGTGCGGCTCTTGACCAGTTGGCCGACACGGCGCGCATAGGCTTCGTTCAGATCTTCCGTGAGCGAATCACGCCAGTCCTCGCCGCGCGGCTTCGCCAGCAGCGCCGTTTCGCTGGCATCGAGGGCGTCGATGCCGATCTCGCGCAGACTCTCGGCGTATTGCGCGCGAATGATGTCGACCGTGTCGCTATCTGCCTTGCGGCCGAACCAGACCGGGCGCTGGAACGAGGAATAGCGCAGCAGGTGGATACGGCCTTCGTTGAGCAGCAGGGCTTTGGCGAAGTCGCTCAGTCGCTCATAGCGCTGCGGGCGATGCAGCGGCTTGCCGTCGACCGTGCTGACTAGGCGGTCGTCGCGGCTCTTGTAGCAGGTACGGATGAAGGTATCCCATTCACGCGCCCATTGTGCCTGCAGGGGCTTGCCGGGACAGATGATGACCACATGGGAGTCGGGGTCACTCAGGAACTGCGTGGCGATCACGCCCAGGGCTTGCCGGGTCTTGCCCATACCTACTTCGTCGGCCAGATAGGCGTAGCCCTTAGTCGTGAGCAGATGCCAGACGACAGCGACCCCACGGCTTTGCAGCTGTGCCTGTGTGGAGCCTTCGACGTCCACCTGCGCGCCCCCATCGAAATTGATGTAGGAGCGCACGGCCGCGGCGTTCAGCGGAATCGGGAGCAGGTTGCGCGATGTGGTCATGGTGCGAGTGTTTTCAGTTTCAGTTCATGGCGGAACCACGCCAGGAATTGTCGGGTATCGGGCAGGTGCGGGGCGAACATATTCTTCCAGTGCGGCGACGCTTCCATCAGCGGCGCAATGGCCAGCTCGAGTCGTTGCATTTCCTCTTCGATCTCGGCGCGGGCCGGGCGCGGCTGCGCCTGCGGGCGCAGCTCCTGAAGGTGGCCCAGGGTGTCGGCCAGCTCGGCCAACTGGACGTAACGGCCGATCTGCGCTGCCGGTGTCGCGTCCGGTTGCGCCATCACGGCGCGGTAGAGTGTGTAAACGCTGGTGCTGCTGGTGCCCAGGGGATTCTCGTCGCGGTGGCGCGGATCGGCGTAGTAGCGCCGCATCTTGTCGGTCGCCAGGAAGAAGCCGAAAAAGTCGAATACCGGCTCGGTATTGTCATTGCCGTCCGGGTCGGATTCCTCGTCTTCGCAGCCACCACTTCCGCCGCGGCGCCGCGGATCGGTGCGGCCGGGAACCAGGCCTTGCAGCAGGGACAGCACTTGGTCGAGGCGGGGCTTGGGCAGGTAGCCGAGCTGATCGTCTTCCGCATTCAACTGGGTGACTAGGCCGACGTGGACCATCGTGCCGGCACTGCTCTCGTAGATCAGTTTGTAGCTGCGCACGGGATGGCGTAGGGGCAAAGGCGGGGCCAGGCTGACCCGGTGCTCGCGTTGACGGCGGCAGTCGAAGCGACGGGTCAAGGGACCGATTTCCAGCAGCAGGTTGGCGAACGCGGCATCCGGATCGACCGTGAGGCTGCAATAGAACTGCTTGCTGCGCCAGTCGTAGACGATGTTGGCGCGGAATGGCGGCAGGGGCGGCGCACCTTCTTCGCCGTCGTCGGCGGCAGCGGAATCGTCA
Organism: Massilia sp. LC238; assembly: GCF_000735635.1. NCBI lineage: Bacteria > Pseudomonadati > Pseudomonadota > Betaproteobacteria > Burkholderiales > Oxalobacteraceae > Massilia > Massilia sp. LC238. Next base: position 201,073 of record NZ_JNNN01000007.1, on the reverse strand, counting down.
CGTGCCAGGTTGGTCAGCATGCGCGACCAGTCGTAATCCGCGCCGACCCGATAGCGCAGCATGGCCTCGATATTCGAAAGCCAGCCGCTGTCGTGTTGCAGGGCCGCCGTGGTGAAATTGGCTGAGCCGATGCACAGCACCTTGTGCTTCTCGCCGGCCAGCAGCAAGGCCTTGGCGTGGGTGTAGCGTTCGGGTTCGTCGACGAAACGGGCATAGCTGACCGGCCGCTCTTCCGGCAGGGAGGGAAAAGCGTAGCCATCACCCTGCATGGCCGGTACTAGCCGGAAGGCAATGTCGCCCCGCGTGTCCGCCTCGGCCCGCGCAATTAATCCGGGAACGTCGCTCCAGAAAGGGGAGATGACCGTCGCTTCGCGCCAAGCGTCACCGCCCAGCAGCGACGACAGCAATGAAACCTGGCTTGTTCGAATCTGCGGAGGAAGGGCCAAATGCAGCGTCGGCAGGTCGTGCGCCTCGTCCGCGGGCAGACGATCCGTGCCCAGGGTAGCCAGGAGATGCTCCAGCACATGGCGCGTGTCGCCTTCCTCGACCGGAGCCTGACCCGGCGCTATGCCGGCCATGCCCACCTTGCTCTCGGCCTGGCGCAGCAGCCATGCAAGCAGCGGCTGCAACTCGTCCGCATGCTGTGCGGCGACCGGCGTGATGCCGACTACCTCGCGGTTAACGCCCCATCCGCTGTAACTCAGGTTGGCGCTAGCCACCGACAGCCACATTTCCTTGCGCGCGCTGGTGCCGGTCCCCGCCATCAGGATGATCTTGGGATGGAACCGGCCCCGATCGAGCGCGACCGTCATCAGTCCGTAGCGCAGGTTGCCCTTGGGTTCGGGGTGCGCCGAATGATCGCAGGCGACGACGACCTTGAGCTCGGCTAGTTGCCGGTTCAGCATGTCGCGCGTGAGCGATGCGCCTTTGAGATCGTTAATGTCCGTGCCGCAGAGGAGGGGCAGGACGTTGTCTTCGAAAAAGGATGCGGAGAACGTAAAGCTGGTGAACAGGACGTAGTCCGGCCTTCCGTCGATGAACTTGCCCAGCATGTTGCCGAGCGCACTGCGCATGAATTGTTGTTCAGCCACGGCATGCCTTCTGTGCTTGGGCGTACAGGCCGCCCGCGGTGGACAGGTAATAGCCGTTATCCCAGGGGAACCCGTTTTCCAGGCGTTTCAGAATGGCGCCGGTGCTGCGATCCGGCGCCGTGAGCGACAGCACCAGCGATCCTTCCAGACGCGCCATGGGGTCGCGGCCGCGCTCGACGGCCACCGTGGAGTGGTGCGCGAGCACCGCCTGCAGGAAGGGCGAGACGCCCTCGTTTGCGGCCCTGGCAACGGACATCAACTGCTGGCTGCGCGGGTTCTTCACGACATCCTCGAGCCTCAGGAAGTCCTGGGCCCGTACACGGATCGGCATGCCGAATGCAGCCAGGTCGGCGGCCACCGTCCTAATGCGCGTTGCACTACTGCGCAGCAGGTAGTCGAAGCTGTCCTGTACCGTGACCAGGAACGGTTCACAGAGCCGCACGTATTCGAGTTGGCCGGCAAGTGGCCGGGCCGCATCCGCATCGGCCGTGGCCAAGGTCGCAGATAGCCGCTCCACCAAGTTGCGGACAGGCCCATATCGTTCGTGGTCCTCGGCGACGGGTTCCTTGCGCAGCCTACTGCAGTGCTCGGCAAGGGCGCTGTGATGCTCCTTGCCGAAAAGCCGGTCGAACAATAGGGTATTGAGGGCAGCCGATTCGAAGCAGTCGTCCAGGGACCGGCGCAGCAGCGGTTCGGCGTTCAGCAGGGCTCCAGGATGGAGTGTGCGCCGCCCGTCCTTTGCACAGTCCAGAAGTTCGCTGCGCAGTGCCTTATCGGCGCCTTTGTTCCATTCGGCGGCGAGTACGTCCGACGCTTCCGGGCTCAGCATGCCGTTGTCGAGCAGGCCGGCGCGCCCGCACGTGCCGCGGTAGTACTGGTACAAGCCGTTGACGGCAGTGCTGCTGTCGTCGCGGCGAACGGTGAATTCGGTGCCGGAAGCGAAGCGGCGCGTACCGAAGCAATGGCGGCCGTTCTCGTGGAGATACGCTTCCAGCAGCCCTTCCATCAGGCGGAAGCAGCGGCGGAAGCTCACGCCTGCGGAGGCGCCGTCGCGTTCGAAGAGCCGGGCATGGACGTAATGAATCACCAGCACCGCTTTGATGCCGTCGAGCCGCGTGACCGGGCCAGCGATGATCGGTACCAGCCGGCGGCCCAGTTCGGCCCAAACGGGGAGAAGGCCGAGCGGATCCCGGCCGGTATCGGCGCGCAACAGGTCCGGGTCGCGCGCGGTAAAAAAGGGCAGGTTCAAGGGTTTCTCGATCAGGCCGCGATGTCCGTGAACTCGACGCGGATCGCCTCGCCGGACTGGCGCCATGCGTGGAACTGCTGGCGCTGTGCCTCGCGCTCGCGCACGCTCTGGGCGATCTGATGGACGCTGGCTTCGAGCTGGCTGTAGTCGGGGAAGAACTTCGCCACGAACTCATCGCTGTTGACGAGTCCGAGCAACTCCTCGCGCTGCTGCTCGAAATTCTCCACCATGTCCTTGATGGCGTCCGCGAAGGCTTCACGCCGCTGTGCCTGTTCCCAGCTGTCCCATGCCTCGATCGCCAGGCCCAGCACCGACAGCGCGCCGTTGATGCCCTTTGCCATGTTCACGGCGCCCCAAGGTTTAAATTTCAACATCTTGCCGAGGTCGACGCCGATCCACTTGGCGGCCGTGACAACGCCGTCGCGCGTCGCGAGCACCGTGGAGCTGTTGATCAGCTTGCTGCTCAGGACAAAGTCCAGCCCCTGCTTGCCGTACTGGCGCACGTTGGCATTGAAGTGATTCAGCTCCGACTCGAAGCCGACCCGCATCTTCTGCACTTCCAGCGTCACCGTACTGATGCGGCGCTCGAATTCGTTCTGCAGGCGGGTGGCGATCATCACGCCGCCGGCGCCGACTTCACGCTCGAAGAATTCGCCAAAGGTTTCCAGAGTCACGCCGCGAGCCTGCAGGATCAGGTCCGAGAAGTAGCCGGTGACGAATTGGCGCAGGCTGATCCGCACGTCCGAGACTTCACCGGCGGTAATGGTGAGTTGCTTCTGCATGCGCACGTTGATGGTCTCGAGTTTGGCGACTTCCGCCGCGATCTTCTCGTCGTTGGCGACGGCGACCGGCAGCTGCTTGTCGAGGACGTCGCGAATCACGCTCTTCTTCGCCTCGCCGATGACGGAGGCCAGCCCGCCGTTCATCGTCACCTTGTCCGCCGTCGCCTTCTGCAGCGTGGCAATACGCGACAGGCTGCGGAATTTTTCCAGGTTCTGCAGCCAGTGCTCGGTACCCATGTCGAAGGGGTTGGCGGCGACCGCGACGATGGCGAGCGAGGCCGCTTCCTCCGGGCTCAGGCCGATCAATTCCTGCAGGCGGCCGATGACGTTGCGGCGCTTGATCTCCAGGCCCTCGGCATATTCGCGGTCATCTTCGACGTCGGCGACCTCGTCGAAGCGGCTCAGGACGAACACGGTGCGCGGCAGCAGGTCCAGGGTCCGGAACAGCCAGTGCAGGTCGTCCTGGTGGCTGGCCTTGATCGGATTGGCCGATCCCATCACGTACAGGACCAAGTGGGCTTCGCTCACGTACTTGCGCGTGATGTCCTTGTATTTCTCGACCGCGTTGATATCCGCGTTGAACTTTTCCTTGAAGCCGAACAGGCCCGGCGTGTCGATCAGTTCGAAGTCGGAGCCGACCTGGTACACCTTGACCTCGTTCGAGGATTCCTGGTGACTGATGTTCATGGTCGAGCGATCGAGCTGTTCCAGCCAGGCCGCAGCGATCGAGGTTTTCCCTTCCGAGAAGCCACCGATCAGCGCGACCTTGAGCTTTTCGCCGGTGGCGCTGTCGATAGACGCGTCGAGCTTCTCCTTCAGCTTCGGGTCGATGTCGATGCCGACCGCTTCGCCCTGCAGGAGAAACTCGCGCAGCTTGTTGAGGATGCCGATGGCATCGGATTGCTGCGACTTGAATGCGTCGAGGGTTTTCTCCATTATTTTGCTCCTGTCTTTTCGATTGTCTTGATGATGGTCTTCAGCTGTTTCTGCGCGCTGCCAAGAATGGTGTCGATCTGCCGCACCTGTTCGGCCGGCACCTGTACGGCCGCCATCAGCGCCTCGACCTTCGGTTCCAGTTGCGGCCAGCCGGCCGCCAGTCCCTTGCGCACCGATTCGCGCAGCGAGTCTTCGATACGGTTGAGGTTTTCGTTCGCTGCCTTGCGCTGCTGCGACATGCGGTAACTGGAGCTGAAGGCGCCCCACACGGCCTTGGCCAAGCCGACGATCGCGGTCACGGCGCCGACCGCGAGGAGGGCCCATCCCGCCGGGTTCGTGAGCAGTATCGCTGCGCCGGCCACGGCGCCGACCAAGCCGGGGATATTGATGCCGTTGTCGATCTTGATTTTCAGCTCGAAGCGTTCGCCGAGGCCGCCCATGTCGATGCTGCCGTAGGCTTCGAGCAGTTCGCTGGCGTGCTCCTTGAAGCGTTCGATCACCTCGGCGATCTCCGACTGGAATTTTTCGAGCGCTCCCTGCATCAACTTCGGCATTTCCTTCTCCAGATCCTCCTGACCCTGGCGCAGGCAGCGCTCCAGCGCCTCCTTGAAGTCGTCGTTGCCGATGTCCTTGTCGATCTGCGCGTAGATCCGCTCGCGCGTCACGGTGACGAAGCGGTCGACCGCGTCTTCGCCGATCGCCTGGGCGCGCGACTTGAGCGCACTCATCGCAAGGTCGACCTGCTTCTCCGCGTCGACTGCATCGGTGTGAAGGCGCTTGGCCAGCGGCTTGAAGGTCTCCTTGCGCAGCGCCGTCAGCTTGTCGTCGACCGTTACGACCACCTGGCGCGCCTTATTGAAGTTGGAGCGGACGATCTTCGCTTCGCTGTTACTGACCAGCTCAGACGCGACCTTGGTGCGGAAGGCGCTCGCGCTCGAGCGGTCCAGCAGGGTCTCGAGCGGGAAGGCGTCGAGGAATTTGGCCCGGCTATTGGCCTTGGTCGAGCCGGGAACCAAGCACTCGGCCACGCCCAGGAAAGCAGGGTAGGCACTGATCGCCAGGTGGCCGCAGTAGTGCTCGCCGAGCGCCGCTTGCATGGTCGCGTCGAGTGCAGCCAGGCTGTCCTTTTCGTCCTTGCTCACCAGGACGGTCTTCGCGAGCACCGCCGGATTGGTCGCGCGCTTGTTATAGATGGTCCAGACCTCGCTTTGCGCGCCGAGGTGGGACTTGATCTTCTCTAGCGTACCCATGCGCCCGTCATCGCCTTTTTGCGGTGCGGAGGCGCTTGCGGTGACATAAAAGACCGCATGCGCGGCCTCGACGGCATGCGAGATCTCGTCGTTGACCTGCTGTTCCGAACCCTCGATGCCGGGAACGTCCAGCAGCGCGAAGCGTTGTCCTGCCACCGTGAATTCGTAACGTCCGGTTATCCGCGTATTGTCGGAGCGGCCGTCGCCGATGATTTCGCCATCGGCATGCTGCTCCAGTTGCTTGAGCTGGCCTTCGGATCGCGCCAGCGCATCTTCCGCCGCCGCGGTTTGCTGTTGCGCTTCGGCGCAGGCCTGTTTTACCAGAGCGGCCGATCCTGCCGCCTGCACCTCGCTGTCGTTTAAGGCTTGTTCCAGTTCGCGCGCCTGCTTCTGTGCCGGCAGCTGCTTGAACAGGTAGATGAAGCGTTGCCAGAACGGTGCCGCGGCCTTGATCTGCGCGACCTGCTGTCCGAGCACCTCGATCTGGGCACGCAGCTGCTGACTGTGCTGACGGGCTGCCGCAAGGACTTTGTCGTATTTCGCCTGTAGCTCGGCGGCCTGCATCTTGCACTGCTCGACCCTGTCCTGCATGGCCGCGATGCCTTCTTCGGTCAGGTTGAACTCGGACTGCAATTGCTTGAATTGCTGCCGGTTCGAACGTCGTCCTTCTTCGTCGAGCATAATGCGCAACATCTCGATGATCGTCGACTTGCCGGCATTGGTCTCGCCATAAAAGGCGATCTCGAAGACTTCCCACTTGGCGTTCTTTTGCAGCGAAGCGATATCGGCGCCGAGTTCGCGTGCGAGCTTGTCGAATACGTCACGTGCGTTGCCGATGGCCTCGGAAACGTTCTGGTCGCTTGAACCATGTTTGAGTCCACGGAGGATGGCTTCGACTTCGGCCGACACCATGGCGTAAATATGTTGTGGGGAGCTGAGGTCCAAAAGGGTGCCTTTCCTAAGGAATATGTACCGACGTGAGGCTCACATGGCATTGACCAAATGCTGTCAGCGTATGGATCAGCGGCCCGATCCAATTGGGGCGCGTCCTTTTATAGGGTGGCTATCGCGCCCGACGGGGCATTTGCGACTCTTGTCGAATTCTAACTTTAAATGCACATAAGCAATCTCTCCGAATATTTTAAAATTGTTATATTTTCTGTTGCAAAGGTCAGCTCGACGAAAGGGCTCGTAGCGCAGTACCGGCAGGAAATGCGGAGCAACTGAGCCTTTCCAATGGACTCCTGCACTTCAGGAAAATTCTGGCGAATGACAGGCGCACTAACGCTTTGACTTCAGCTAAAAGCGCGCTCTGTTTTGTATTGGTGGGTGGCGTGAGGGCAACAGATGCCCGTTTCGCGCGAGAGGCCGGGCCGTTCGCCCTGATCCTAAACTTTCTTTACATTGGTTTTGCTGGGACGGTGGCATTTGTTGATGAGCCACGTCGCACTGGTGGGCATCGATGGGTGAGGCCGGCGGCCTCCGGTTGTGCCAAGGAAGGGGGCGGCGCCGAATTGGTTGCGATCGATAGCGCGGCTGCGGCGACACTGCGGATTCTTGAGACGCATCACGTCACTAAGGAGGCGAGGGGACACTTCATCCTCTAGTTCCGCCGTGCAGCCCGGCGCAGAGTTTCCTGGCCGCAAGACATGACGATGGACTGGCGACCACGGCACAGCTCCATGCGCCGCTGGTATTCCGTTGACCGATTCCGTGTCAGGGCCGCAATGCATAGCTATTTCGCCGATGTCGGTGCAAGCGACGCACCAGAGCGCTTGGCCGCGCAGAGTACCGAGCGCCAGGGATCGGCTACTCGCCCGGTCTTCCGGGATATGCCGCGACCAGCCGAAGATTGAAGTGGTAGTGACGATGTTGATCTCGGGCACTGGCCAAGGAAGCATGGATGGGCTCTACTTTCTGCACGAGACCTGCTAGCGGTAAAGCATCCTTAGTCTCGCACACACACTGTGCACTGTGCACGACCGGCCCGGGTAGCTTCCCAGGGTCCGGGACTAAGCATGTCCGCTAACGTATGCTCGCGTCTCGTACGCGAACCTTTCGACCAGCTCTCATAGACCACTATACAAGAATCCCCAACGTCAACGATGGAAGCACGGCTCGCAGAAGAAAAATCCGACATTATAGAAGTAATGTCATATTTCCGGAGCAGGGCGGCTGTTTGGTGACGTAATATGTAATATTATCGAAATACCCGAACAGGGATTCCTCCGATGAAGACAGAAGATCTTTCGAGCGAAAACGCTATCGTTGCCGGCGTCGCGGAGCTACGCGATAGGTTTCCGCGCACCCAGGACCTGTACCGCGAGGTCTGCGTATTACTATTCTTCCGGCATGGCGTCACGCCAACGGCCAACAAGCTGTATCAACTGGTACGCAAGGGCAGCATGTCGGCGCCGACCGAAGCGCTAAATCACTTCTGGAAAACGCTGCGGGAACGCTCACGTGTGACGATTGAGCATTCGGACCTTCCAGACGAGTTACGAGCTGCAGCTGGCGAATTAGTCGCTACCCTTTGGAGATCGGCTCAGTCGAAATCCCATGAGGCGCTTGCAGCGCTCCAAATAGATGCGGTTGCTGCAGTGGAAAACGCAAAAGCCGATGTTGCGCGCGCGCAGGCGGCCCAAGCAGATGGGCTATGTGCTCTAGAACAGCTTCAAGCAAAGCTGAGTGCAAGCGAAGAAGACGCTGCCCACCTGCGCGAGGAACTGGCGGCTGCGGCGGCCACCAGGGAAAGTCTGGAAACGAGATTGGAGGAAGCACATCGTCAGATGCACACCCTGCAGGCACGAATGGACCAAATGGGTGCCGATCACGCCGCTGAGCGGGAGAGACTGGCTGACCGCACTCGTCTGACCGAGGAGCGATTCGCAGATATGGAGAAGCGGGCGCTCGTCGAAATCGACAGGGAACGTACGGCAGCGGCAAAGCTACAGAAAAGACTCGACGCGGAACGGGCAGAGCACACTGCGGCCCTCGACCGAGCGCGTTCAGAACACGATGCGGCGCAGATGACGAGTGGGCATTTGAGAGAGCAGATCGGTGCGCTACAGAGCTCCGTCGAAGCCTTGAAATACGAGCGGGATCGAGAGAGGGCAGAAGCGCAGGCCGTGCGAACGAATCTCGACGCTGCGGTACGACAAGCCGCCGCCGATAATGCACGGGTCGACCAGTTGCGTGATGAACTTGAAAGGACGCGAAGAGAAGCCAGCATGCGCCAAAAGCCCTCAACTAGAAGCAAGCGCGGGACTAAGGAAGCCAAGAGCGGCGACGGCACATAAGGATCAGAGATTTCAGTGCCTCCAGGCTTGGTGTTACACTGGGGCGATGTTTCGGCTCATACGGCCACACCAAGCGCACTGCTCGCCCAAGAAAACACTCCGAGTCGCGACTGCCTGGCAATAATAGTTCTTCGAGCTTTCTCTCGCATCTTTCATCAACTCGACATTATTTCCTGTAATGTCGAGTTCGTTTTCTTTGGAAGGTTGGTGTGCAGGGCGTAAGAACTCGAAGGAATAGCTCCCCTCACTGTCCAGATAGCCGACTGCGTTAGCATGTTTCATGTCGGTAGCTTGCGCATCCAGTTCATTTCAAGGATCGTTACTCTACAGGTCGACTGCCTATGATCAGCAGCCGTGCGGTACCCGTTGTCAAAGAAATCCGTCAGTGAAGGCGCGTACCCCGCGAAGGGATTGAATTTTCGAACCAAGCTTGAAAATCGTGGGGAACCCCGCGACATCCTATTTGGAGCGCGTTCTCTTCAGTCGCAGGAACGGTCAAGGGAAATGCGGCACGTTGCACGGTGCATTGACAAGACAAGCCCACCGATACCGCACGTCCGAATTCCCCCTGAGTTAGCCCGAAAGTGCGACAAGGCCCGAACGTCGACTGGCGAAGCCCGCTAGCCGATGAACGGCCGATGATTCTACGCTCCTAGGAATATCCGGATGGCGCATCGCGCTCAGCCAAGGTTGACTTGCCGTGGCGCACCCATGCGTCCGGATCGTACGGCAAAACTCTTGCGCATGCACAGTCAATTCTCATGCTAAAGCGTGAACGCGGTACACTAAACGCAGGGCACGGTCGGTGTTTGAACACGTGTTTTTGAGAGACCTATGGTTCCGTTCATAGGCAAAACGCAGAGGAGTGTCTCAAATTTACTGTCACACCTCCGGCGAGTTTCAAATTTACTTCGCTTAAGTGACCACTTTTACTTCGCCGAACGTCGGCCGTGGATGGCTCTGCTAAAGGACACACAGATCCTCGTGCACGATACTAATTTGACATAATATAGATTATGCGTAGTACGGGACTGACAAAGCACATTGCCTGAAACTTCTTCATAGCGCACGTAGAAGCCAGCTCTTGGAAGTAAAACGCTCAGATCTTCGGAAGTAAATTTCTCAGATGCGCCAACTGCATCAATCTGACACATTTACTTCTATCGCAGGCAGGCCTGTATGCCATGGTCCTGCGCCGTTCAAGCTACGCAGTTTTCAACCGTCGATGGTGAAGTCGATCTGGCCCGACGAAGCAATCACGATCCTGAAACCACTTCAGGTTGGATCATTGCAAATGCCAAGCGCACGACAGGTATACCTTCCTTCACCGGCGGACACGACACTGAATTCGTTACCGCGGCACCACCACCCGACGTATCGCGGATAGTCGATCGAAACTGGCGGCGGCGTAGAGGGTCCAAAGCGCCTGGTGAACCACGTGGAGTTCCCATCGGCCATTTGAATCAATGCAATGCCGTGCACTGTCGCGTAATCGACAGCACCCGACTGAAAACATGCAACGGAAAACAGCATTCCCTTTTGTGCGCCGGTCGACATCATTTTTGCATGCTGCACCTGCACAGCCTGACGCTCCACTTTGCGTTGCTCGTGCTTGCACTCGATCAGGACGAGAAAGCTAGCGCCCATCGCTGACCTGATCGGCTCAGCGAGAACGCGGTATCAACTTTGCTAGACTTGGCTGCGTTGGGGGAACGGCGTTAGCGCTGCTGTTACCACAGGTACATCTCACGCTCGCTATTCTTCCGCCATCGTTGCGCGCGCAATTGGAAATGTGCGAAGCCGTGCTGGCTAACCTCATGAAGCCGGTAAAGTGACCAGTGCCGGGAGACGTACGGTAGGCAGTCGTTCGTATTGCATGAACCGTTGAAGCCTCGCACGGGCACCGCGCACTTTTTCAGATGCTATGGCGCCGCCACAGCGACGCGAAAGATGAGGTGCATCCGCGATTCCCTTCTCCTGTACTCGCAAAAACCGCCAGATGATCCATTAGGCCAGAAACAAACTGGCCGTTTTGGTGAAGTGAGATGCAAAGCCAGCGACGTAAATTCCACTGTCGGCAAACCTGTCTGTTTGATTTCGTCTGAACAGTACCGCGTGGGACGCGCGGTACTGTTTAACGCAGGAGGCCAGCGGTACGTGCAGCCTCGTCCAAGGTGTCCCCAATCAAGGCCATATTCTGTATCGCCGCCAGGCCCCACGTTACTGCGCCATTGGTCGAGTAACCAGTTTCCTCGATGATCGGCCGCAGTACCGACGGCCCAGCGATATGGGTTGGGGTCCGCATCACGCCTCCGTAGCGCTGTTCACTAAAGAACTCCGACCACGCGCGCAGGGCAAGCTTGCGGTCGGCTTCATGGTACGCCGCATATGCGGTAATCCTTGAGTGTGAGCCCACCAACGAGCGCCCTTTGGGCTCTGTTCCTAGATGTTTCACCAGCTCGGCTGCGGGCGCATTGTAGTAGCGACTGTACTCCAGCCACGCCTTCCGGTATTTGGGCGCATCGATCAGCGTCAGCAGTTCGGAATTGAGCTCACCGATGCCGAACGCGCCGTTCAGCGAGGAGAAGCGCATGCCGCGTCCGCCATCTGTGAACCGGCCGGTCTTCGGATCGTAGGGCGCTGAGGCGGCAAACCAGCGGTGCGGTAACGCGGCGATACTGTCCATCCCGGCCAATAAGCGGTCCCGCCAGCGACGGTCGCCGGTGCGCTCCCATTCGGTCAGCCAGGCAGGGGCGATCGAACCCCATACCATGCCAAACTCGGTGTCGACCATGCCGGCCGGCGTGTTCCCGTCGGGAACCTTCTTTAACTTGCGGGAAATATTGATGCGGGCCAGGTCATGGTCCACATGCAGCAAGTCGCGCATCAAATCGCCTGCCCGTTCATCGGCTGTCAGGAAGTAATAGATCCGGCGATAGGCGGCGTTCGATACACGCGGCTGCTTGGACGAGTCGGACCAGTGCGTCACTCCATGGCGCGTGCCAAATCCCTTGAAGCGGCCAAGATGATAGACGTCGACCTCGCCGGTGTGGCGCGTCATTGCCTCGGCAAAGCGGAACACATCTGCGCGGCCGGTACGGAGGTAGGAATACCACAGCCACAGGTCAGTCGCTAGTTCTGAATTGTCCCACGCGAATCCGCCGATATCGTAGCGCCACATGTGTCGGTCGGCATCGTAGTCATGCATGATGTCGCCGAAGTTCCAGAAACCGTACCAGCGCCGCTGCTCTACTTCACGCATGTACTGCTCGAGCTGATAAGTGAGGCGGGTCTCAAGCAGCTTGCGCCCTGGCGTCGACGAATCAGCCACGTCCCAGTCACCGAACACGCCAGCCTGGTGGATCCGTTCCGGCGCCAGAACCGGCCGCGCAGGTGCGGCAACCTGGGTTGCCATGTCTGAGAACACCTGGTTGGTTGGTGTGCTGCCGAGCACCCATAGCGTAAGCTCGGAGGTGCTGGCGATACCGACCGGAGTATCCCATCCGGGCTCATAGTCCTCATAGGTGATGTTGAGGTTTTCCATCTGGTGCTCGACCGTTTCCAGGCCCGTGGCGTCCCGGTAGGGACGCAGGTCCATGGGGCCGCCGGCGGGCGACCATAGCCAAGCCGTGAGCTCGGCCTCGGCCGTGTGCGCACCGCGAATGTCAAGCCCAGTGGGCGTGCGCTGCCAGAAGTCCTTCAGGCCTACCGCGACGCCACCCGCTGCGCCGCCAACGTAGGCGAGTCCTTTGGTACGGTGACCCGAATTCGAATCAATCCATGGATGACCGGCACCCACGCGCTTCCGGATCGTGAAGCCGTCGGCATTAGCTTGCGAAAGCGAGACATCGCCCCATTGCGGCACCCACTTCAGTCCCTCACGTACCGCTTTGGCCATGCCTTCCAGCGGCGGCAAGGCGCGACCCGCAATCTGTGCTTCCCGATAGGGTTTGCCAGGGTCACGCCGTAGTCCTGTCACCGGAAGCACCGCCTCGGCCCAGACACCGACATCTTCTCCCGACAGCCGGACATGGCGGTCATAGGCAGCGTCGGTGAGTGGCACCTTCGCCGTTACTCCCAGTGCGCGGATGAAATCCTTGCTTGGATCACCGTCGAACACGAAACTATGCACGATGCGCACGCTTTCTGCACCAGCATGGAAATACAGGCGCACGCTGAACGGCAGCCACTCGCGCCCCTCCCCGCTGTGCATCCCTTCCAGCTTGAGGACGGCACGCACTGGACCACGTTGCTCTACAGTGACCTTATTGAGCTTGCTGGTGAAGCGCTGGCGGCGCAGCCCTCCGGTAGCGTCCAAATCCGGCTGGTCCTGTGTCTCGCCTGCCAAGCGCAGTTCACGCATTGTGACGCGTCCTGTGCGTGCCGCCGACGCGATGAGGTTGGAACCAGTACGGGGCACGATCCATTCGAGGTCGCCTGATCGGATAATGATGCGCTCAGTCGTCTCCTGAAGTACGACCGGATGGGCAGGCGTCGCCGGTCGCCCTGGGCGCAGACGCAGCATTTTTGCGCTCACCCCTGCCGGCACCGCATGGGCGCTCCACTTCAGCGAGCCATCGGGCCAGTAGGCAGTAGGCCAGGACTGTACCGGCACTGCTCGTTCGCCGTCCAGTAGTTGAAACGCCGTATCGGCCTTGACGCTCCCACGCGGCCATGGCACACCGACGGTCGCACCTTCAAAACGGGCGGGCGGCGCACCGTCCAGCCACTGCAGAGCGGTTTCGGACACCGGAATGGCGCGGCCGCCGCGATTGGCGGTAGCCGCCTGTGCGAGGAAGGGCATTGCCGGCAGCGTGGTCAAGGCAAATGCGCCCTGAATGAGCCGGCGGCGGGTAGGCGAGGAAATGGACATGAGTATGCTTCTATAAGAATCCACATGGAGCATGTGGATGAACTATCAAATGTGATGACATCAGGATTTGCTGCTCGCGCCATCGGGCACGAGCAGCTGCATGGCTTCGGCGCATCAATGCGGTTATGGCGCAACCGTCACGCTGAACTCTCCGACATACGTCTTTCCTGCTACGGTAGGAAGCATCGGCGCCGGTGCCTCAGGCGCCCAATGCTTGGTACCGCGTCCGGCCACGTTCGAGAGCAGCCGCACGGTGCCCGCGGTACCGCTGGCTGTATCGAGGTATCCATGGTGGGCAATTCTGACCATGCCGGGCGCGCCGGCCAGCTCCACCCATCTCGTACTCTTCACGCCAGTGGTCTGCGACGTACCCAATGCCCCCTCCCATACGCCAAGGATCGCGGCGGTGGACTCGTTCGGATAAGCATCGAGAGGTCCTAGTCCCAGCCAGCGCAGCCGGTCTAGTCCCGGAGCAGGAGCCATATCGATGCCGACATGCGGCAGCCAGGGGGCTGCAACTGCTGGCGCAATGACATAACGCACCTGCAGGACGCCGTCGGGTGCTACCCGGTACGTGTACTCCGCGGCGAAGCGGTTGGCCGAGTCAACTAGGTAGTCGACTTTGGCACGCAGCAGCACGCCGTCCTCGCCAGACGTCACACTCCATGTCTTTGCTGCGGCGCGCCACGTATTCAGGTCTGGCAAGGCCGCCAGCACGCCCGGCTTTGCCAGCATGGTCTCGTTATCGTTCAGTTTGCGCCACAGGGTCGGCCTGAAGTCGCCCAGCACCCTTTTTCCGGCATGCGTGATGGAGGCCAGGTGCCCCGACTTCGGGTCGAATACGAAGCTGGTTGGTCCCGCATGCACACGTACCTCAGTGCCTTGCTCGACCCTTAGCGCCACCGGGGGGCGCTTGACGGAAACCGGTGCGGTTGCAGGCAGCAATTCGACGCTACGGCGTGTGAGCTCGCTGCCATCGGCGCGCACGAAGCGCAGCTGGACGGAGTACGTAGCGCCCGGACGAACCGATGTGATCGCGCGCAGCGGCAGCGCGAGTGATGCAGTGGCATGCGGTTCTCCGGCGAGCGTGGCGTTGCCAGCAGCCAGGCTGCGCGCATCCTCCATCACGCTCCACTCGATCTTGATATTCTTAAGGTCGGTAAAGTCGAAATCGTTCTGGATCGGCAGCACCACGCTGTCCTGCCCCGGCGTGAAGCCTGCCTGAGAGATGGTCGGATAAACCGGCGCGTAGACCGCCTTGGTCTCCCAGTAGTCACGGGTGGGCTTGCGATACGAATCGACAATCCCATCCCACCCATCGGGCAAGACCTTCAGCGTTTTCTCCAGTGAGCCGTCGGCCTTGCGGTCTTGGAAGCGAAGTCCCTGGTCGGCCCACATCCAGATTGCCCCCCCGGCGCCGGCCGGGTGGCGCGTCAGCGCTCGCCAACGCTCCGCGAGGCCGCCGAAGCCATCATTGGCGTAGGCATGGGTGAACTCCGTGGTGATCACCGGACGGGTCGAGCGGGCGGCGAACTCATCGTATTCGCTGGCAGTCCAGTAATGGGGCGCCATGATGTCGATCTCTGCCGGCAGCCACGATTCCGCGCGCCAAGGCAGCAGGACCGGGCGCGTTGGGTCCCAGCCCTTGACAGCCTGTACCGAACCCATATGCAGTGACGTCAGGGGATCTTCGTTCCCCACCGCCCAGAAAATCACGGATGGACGGTTGACGTCGCGTGCCACCGTCGCGTAGCTGCGCAACAGTACGGCGGACGTATAGGCCGGATTGTGCGCCGCCCCTCCCCCGTAGCCCATGGCGATCTCATTACCGACATACATCCCCATCTCGTCGCACAGCTCGATAAATCCTTTTGCAGACGGATAGTGGGCCAAGCGGATGAAGTTGATGTTAGCTTCCTTCATCAGCTGGATGTCTTCGATCCAGTGTTCGCGGGTGGTGGCGCGGCCGACGTCGGGATGCTCCTCGTGGCGGTTCACCCCGCGCAGTTTGACGGCTTGCCCATTGATGCGGAATACGCCGCCCTCCCATGAAATTTGACGGAAACCGACCCTCTCATGCTTTTCATGGGTGACCTTGCCCCCCTCGATCAGCTGCACCCGAAGGTTATAAAGATTAGGGGTCTCGGCGGTCCAGTGAAGCGGCCGCTGCACGTGGAGCGTCGCGCTTGTCTCGCGACTGGTGCCGGCATGCCCCTGGTGCTCGACCTCATGACTTAGCACAGTACGGCCCGCCTGATCGAGGAGCGTCAGACGCACACTATACGGGTTGCCAGGGCCAACGTAATTGCCTGGTACAGTGGTCTTACGCACATCGGGCACCATCACGCGGACCTTCAGTTCAGCATCGCGAAACTGGGCGTCAAACACCGTTTGCACGCCAATACTATCGAGCCAGCGCTGCTTGGGACTGGACTCCAGAGTAACGTCACGATAAATACCCCCGAGCGACCAGTCGTCGTTGGTATCGAACTCATAATCGGCATAGACCTGACGTACCCTTAGCGCCAGCACGTTTTCAGCTCCCTTTTTGATGTGCGGGGTAATGTCGAATGCGAATTCAGTAAATCCGCTGTCGTGATTGCCGACATGCTTCCCGTTCAGCCATACTTCGGCCGCTGCCCATACACCCCCGAAGCGCAACAGAACGCGGGCATCGTTCCATCCCGCCGGCATCCTGAACCGCTTCAGGTAGAAACCTTGCGCGCCCTGCTTGCCGGCGAATTTCTTGTATGTCGGCTGCTCGAAACCATGCAGCGCCCAATTGGACGGAACCGGCAGTGGCTGAAAAGCTTTGGCATCAAAGCCGGGCTGGTGAAAATCGGCGAGCGCCTGCGCGGCCGCTTCGGTCGGCGCGTGAGCAAACTGCCAGGTGCCATTGAGCGACACCACGTTCGCTTGCGTGCTTGTGCTGACCGATGCGTTCAGTGCCGAGGCTGTACCGGAGAACAGCAGACTTGAGCAAGCGACGCACAACTGCATCGCCAACATCGCGCCGACCGAATGGGAGAATAATTGCTTGACCATATACCGTGATATTCCCAAAAGACGAGGTCGCCCCCGGCGGGGACGAACGATTCGCATGCGCACAAGGTGGTGGCGTGCGCCCCGATACGACCTGCATCACATGCACCAACCACATTACAAGATGAGTTCGCAGTGCGATAGGTAGCAGCACCCAACGATCAACATCGTGCGTATAGCCGGGTTCTCGGTAGCGCAAGACACCGCCGCGACGTGGATAAATGTGTTCCTCTTGACTGGTCTGGGCGTGAATGCATTGGCGCGCATGAAAAAAAAGCGGTAATCGGCAGGGCCGGAGACAAGTGATTACACGCGTGAATATGCGGCCTCCGCACGCAGCGCAAGCCACACCTGGAGTCGATCAGTAATAGCGTGCGTTGCGCGGCAAGGTACTACTGCCAGCCGCTGCTGCCACTGGCTGGAAGTATCAGGGTTGCTTCCATTCCGCCGCCTGGCAGGTTCGCGAGCGTGACGTTGCCGTTATGCTGGGCGGCTATGTTTCGGGCGATGGTAAGTCCTAGACCGGTGCCGCCCGATTTACGCGAGCGGGAAGACTCGACCCGATAGAATGGATCGAATACGCGCTCCAGTTCGGCCTCATCGATTCCTGGCCCGCAATCACGAATGCGCACAAACACTTGATTACCGCTACGCTCAATCGTTACTACGGCTTCTTGCCCGTATTTAACGGCGTTATCGATCAAGTTGTTCAAGCAGCGCCGCAAAGCTTGCGGACGACCGATCAAGGCACTGTAAGAATGTCCCTGAACTGTCACTGGCTGCCCAGACTCGCTGGCATCGTGGCAAACGCTGTGCAACAGCGAATCGAGATCCATCGCCTGTGTGGGCTCGACGGAATCTGTGCTTCGTGCCAGGTCGAGTCCTTCACGCACCATGCTCAAGACAGCCGCGAGGTCACCGAGCAGCTGTTCCTTCAGCTCTTCGTTCTCGACCTTCTCCAGGCGGAAGCGCATGCGTGTCAACGGTGTCTGCAGGTCGTGCGTGATCGCCGCTAGCATGACCGTGCGTTGGCGGATGTACTCACGAATCATGGCCTGCATGGTATTCAAGGCACCACTGGCCTTGCGTATCTCGGCCGCACCGTCGAGCGGCAGCGGTGCCTGGTTGATATCCTTGCCGAGCCGTAGCGCCGCATTGGCGAGATCGTCGAGCGGACGCACGGTCATTCTGGCGATCCAGTACGCGAGCACCACGGTGGATATCAGGAACAGCAGGATTCCAAGCAGGTAGTTGGCGTTCTCTGGGCGCGGCATCCCCGGCGGCACAACGGATATGCGGATGCGGTCTCCGTCCGGCATGATGACACTGAGGTTTTCGCATATACCCTCCCAGCGCAAGTTGTAGCGGCCGAAGATGGTCGGCTGCAGCAACTTCCGGTCACACTCGGGCGCCCGCGACGCCAGCGCACGTACCTTGAAGCCCTCCCCCATGCGCGCCTGCAACGTGCGCGCGTATGCTGTCGGCTCAACTGGCGGTTCGCTGATTTTCTCGAGGCTGAGCCTGGCGCCCTGCTTGTTGGTCGCGGCAAGGAAGGCCTCGCGCTGATCCGGCTGGATATCCTTCACGTCGTTCAGCACCTGGACCGAGCGATTAAGCACCAGTACGTTGCGGGCTTCCTCAGCGGCGCGGAGCCGTTCGGCCTCGGCGATCACCTGAGTCACGGTCGCTGAGGCGACGACGCCGGCCACCAGCAAAGCCGTGACGCGGCCGACCATCGTATCGAACGTGAATCCCATCAGCCAACTTCGATCTGCACGTTCGCGGCGAGCACATACCCGCCGTTGCGTACCGTCTTAATGATCTTCGGCGCGCGGGTTTCTTCGCCCAGCTTGGTGCGCAGGCGGCTGATCTGGAGGTCAACCGAACGGTCGAGCGTGTCGGCGCCGCGTCCGTGCGCAAGGTTGATCAGCTGGTCACGGTTGAGCACCTCGTTCGCATGCTCGAGGAAGACCCGTAGCAAGCGGAATTCCGCGGCCGACAGCATCACCAGCATCCCGTCCGGTCGAACGAGGTGGCGAGCAATCAGGTCAAAGGTCCAGCCTAGAAAAAGTATGCGCTGGGCCTTTTCGATTGGACTGCGCTCGGTCTGCAACGAACTCCTGCGCAACACACTGCGGATTCGCGCCAGCAGTTCGCGCGGTTCGCACGGCTTGGGCAGGTAGTCGTCCGCGCCCATTTCCAGGCCCAGGATGCGGTCGAGCGCCTCGCCCTTCGCGGTCAGCATCACGACCGGAATGACGGACTGACTGCGCAGTTTTCGACACAGGCTGAGGCCATCCTCGCCCGGCAGATTCAGGTCCAGCACCACCAGGTCGATGTGGTTCTGATCAAGCACACGCCACATCGCGCGCCCATCCTCCGCGTGCAGGGTGTGGTAACCATTGTCGTTCAGGTAGTCGACCAGCAACTTGCAGATATCTGGGTCGTCATCAACGACAAGAATGGTGGGAACGGAATCCATTATCAATTGGTAGCGGCAAAGCCTTGTCTTAGAATGCACTACGTCACCCCTTCGAGGTGACGGATCGAAATAGAACCCTGCTGGGCTCGTCGCTCGCAGAATAATATAAAAGTACCGGTCGGAAAACCCTCTCGACCGGCACTACCCTGTCGTCGTTATGACGAGCGCCGCCGCCTAACCAATGCGCATGCGCCGCCGATCGCCATCAGCGACAGCACGCCCGGTTCCGGTACGTCTTGCACGGCCGTGATAGTGAATGCAAGCAGCGGCGAGCCCGCCAGCTGCTCCGGCGTATAGTACGCGTAATCCTGTGAGAAATCGTGCAGACCGTTGTCGGCGCTGAGATCCAGTGAAAGCGTTGCGCCAAGATCCAGCAAATTCAAATAGAAACCCGCGTCATGCATGCCATCGGCGCCGGGAGTATTGCTCACAAAAATGCCGGTTTGAGGTGGCTCGACTTCCCCGGTCCAGACCGTTGTGATCGCGGTAGTCTGAGCGATATCCGTCAGCAGGCCTTCAATTTGGGTAATGGGTGTCGCTGCGCTGCTATCGTAAAAAAACTTGCCCTCGAAATTGCCATCCCTCCACGCCGCGTTCAGTTCATACCAACCGATCGGCGCGGCGAGCACGGAGTTCCCCAGCATACCGATCACCAGTCCAAGCATCAGTAAACATCTCTTCATTGCATTTGCTCCTCTCTCGTTTTAAAACCTAGTCCCGAGTCGCCACGCGAGCAGGCACGTGCACAGGCGCCTGCACGACCGGCGACATGCCATATCCAAGATAGAAGCTCGGGTGCGGCGGCTGGTTGTAGCCCATGTTCTGACCAGCCACCTGGGCACGATACTGGGGGTCGTGCATCAGGGTCGGCATGCGTACATCGGTCGGATCAGTCGTGCTGAAGATCATCAGCGCGTCGTGATTCAGGCTGCGCCAGACGATCTCTTCGCGCCAGTCCCCGTACATGTCGGCTGAGACGACCGGGGTGGCCTTGGTGCCATTGATGCCATAAGCACCGTAGGTGGCGCCGGTCAGTAGCCGGTCAAGCGTGTTCCTGGCCGGGTTCCATTTTTCTACCTTGTCAGCATCGAGGGATTCGCGCAGGAGATCGCCGTCCCACCACACGCCGAAGTTAATCCGTTGCGGCCTGACGGCAGATATCTGCAGGCCAGTTGCGCTGCGCAGGCCCCCGACAGTGGCCCAGCATTCGACCCCGGCGTGGAAAGGATCGATATCCATGCAGGTGCCGCGCCCGACGTCCTTGCCCATGCCATCCACGCTCCAGAGGATGGCGCCGGTGGCAGCATCGTGCATCTCGGCTCCCTTGTTGCCGTAGCACGCCGGCGTTTCATGCACCATGTACACCTGCTGCCCGCGCCGGCCTGGATCGAACCTGCCGACATGAAGTGCATCGCCGTGGCACAGGCCAGTGCTGTACATCAGGGAGCCGTCGCTGGCGATCGTGGCAGCCCCGTACACAATGTCGTCTTTCCCGTCGCTGTCCACGTCGGCGACGGCAAACGAGTGCGCGCCCTGGTGTTCGGCCGCCTTGCCGGCGACCTGCGTGTCAAATACCCAGCGCCGGGTCAGGCGGCCTTCGCGCCAGTCCCAGGCTGCAATGACTGCGCGTGTGTAGTAGCCGCGCGAAAATACGGCGCTGGGGCGGTGCCCATCGAGGTTGGCCACGCCAGCCAGGAAGCGATCGACCCGGTTTCCGTAGCTGTCGCCCCAGGAAGAAACATCCCCGCGCACGGGAACGAAGTCCACGCTCTGCATCGCCGCACCGGTAAGGCCGTTGAAAACCGTCAGGTATTCCGGCCCGGCCAGGATGCGGCCGTCTGCGTTGCGATGGTCAGCCGTCTCCGATCCGATCACCCGGCCCAGGCCATCACGCGTCCCGTCGGCGGTGCGCATCATGACCTCGCCGCGCCCGTCTCCATCCAGGTCGTAGGCGACGAACGGGACGTAGTGGGAGTTGGAACGGATGTTCTTGCCCAGATCGATGCGCCAGAGACGCGTCCCGTCGAGCCGATAGGCATCGAGGTAGGTATTCCCGGTGTAGCCTGACTGCGAGGGATCCTTCCAGTTGGTCGGCTGCCAGCGGAACACGATTTCGTAGCTGCCATCGCCATCCAGGTCTACTGGTGCGCCGTCGCCGACTTCATACGTGAATTCCAAGCCTGCCGATGTGGTGCCGCCTTCAGGCTTCTGCAGCGGTATGAGCTTCCACTGGACGGCTGCCGGCGATATCCCGCCTTCTGCTTTTTGCTCGCGTCCATTGACGACAGCGCGCACGTAGTAACGGTCCTGGCCCGTGCCTGTGCTATCGGTGAAGTTGGTCACATCGAGGGGCGCGGCATTGAGCTTTTTGTTGTTACGGTAGACATTGAATCTAGTGCCAGCCGGATCCGTGGCCAGCGCGCGCCATCCGATAAACTGCGCTCCGGCCGGGGTTTTCATCGCAACGGCGCCGCGGTCCAGGCGTTCGATCTGTTTTCCGACCAGGGGGGCCGGCTGCGATGCGTTCGTGCCGGACGCCACCAGCACGCACGCTCCCAATGCGTATCGAATGAACTGCATGATTTCCTTCGAGGCGAGTGTGTCGTTCAATCCACTCGTTCGGCAATCGTCAAGGAGCCGGCACTGCGACCTTCATTGAACAGCGACAGCTGAAATCCGGAGTTTCGTCCACTCAACTCCTCGAAGATCCAGCGCCGGCCGCGCCATCCGAGTGACCAGCCGGATGGGGTAGCGGCTACTTCCCTCTGCCCTACCCGGTCGTATTTGCAGACCAGCTTGAGATACTCGATCACGAACGGCACACGATAGACATCGAAAATGCTCCGCAAGTGCCGCTCATTGAAAGCCCGATGTCCGGTAGTAATGAACCAGTGCGGGCAAGGCACCTCGTCGAGGTATGACGTCAAGTGGGTCCCGCATAATGCACAGTGGCGACCTATCGGCTCACCAGAGAGCGAATTGATCAGCTCATTTCTTAGAGAGGGTGGAAACATTGAAAGCTCCAGCGTTAATAATTATCTAAGTACATGAACCGGATAGATCCGATCGGCGACTAAATCCTGTGTTGCCCGCTTTTGGCTTGACAAATTTAGCAAAGCAATTATGCGATCAAGACGCGCTGGAAACCCCTGGAATTTTGTAGTTTTTAAAGTCCGTTTATGTAGAAGTTTTTCATCGATACATGCAGCGACATATTTAAAAATGATTTGACATATTGTGAAATATTCGAGGGTGGTACAGCCGGCGTGCACCATTCGGTGCGGACTGTTCGACAGAACAATCTTTATGTCGAAGTGTGTCGGGATGAGGAAAAATGAAATAAATCCGCCGTAGCACGCATTAAATGCGGATGCTAGACTTTTAGATCCTTGGTGATGCGGTAACCGCACTCCCGCGACCTTCGGCGAACTACATTGCAACTGGTTTTACTGGATTCAGCCCAGAGCAAGCGCTGTCCGAGGTTCCGCATCATCGCATCGCGCTATTCATCCGGGAGCCGTGTTGAACCGATTTCTGCTTTCCTTCGCGCTATTGGTGCTTGCCCCGGCCTGTGTCCCGGCCCAAGCACAGCGTGCGGTATATAACTTCAACCCTGGCTGGAAGCTGACCGTGGGCGATCCCGAGAGCGCATCCGCTCCCGGCTTCGACGACGCGTCCTGGAAGGCCGTTACCCTTCCGCGCGCCTGGAACGAGGATGACGCATTCTCCCGTGACATCGTCGACCATGCGACCGGGATCGCGTGGTATCGCAAGCGTTTCACGCTGCCGGGATCGCCTGTCGGTCGGAAGGTATTCATCGAATTCGAAGGAGCACGCCAGGCAGCGGAGGTGTATGTCAACGGCACGGCGGTCGGCCTGCACGAGAACGGCGTCACCGCATTCGGCTTCGATCTCACGCCGCATCTTCATCGCGGAGAGAACGTGATAGCGGTTCGCACCGATAACCGCTGGGACTACAAGGAAAAATCCACCGGCAGCCGTTATCAGTGGGCCGACAAGAACTTCAATGCGAACTACGGCGGCCTGCCGAAGAATGTACGCCTGCATGTCACGGACAAGCTGTACCAGACCCTCCCCCTGTACAGCAACCTTGCCACCACGGGCGTCTATGTGTATGCGCGCGAGTTCGATCTGGCTGGCCGCCGCGCGACGGTGCACGCCGAATCCGAAGTGCGCAATGAGTACCTCGAGCCACGCACATTCAGCTATGAAGTCACCGTCAAGGACAAGGATGGGCGTCGGGTGGCGAGTTTCGGCACGCCCGGTCAGACCATTGGACCAGGCGAGACCCGCGTGGTCAGGGCCAGCGCCCGCATCTCCAGGCTCAACTTCTGGAGCTGGGGCTATGGTTACCTGTACGACGTCGTCACCACACTGAAGATCGATGGCAAGCCTGTCGACAGCGTCGTCACGCGTACCGGATTCAGGCAGACCGCGTTTGTGGGCGGCGAGATACGCTTGAACGGCCGTGCGCTGCAACTGAAAGGGTACGCCCAACGGACGTCGAACGAGTGGCCGGCCATCGGCATCAGCGTGCCGCCCTGGCTGTCCGACTACAGCAACGGCCAGATGCTGGCCTCGAACGCGAACGTGGTGCGCTGGATGCATGTCGCACCCTGGAAGCAGGATGTCGAATCCTTCGATCGCATCGGCCTGATCCAGGCGATGCCCGCCGGCGACGCCGAAAAAGACGCAGTCGGTCGATGGTGGGGCCAGCGTGTCGAGGCGATGCGCGATGCCATCATCTATAACCGCAATAGCCCTAGCATCCTGTTTTACGAGGCTGGCAACGCCGGGATCAGCGACATCCACATGCGCGAGATGAAAGCGCTGCGCGACAAATACGATCCTCACGGAGGACGAGCGGCCGGCAGCCGCGAGATGCTCTCGAGCCGCCTGAAGGAAATATCCGAATATGGCGGCGAGATGCTCTATATAAATAAGAGCGCCGACATGCCTGTCTGGGCCATGGAGTACGCCCGTGACGAAGGCGCGCGCAAGTTCTGGGACGAGTATTCGCCACCGTTCCATCGGGACGGGGACGGCCCCCTGCACCGAGGCCAGAGCGCCGCGGCGTACAACCGCAACATGGATTCTCACGCCATCGAGAACGTCAAACGTTGGTTCGACTACTACCGTGAACGGCCAGGCACAGGAACCCGGGTATCATCCGGTGGCGTCAACATCATCTTTTCGGATAGCAACACACATCACCGCGGCGCCGAAAATTTCCGCCGCAGCGGCGAAGTGGATGCCATGCGGATTCCCAAGGATGGCTTCTTCGCGCACCAGGTGATCTGGGACGGTTGGGTGGACATCGAACGTCCCCGCGCACACATTATCGGTCATTGGAACCATGCGCCGAACACAGTCAAACCCGTCGTCGTCGTGTCGAGCGCCGATATGGTCGAATTGTTCCTTAATGGAAAATCCTTGGGGTACGGGCTCAAGAGCGATGGCTTCATCTTCACCTTCGACCAGGTCGCATTCCGGCCTGGTACGCTCAAAGCGATTGGCTATGACCGCACCGGGAAGCGCATTTGCGAAGCAAGCCTGGTCACTGCGGGAGAGCCGGCGGCGCTGAAGCTAACGCCGATCATTTCTCCCAATGGTCTGCAGGCCGATGGACACGACCTGGCCCTGGTCCAGGTGGAAGTCGTGGACAAGCAGGGCCGCCGCAATCCTGTCGCACTGAACACCGTACGCTTCGAGCTGGCGGGCCCTGCCGAGTGGCGCGGCGGTATTGCCCAGGGACCGAACAACCATATCCTGAACAAGGAATTGCCGGTCGAAGGTGGCATCAACCGCGTCCTTATCAGGAGTTCGACGCAGGCCGGCAGGATTGTTCTCAAGGCCAGCGCGGACGGACTTGCTGGTACGACGCGTACGCTGCGGTCGGAAGCATATGAGGTCATCGGTGGACTGGGAAAGGTGCTCCCTGGCGCCGGTCTGGGCTCCTACCTGGGCCGCGGCCCGACCCCGGCCGGGTCATCCTACACGCGTACCCGTATCGCAGTACCGGTGGCCAGTGTCGAGGCTGGGAGCAACGCGCTCGCTGCCGGAGCGTCGACCGACGACGACGAGACCACTTCCTGGACGAGCGAGTCCGGCGCGGGACGGGCTGCGATCACTTATCGGCTTGCACGCGCGGCCACTCTCAGTGAGATCACGCTCCGGCTGACCGGCTGGCGCGAACGCAGCTACCCTTTGCG
Source organism: Massilia sp. LC238 (assembly GCF_000735635.1). Taxonomy (NCBI): domain Bacteria; kingdom Pseudomonadati; phylum Pseudomonadota; class Betaproteobacteria; order Burkholderiales; family Oxalobacteraceae; genus Massilia; species Massilia sp. LC238. The sequence continues at coordinate 175,836 of NZ_JNNN01000007.1, read as the reverse complement.
CATTCTGGTCGACGGCGAAGCTGTGTATGAGGGCAAGACACCCAAGAGCCTGGGGTACGTCACGCTCCCACTTCAGGCGCGTCACGGGAGCCTGGTCCGCATCGAACTGGCTGGAAGTGCCGACGAAGCGAATATGAATGTCCTTACTGAAGTCGCCAACCAGAAGAACGTGGACACAGGCATCGGACGCGCTGGCAAGGATGTTCTGTCGATCGTGGAAGCCGAGTTCTATGAGGCGCTCACGCCGTCGACTGATCGGTGACTGACTTCGCGATTGTGGCGGGCAGGCGGCGCATCGCGTGCGTATAAACGACACACGAATTCCAGTTTTACTCAATCTCTCGCGCGTTTCATGCTCCAGTGACACGTACTGGTCGGCCAGAACTACTATCCGAACACTACTACTCTAAAGTTTTAGTGATTGTGAGTACGACATTGGACGCATAACTGGAAAATACCGGAGACCTTATGCAAGACATAAACTACACCCGCCATGTACGGACACGCCTGCAACAGCTCGGCATACTCCTTCCTGTTGCAGCGCTGCTGAGCGCTTGCGGCGCAGGTACCGTGCCAGAGACCGGCACAATGACACAAAGCAGCGCGCACGCTGCGCGACAACTGTCGACGGTCGTTTCATCCGCTGCTGTGGATGCCCGGTTGATGGAAAACCTCGGGCGTGGCGTCGTCGCCGTGCGCACCAGCGCAAACGCCGTGTTTGTCAGCTGGCGCCTGCTGGGGCTGGATCCTGAAGGTGTTGCGTTCAACGTCTACCGTTCCACCAACGGCGGCCCTGCCATCAAGCTCAATGCCACCCCGCTGACGCAGGGCACCAACTACGTTGATGGTGCCGCTGCAACTGCTTCCTCCTACAGTTATTCAGTTCGACCGGTAATTGCGGGTGTGGAACAACCCGCTAGTGCTGCCTTCGCGCTGAAAGCAAACGGCCCGGTTGAACCGATCGTACGCATCCCCCTCGCGAACGGACCTGAGGCCGGCTACGCGAGCAAGTTCGTCTGGGTCGGCGACCTGGACGGAGACGGCGAATATGACTACGTGCTGGACCGTTTGGCGCCCTACGTGGAAGGTAGTAACGAAGACTTGGGTGTCGGCCAGCAGTTCCTGGAGGCATTCAAGCGTGATGGTACCCGCTTGTGGCGCATCGGCATGGGTCCCGGCAGTCTCAATACCTATAACGTCAAGCCTGGTCCGGCGACACTCAGTGTCGGGATGTACGATGGCGTCACCGTCTATGACCTGAACGGCGATGGCAAGGCCGAAGTGATCCTCAAGATTGCCAATGGCGTGACGTTCGGCAACGGCACCACCTTCACCAACGCCGACCCGAACAAGCAGTTCGTCGCCGTCATTGACGGCCAGACTGGCGTACCCTTGGCGACCCATCCGTTCCCGAGCGACTTCTACACCCAGGCAGGGCCATTCGGAACCCAGTTGGGCATCGGCTACGCGGATGGCGTCAATCCATCGATTTATTACTGGGGCCGCAATCGCAACACCGACAAGGGCGGCACCTTCAATAATGTGTTCGCTTCCTGGACCTGGAACGGAGGCTCGACGATCACCCAGAACTGGGTATTCCCGTTCACCGAAGTTGGCAATCCGCACCGGCCATCGCACCAGATGCGGATTATCGACATCGATGGCGATGGCAAGGACGAAGTTGCCACAGGTAATTTCATGATCAACAGCAATGGAAGCCAACGCTACGTGCTGGACGGCGTGTCCCACGGCGATCGCTTCCACATTACCCGTTTCGGCCCCACCCAGACCGCTCTGAAGGGCTATGGCGTGCAGCAACACAACCCGAGCGGATTGCTGGAGTACTTCTACGATGCCAGTACGGGTGTCGTCGAATGGGGACATAGCACCGCCGGCGAACTGGTCGACGTCGGACGAGGCCAGGTGGGCGACATCGATCCACGGGTCAGTGGTCTCGAAGTCTGGTCCTTCTATGGGGTATTCAACGGCCTGACCAATACCCTTACCGAACCCAATACCAACCTGCGCCCATGGCCGTCGCATACGATCTGGTGGGACGGCGATCTGCTGGCCGAAAGCCTGAACGACCACAAGCTGGAAAAATGGAATCATTTGGCGCCGACCGTCTCGACGGGCCTGAAGCGCTTGGTTTCGGTGAACAGCAGCGCTTACGGCACCCCGAAACTGGCCAACAAGAATCCCTACTTCTTCGGCGACATCATGGGGGATTGGCGCTCTGAAATCGTCCTGATGAACCAGGCAGAGAACGAGTTGGTCATCTTCACGACCAACGTGCCGACCTCGACCAGGTTGTACACGATGGCGCACAACCCAGCCTACCGTAACGGCATGACCATCAAGGGCTACATGCAGGCTCACCTGCCGGACTACTACATTGGAGCCGACATGGAAGCACCGCCGCAACCGAATATCCGCTACGTCGGCACCGGCACCTTCCAGGCAGAGTCGGCGCGACTGGCCGGCGGAACCACGGTGAATACGGATCGCAGCGGATATCGCGGCACCGGCTTCCTGAGTTTTCCGGCAACCGGCGGCAGTGCGGAGCTGAGCAACATCCACGGCGGCGCCGGCGAAAGCAAGCTGCTGACCGTTCGCTATGCCAATGGCAACCCGACTCCTCGTACGGGCATCCTGAGGATCAACGGTGTAGCCCGGTCGATCATCTTCAAGCCTACCGGCAGTTTCAGCGCATGGGCCACGATCCAGGTTCCGGCCGTGCTGCAGCCCGGCTTTGCAAACGTCGTGCGCTTCGAGTCTACCGGTCAAAGCCTGGGCATTATCGATGAAATCACCGTCCAGTAATCATTGTTGATTTTCCTGCCGGCGTACCGGCTGCTCCGCGCAGCGGCCGGTACGCAAGGTTCAAGATCGATACATGCCATTCGACAACATTCTTTCGCTACAATGCTGGCGCCGCTTTACCTGCATATGCCTGCTTTGGCTGGCGGTACTGATGCCGGCGCATGCCCACGATCCGTTCGAAGGCAACGTCGAGCTGCTGGTATTCGACCACAAACTCGAGATCAAGATGACCTTGGGATTCGACGCGGCGCGCGCCAGTCTGGTCCGTGCAGGCATGACGCCGGGAGCAGTTTCTACCCTGAAGAGCGAAGCGGCGCGATCGGAGACGGGAAGCGCACGCTTGCCGCTGACCGCTGCTGCGGCGATCCTCGACGTGTCCGCCGCGGGCGGAGTGGCAATGACGCCGAGCGCTGCGCACGTCGCGTTCGGCGATATGGAAACGACTTATCTCCTGATCTATCCACGTCCATCCACCGATTCAGTACACGTAACTGCCGCGACATTCGGCTACATCGAGGCCATGCGCCCGATGACGATCGTGAGCGCGGGCGCCAATGGAAGAGTACTGTCGCGCGCGGTCCTCTCCGTTCACGCCCCGATGGCCAAGTTGAATCTGGCTGCCGACAGCTCAAGCACGCCGGCAAGCGGCGGGGCCGACATGTTCAGGCTGGGCGTCCAGCACATCCTCGAAGGCTTCGACCATCTGTTATTCCTGGGTGCCCTGCTGCTCGGACTGCGACGCCTGCGTCCGATCCTGTATGTATTGACGTCCTTTACGCTGGCACATTCACTGACCCTGGCACTGGCCGCGCTCGGCGTGGTCAGGCCGGCAAGCGCCATCATCGAACCGTTGATCGCTGTGTCAATCGTCCTTGCATGCATACAGAACCTGCGCGATGACGACGGCGCCGCATCGCGGTATTGGATGGCCGCCGGATTTGGCCTCATCCATGGCTTTGGTTTTGCGGGGGCCTTGCAAGATGAACTTGGGAACGGAGACAGGACATTCTTCGTTCCCCTGGTGATGTTCAACATGGGAGTTGAAGCGGGTCAGTTGCTTGTTGCGTTACCAGTTATCGCTGTACTGCAACTGGCGCGGCGTCATACAGGCTTTTTACGCTATGGCCAGCCAGCCCTATCGCTGATGGTGGCGACTATCGGGGTATTTTGGCTTGGGCAGCGGATAACGTAGCGACAGTACGGCGATTTGATCGAATAATAATAATCCTATCGGAGATCCATATTGCCTTGAATGGATTTACTGCCCTCTGCGATAAGGTAAATATCGTGATTGACATCTCTGCAATTGGTGGAGATTCATATTCTGCAATCCGAAGAGAGGAAACCGGAGCGGCTGCCGGATTCCCCGTGCACGCCCACTTTCTTTAATCCGAAAAGCGCAGTGATTGCTGGCGTCAAATCGCGTTGAATTGCTCGGCAAAATTACACAGAATCTCGGGTTTAATCAATAAACTGAGCAGTTTTCGAGACGGGCGGAGTTTGCCTTGTCTTACTTGAATAACGCGGCAATACTGATATCGAGTAACTGCGCCGGATAATATTCACCAAGTAGTGAATTACCCGGAATTTGCAATATCCCGTTAAATAGAGGGCCGGTCCGAATGTGCCCCTTTGGAGACTTAGTTATGAATCAAAGCAATTCGCGTTATTACACTCTTCGACGCACGCGCTGCGCTGCGGCTGTCGCTGCCGTTGTATCGGCCCTGAGTACGCCAGGCGCATGGGCCCAGCAGGCGCCAGCGCCGGAACCTGCAGCGCAGCCAGAAAATGTCGTGGTGATCAGCGGCACTCGTCAGTCCGTGATCTCGGCGATCGAGAACAAGAAGAACGCCTCCACCATCGTCGACTCCATCGTGGCGGAAGATATCGGCCAGTTCCCCGACAAGAACGTCGGCGAGGCGCTGTCGCGTATCACCGGCGTGCAGATCCAGAGCGACTTCGGAGAGGGCAACCAGGTGTCGATCCGCGGCGTCGCGCCAGAACTGAACCGGATCGAGATCAACGGCATGTCGGTGTTGTCGACCAGCGAGTCGCCGAACGGTGACCGCGCACCCGAACTTCGCGAACTTCCATCCGAACTGATCAAATCGATCGACGTGTATAAGGGCGTGACCGCCGACCTGACCGAAGGCGGTCTCGGTGGCACGGTGAGCGTCAAGACCAACAAGCCGCTCGATTTCAAGAAATTCACGTTCGCCTCTACCGTCTCTGCCGAACGAAACAGCCTGCGCGGCGGTACCCAGCCGCGCGCCAGCCTGTTGATCGCGGACCGGATGTTGGACGGCAAACTGGGCCTGATGGCCAACATCGTGTATGACAAGGTGTTGACCAGGGCCGACCGCGTGCGTAACTCCGGTTGGAGCCTCCTGCGAGATTGGGATTTCTCCCCTGAAAAAACAGTGACCTCGCTCAATCCGGCCGCTGCCGCGATCGGCGCCAAAACCGGCTGCACGGCCTTGACCGGCGCCGAGCGGACCGATTGCGACCGCCAGTGGTTCGACTACAGCCCGACCAATCCGCGCCACAGCCTCCTGACCCGCGACCACAAACGCAAGAGCGCGGAACTCACTGCGCAATACCAGTTCACCAAGGAACTGAGCGCATACGCCTCCTTGACCGATTCCGGGCAGGACTCGCGCCTCGTTGATCGGACCGTGATCCAGAGCTTCAACGTTAATGTACTGGCATCCCCGAATCGACTGCCAACCTACAATGCGGCAGGCGTACCCAGCGGCGGCAGCTGTACCGCAGCGCCGACCACCTCCCAGCCGGCCAGCGTCGTGGTGACGGACCATCGCGTATCCGAGTACGTCGTTGGCAACTGCCTGGCAGTATCGGGCAGGGGCGGCGCGAATGCCCTCCGCTCGGAACTGCGCGACTTCGGGCAGGAATCCAAACAGCAATACCGTACCGCCGGCTTCAATTACCGCAAGGGCCGGCTCGACGTGGAAGGCCAGGTGGTCCGTTCCAAAGCCAAGTACGAGAACGACACCAATTTCATCGGCATGACGATAAATGCCCCCGGGCTGAAGGTCTCGCTCGACGAAAACGGCCTGCCGCGCTTCATCGACCCGTCGACGGCAGTCAGCCTCTCCAACCCGACCGCCTTCACCAGCGCGTCGTACAACTACACCCCTGTGGAACAAGAGAGTTTCGAGGACCAGCTCAAGCTCGACCTGCGTTACCGCACTGGCCTGCCGTTCATTCACAAGGTTTCGGTTGGCTTCCAGGGACGCAAGAACGGCTCGCTGCGGTTTACCGAAGGCGGCGGCGTGGTCGATCCCGGCAGCGACCTGAGCAGCACAGATGACGACGTGACCCTCCTCACCTCGCAGGTGCGGCAGAGCTTTACCTACGACCCCTTGAATACCAGCCGGCCCATCCGTGGCCCGCAAGAGCAACCCTATACCGAGTCGACCTATCGCGAAAGCTATGTGTCTGCTGAACAGATGCGTCAGATGGCCGAAGCGATTCTTCGCGCGGGACCAAACTTCAAACCCGGTGACCTGAGCGGTTTCCCTGCCAACTGGCCTACGCCGGACCTTGCCGCGGCAGCGCCGTTCTTCGACAGCACTTACCTGAACCGCGATCGGGTGCGCCAGGCGCTGGGCAGCGACGGCAAGCTGTATGCGCAGGCGCCGAGCTATAACGTCCGCGAACGTATCCGCTCCGGCTACCTGCGCCTGGACTTCGACCAGGAGGTGCTCGGCTACACGGTAGAGGGCAATTTTGGCATGCGCTATTCGGGTACCAAGACCACTGCTGCAGGCCGCCAGCGCCTGCAGCAGCGCTTCGAGAATTCGCCGGGCAGTTCTTCCGGGACTAACGTGACCATCAGCGATACCGTCGTTGAACGCGAGACCAAGTACGACGACTGGCTGCCGAGTTTCAACGCTGCCACCTGGGTGATGCCGGATGCGATGGTGGTGCGCGTGGGGCTGGCAAAGGTCATGGCGCGACCGAATCTTGAACACCTTAACCCCAAGTTCAATTGCGTGATCAATGGCGGTGCCGTCCAGTTCGGTGGCGACGGCTTTGACAACTGCTCCGCTGGCAACCCTAACCTGAAACCCTACCGCGCCACCAACAAGGACCTGTCGCTCGAATGGTATCCGAACCGCGGCAGTCAGATGAGCCTTGCTTACTTCCGCAAGGACATCAATACCGGGATCATTAACGGAGTCGTCGAGCGCCGCGATCTGTTCGGCGATGGACGTCTCTTCGACGTGACCGCGCCCGTCAATTATGAAGGCGCGACGACAGAAGGGTTTGAAATCGCGGGCCGCACGGCGCTGACCTTCCTGCCGGGCTTCCTGTCCGGGTTCGGTGTCGACGTCAACTACACGCGCATGCGCTATGACTATGCCCCCGGCGACGAGCTCGTCAACCCGCTGGACGGCACGGAACTGCCCTTCCCTGGCATGTCGAAGAATTCGTACAATCTGGGTCTGTGGTACGACCAGGGTCCGATCAATGCCCGCGTGGCGTACAACGCCCGGGATGGCTACTACTCGGGATCGATTTCGGGCAATACGCCGGTGTTCTTCGAAAAGACCGGTTTCCTCGACGCCAAGATTCAGTACCGCCTCAGCAAGCAGCTCACCTTCTCCGTGGAAGCGAAGAACCTGACTGACGAACGCACGCTGAGCACGGCTGGTAATGCGTCCTTGCCGATCGACTATAGCTGGTCCGGTCGTCGCTATTACGTGAGCCTCCGCTACAAATACTGACCTTTTCGATCTGGGATATCGCCTCCGCTTGTTCTCGATTTAGGGAAACGCAGAGACGATACGGATCTGCAGCATTTGATGTGCGGATCCGATTTATGGCCACGGCCGCGCTGCGGCGCGGCCACGGCACGCCCCGTTTCTGTCGACCATGGTGTTGTCTCCTCCATGGATCTTTGCCGAGGGTACAAGGGGTACCCTCGGCTTTTTTTGCACGTTATGACACCGCTCAATCTTCCCCAGCAGCGTTCCTGATGAGCATGCAATCTCGAAAGCGAGCACGGCAATCTGTCGACTCGGACCCCATCGCCTACTTGTGCCGCCCAGCTCCGTCCCGGTTGCTCGTCAAGGTGATCGACATCAGCAATGCCGGTCTTTCCTTCAGCCATGCCCACCCGACTTGGCTTAACCGGTGCTTTATTCCCCCAGTTACATAGCAGGCACATGGTTAAAGCTAGAAAAAGGAGAACCTTCCTATGAACATCACTGCGCTCGCATTTCGAGCGAATTTCATCATGGCTGCCACCTTACTCAGTATTGTTGCAGGTGAGGCGCAAGACGCCAATGCCGCGCCAACACCGGCCGCCAGTACAGTGCACATTCCCTACGCGCCGGCCGAGGCGCTCAGACTCGCGGAACGGGTCGCGGACCATCAATTGCAGCGATACGCCGATGGCCGTGCAAAAGCTGGCTTGCCTATGGAATCGTTCAAGGAGACCGGTTGGGTCCAGGGCGCATTCTTCGTGGGCTTGCGCGAGCTCGCCGATCGTTCGAATAACCCGAAATACAAGGCAGCGATTCTGGCGCGGGGCCAGTTCAATCAGTGGAAACTGGCATCCCGCCCATATCATGCGGACGATCACGTCATCGGCCAAGCCTATCTTTGGGCGGCAAGCAATGGTGCAGGAATGGAGGCCATCGCACCACTGCGGGCGCGTTTTGACCAGATCCTTGCGGCCCCGCCGGTAGGCGTCGGACTTCAGCACGGTGAGCGTGGCGACCCGACGATCGCCGATTGCAGGAAACGGTGGTGCTGGTCCGACGCCCTGTTCATGGCGCCACCGGCCTGGGTCGAGCTTTCCAGGCTGACTGGTGATCAGCGCTACGCGGAGTACGCCAAGCGTGAGTTCCTCGCTGTTACGGCCTATCTGTACGATCAAAACGAACAGCTGTTCTACCGCGACTCGCGCTTTTTCGATCGGCGTGGACCGAATGGCGAAAAAGTATTTTGGAGCCGTGGCAACGGGTGGGTTCTGGCGGGCCTTGCGCGCCTCATACCCATGCTTCCAGCCAACGATCCGGCCCGCCAGCGGATGGAGACCATCTTCAGACAGATGTCGGCCAGGCTCGTCACGCTGCAGAAAGCGGACGGATACTGGTCCCCGTCATTGCTGGCCGATCCCGCAAGCACGCGTCCGGAGACCAGCGGCACCGGGTTTTTCACCTACGCACTTGCCTGGGGCATCAAGGCCCGCCTGCTCGATCGAGCGACGTTTGAGCCTTCGGTACGCAAAGGGTGGGCTGCCCTTGTCCGTGCGGTCCATCCGAACGGTCTTCTTGGCTATGTCCAGCCGGTGGGGGACCGGCCGGACAACGTCAGCTATGGTGAAACGCAGTTTTATGGTGGAGGCGCCTTCCTGCTGGCGGCATCGGCAGTCGCCGATCTGAAGCTCTCACCCGGCAAAGACCCGACCGTTCACGCCCCGCCGTACCCGCAAATGGTGTTGAACGTCCGCACGGAAGGGAAAAATTATGCGCTCAAAAGCCGTTACACGCTTCCACCGGATCACACCATCGGTGACGACCTGATCGCGTTTGAAGGACTGGGATGGGAGTCTGACCTTGCCGCCTACAGGCTATATCTCGATGAGCGCATGGCGGTCGACATTTTTGGGAAGAAGACGCCTGACAACATGTTGCACACCGTAGGCGTAGGCGGCGACAGCTACCACGCGATGGCGCCTTGGGGTATGGACATCTTCAAGGTAGGCACAAGCGTAGGGATTGGCGGAATAGGCCGCCTGCGCGACGGCAAGGTCGTCTCGCTCGGCAAGTCCACCATCAGTGTCTTGCTGGATAACACCGATGCCCGGTCGGCGTCGGCCGAGGTGCATAACGCCGGCCTCGACGAAGGCAAGACTGATCTGTCGACACGCTTGTCGATCCGCTCGGGTTCGGCGTTGACGCGAGTCTCGGCGCGGGCGGGCGCGCCAGGCGGCGACCCATTTGTCACCGGAATGGTCGTCCACCCTGGCACCACAGTCGTCGCCGACGGTGCCGATCAGAGCGGTTGGGCTTATTTCGCTACCTGGGGACGGCAAAGCCTGGCAAAGGATGAGCTCGGCATCGCCGTTTTCTACCGCCCGGACAGCGTGACGAGCGCGCCGGCAAACGACGGTAACACCCTGTTTGTCGCGTTCAAGGATGCGGCCGCGATTGACTACGCATTCGGTATCGCCTGGACCCAGGACCTTCAAGGCTTCAGGTCGCTTCCCGAGTTCCGCACCTGGCTTGACAAACGGCGTGCTGAACTCACGCGCAAACAAGGAAATCAATGAATACTTCACGACGCAGTTTCTTGCACGTCTCGGCAGCGACAGGCCTTGCATTCGCCATGCCGACGGCCGGCGCGGCAGGACCAGGCCGCGCACTTACCGGAACACGCGATTACTGGCTGAAGATCGCCGACAAATTGGGCCGTCCGGTGCTCGAGAACCTGTCAAGGGGAACGCTTAAGGCCAGCATGCCGGTCGAACAGCAAGCCGGCAAGGGCCGTGAGAATTTCTCTCACCTGGAAGCGTTCGGCCGGCTGTTGAGCGGCATCGCTCCCTGGCTGGAGCTGACCGGGGCAAGTGGCAACGAGAAGACGTTGCAGGCCCTCTATATTGGATGGGCCCGGGCATCACTCGAGCGCGCCACCAATCCTGCTTCGCCTGACTTCATGAACTTCAACCGCCAGCGCCAGCCCTTGGTGGATGCCTCGTATGTGGCACTTGCGATGTTGCGCGCGCCGCGGGCATTGTGGGAGCCCCTGTCCAGCGAGGAGAAAGGCCACGTGATCGCGGCGCTTGAATCCACGCGCAAACTCGCCAATCCGATCCGGAATAACTGGGTCATGTTTGCCGCGACGATCGAATGCTTCCTGATGATGGCCGGACGTTCCACGGAGTTCAAACGCTTCGAAAACAATATTCAGGTCATGCTCAATTGGTACGTTGGAGACGGCACGTATGGCGACGGGAAGAGCTATCACGCGGACTACTACAACGGCTACGTCATTCAGCCGATGCTGGTCGATTGCCTCGAATATCTGCAACAACGCGACCGCCGCTTCGTACCCGCATATGAAAAGGTACTGGCCCGCTCGATCCGCCACGCGGCCATCCAAGAACGCATGATAGCGCCTGACGGCAGCTTTCCTCCCCTGGGGCGTTCCCTTCCCTATCGTTGCGGTGCGTTTCAGACGCTGGCGCAAATGGCGCTCATGGACAGGCTGCCCAAGCCGCTGCAAGCTGCTCAAGTCCGCGAAGCCCTGGGCGCCGTCATTGGCCGCACGATGGAGCCGGCGGGCACCTTCGATTCCAATGGCTGGCTGCGCATCGGCCTGGCGGGCCACCAGCCCAGGCTCGGCGAAGAATACGTGTCCACCGGGAGCCTTTACATCGCTGCGAACGCACTACTACCGCTCGGACTTCCGCCGGCACATGGGTTCTGGAGCGCTTCTCCCGTCCCCTGGACGGCGCAGCAAGTATGGGCAGGTGCCGATGTGGCGAAGGACGCAGCATTGCGCGACGAGCACGAGATCACACTGCCAGTTTTGCAGCGCTAGCTGTACAGGATTTGCCTTCATGCTGCTCGACACGCTTCGAATTCGCCCTCAGGACACCACCGCTGTTACTACATACGTGCTTGCGCCATGCCGATCACTTTAAACCGACGCACTTTCATCCTGTCCATCATACCTACCTGTACCGCTTGCGGCCTTATCCCTCGAACGCGCGAGCAGCAGCCTGCGGTGCTGGGTGTAATCGAGTACGGACAGTCCAATTCGGAAGGTCAGGCCGTAGATCGCGCTGCGCTACTGCGGACGGATTATCCGCGGCAGTTGCGCATGCCTCGCACTGCGGCTAACAACATCTGGCTGGGCATGGCCACCACCGGCGGACGATCGCTCGAGCTTGCACCAGATGCGATCACAGGCCTGGCACCCCTGCACGGCGCCATGGGAAGCAGCTCGCATGGTACGACTGCTGGCGAAAGCATGGTGTTACGACTGGTCGACGATGGGGGGCGAGCGGCGGACCTGCCTTTTTCGGAGGTCGTGCTGTTCAACGTCGCTGAAGGAGGACAGAAAATCCGGAACCTTGGACTGAACGCGGCGCCGAAGTATCATGGCTTTCGCAACCTGCAACGGGCCACTACAGCTGTGCATGCGGCGCTCAAGCGTGAGGGCAAGGGCTACGTTGTCAAGGTGATCCTGACCGCACAAGGCGAGAGTGATGCCGGAGAGGAACGCCTTGGGGTCTTGCAAGAACAGGTGCGTGCCGAGATCGAGTCATCCGTGCAAACGATAACCGGGCAGCGCGATCCTGTGTGGATGTTGTCGGTACAGCCGTCGAGCTTCCAGGAGAGTTCGGAAGGCGTGCGTTCCATCCTCGACGAGCATGTACGTACCATTGAACATGGGGGCGCGTTCTTCTGCCTTGGACCCAGCTACAACTTTCCTTTTGCGCGCGACTATCTGCACCATTCAAGCCAAGGCCATGACATGCGCGGCGAGTTGTACGCAGTAGCCTTTCAGGCCTTGCTGCGCCAGGGGCGCTGGGACGTACTGCGTGCGACAGCGGCCCGACGGATGCATTCGAACCGGATCGCAATCACATTGAGCGAAGCGGCGCAGGTGGAACATCTGACGGACCTTACCGCGCCGGACAATCTCGGCATCGCGCTGAGCGGTGGCGAAATCGACACCGTCGATCTCGCTGGCGACCAGCTGCTCATCACGACAAGGGGCGCGGCCTCTGCGGTGACAGCGGTGCACATCGGACTCTCCGGACATCGTGACCGACGCGGGGCAGCAAGCGTCCCACGTACGAGTATTCGCTCCGTGGCATCCTATGGAAAGTATCGGAACGGCACCGCCATTCGCAAATGGCTGTGCCATCAGTCGCTCCCGATGGAGGGTCATGCCGGTTAGCGCCCCTCGCCAATGCCAAGTTTCCATGGTGAGGGTGGATGGCAAGTCGGCACTGAACCTGGAGCGCGAATGGATCCCATTCGCGCCACGAGCCGCTTGGCTCAACGCCTGGTTGACACTCAACGCACCATGCACGGCCGCTTGCTATCGAACTTCCAGTTCGGGATCAGGAACTGCATCGCCACCGCATCGTCGCGCGCGCCCAGGCCCATGTTTTTATACGCCTGGTGCGCCGCTTCCAATGCATCGACATCGAGCTCGATGCCTAGGCCCGGCCGCGCCGGCACCTTCACCTGGCCGCCCTCGATCGTCAACGGCTCCCTGGTCAGGCGCTGGCCGTCCTGCCAGATCCAGTGGGTGTCGATTGCGGTGATTCTACCCGGCGCGGCGGCGCCGACGTGGGTGAACATGGCCAGCGAGATGTCGAAGTGGTTGTTCGAGTGCGAGCCCCAGGTCAGGCCGAACATGTCGCACAGCTGGGCCACGCGCACCGAACCCTGCATGCTCCAGAAGTGCGGGTCGGCCAGCGGGATGTCGACCGACTGCAGCTGGATCGAATGCGCCATCTGGCGCCAGTCGGTGGCGATCATGTTGGTGGCGGTGAGCAGGCCGGTGGCGCGGCGGAACTCGGCCATCACTTCGCGGCCCGAGAAGCCGTTCTCGGCGCCGCAGGGGTCTTCGGCATAGGCCAGCACGCCGTGCTTGTCGCGGCACAGGCGCACCGCTTCCGCCAGTGACCAGGCGCCGTTCGGGTCGAGCGTGACGCGCGCCTCGGGAAAGCGCTCGTGCAGGGCAATCACAGCTTCCATTTCCTCGTCGCCCGACAGCACCCCGCCCTTGAGCTTGAAGTCCTGGAAGCCATAGCGCGCCTGCGCGGCTTCGGCCAGGGCCACCACCGCTTCAGGAGTCATCGCCTCCTCGTTGCGCAGCCTGAACCAGGCGTCGCCCACATCCGTTTCGGCGCGGTACGGCAGCCGGGTGCGCCCGCGGTCGCCGATGTAGAACAGGTAACCCAGCATCGGCACCGCGGCGCGCTGCTGGCCCTCGCCCAGCAGGGCCGCCACCGGCACGTTCATGAACTGGCCGAGCAGGTCGAGGAAGGCGGATTCGACCGCGGTGACGGCGTGGATGGTGGTGCGCAGATCGAAAGTCTGCAGGCCGCGTCCGCCGGCGTCGCGATTGGCGAAGCTGGTCCGGATGGCGTTCAGCACCGCGTTGTATTCGCCCAGCGACTTGCCGAGGACGAGCGGGCGCGCGTCTTCCAGGGTCTGGCGGATCGACTCGCCGCCCGGCACTTCGCCGAGACCCATGTTGCCGGCGCTGTCCGTCAGCACCACGACGTTGCGGGTGAACCAGGGGCCGTGGGCACCGCTCAGGTTCATGAGCATGCTGTCCTGGCCGGCGACGGGGACGACCCGCATCGCGGTGATGACGGGGGCGCCTGAGACGGGGGTATTCATCGATGACTCCAAAGGATTCAAATGTTATTTATTGCTTGCTACGGTAATAGTCGGCCAGCACGCTGAAGGCCTGCTTGCGCACACCGGTTTCAGACACGATGCCCTTGCGATTCCAGCCGTTCTGGAACACCGGGTGCTCGCGGCGCGGCGACTTAAAGTCCTTCAGGATCCACGGCGACATGCCGCGCAGGGTCGGAATACGCTCGGCCATCGCCAGGGTCTGGCGGTAGTACTCGGCCTGATACTCCTCGGTGAATTTCTTCATACCGTCGTTCTTGTAACCGGCCAGCGCGTCGGCGCCGAACTCGGACAGGATCAGCGGACGGTCCGCCGGCACCCTCCACTTCAGCCTGGCGACGGCGTCGAGCTTGTCGGAGCCGTACCAGCCGGCATAGGTGTTCACCGCCAGCACGTCGAGCTTGTCGGCCAGCGGATCGTCGATCGCCAGCGCGTTGCCGTCGTGCTTGACCAGCAGCGCCGCGCTCACCAGGCGCGAAGGATCCAGCTGGCGCACGTTGTCCGCCATCGCCACATGGAAGCGCGTACGCGCGTCCGCCACCGGGGTTTCGTTACCGACGCTCCACATGATCACCGAAGCGCGGTTGCGGTCGCGGTAGATGGTCTCGGCCTGCATCGCCAGGGCCTTGCGCAGCACGGCCGGGTTGTCCCAGTCGACCGTCCAGTAGACCGGGATCTCGCTCCACACCAAGAGGCCCATCTCGTCGGCCAGGCGCACCGTGGTTTCCGAGTGCGGGTAGTGCGACAGGCGCACGTAGTTCCCGTTCAGGCCATGCTTGATCTCGTGCAGCAGCGCGCGCGAAGCCTGTTCGGTCATGTTGCGCGCCGGGTTGGGGCTGAACTCTTCTTCGTGCAGCGAGATGCCGCGCAGCCAGACCGGCTTGCCGTTCAGGAGGATCTGATTGCCCTTCACCGCGATGGTGCGGAAGCCGACGCGGTCGCGAACCGTGTCGCCCGATGCGCTGAAGCGCACGTCGTACAGCATCGGCTTCTCGGGCGACCAGCGTTCGAGGCCTTTCGGGGCCGGCAGGTCGAACACGGCGCGGCCGCCGGCGTCGGTGACGGCGCGGGCGGTGGCGAGCGCACCGATCGCCACCGTCACGGCCTGGTTGGCGGCCTGCGGTCCCTGCAGGCGCACTTCGCCGGCGATGCGCCCGTCCGGGCGCAGCTGGACCATGGCGTCGTCGATGAAGGTGGCCGGGGTGGTAATCAGGCGTACCGGGCGGGTGATGCCGCCGTACAGGTCCCAGTCGGTGATGAAGGTCGGGATCGACTGGGCGTCGTGGGTCGAATCGACGCCCACTACCAAGCGGTTGTCGCCGGCGCGCAGCGCATCGGTCACTTCCAGCACGAAGGGCGTGAAGCCGCCTTCGTGGCGTCCCACCTCCTTGCCGTTCAGGTAGACATAGGCGCGGTAGTTGACCGCCTCGAAGCGCAGGAAGGCGCGCTTTCCGGCGGCCGGCTGCGCATTGAACTTGCGTTGGAACCAGATCAGCCCATCGTAGTAGCGCAGCTCGGGGATGGCGGCGTTCCAAGCGCCCGGCAGGTTGATGAGCGGGCCGCGGTCGAGGTCGAACTCGAAGAAATCGACGCCACCCTTGGCCTCGACGGCGGCGACGTCGATGTCGCGGTAGC
Source organism: Massilia sp. LC238 (assembly GCF_000735635.1). Classification (NCBI taxonomy): domain Bacteria; kingdom Pseudomonadati; phylum Pseudomonadota; class Betaproteobacteria; order Burkholderiales; family Oxalobacteraceae; genus Massilia; species Massilia sp. LC238. The sequence goes on along the minus strand of NZ_JNNN01000007.1, from coordinate 159,955 downwards.
GCTGCATGCGCGACTTGGCCACCCAGCCGTTGATGTCGGTGAGGCCGGTGCGGTACAGGTCCTTCGAATAGGTCCACTGGCCAGACAGGTCCTGGCCGTCGCGGTGCAGCGCGCCGGCCAGGAGAAAAGCGGGCCGCAGGGAATCGGACCTGGCTTCGTGCGCCACAACGTCCTGGCACAGAATCGCCCCGATAAAGGCCCACAACGCGATAGAGAGTTTATACATGAAGTCGCAGCAAGATTGGTTGAGCACGCGCCCGAAAGCTGCGCGTGCGTTACAGGAAAAGATCAGAATTCGTACCTCAAGCGCACGCCGAAGTAACGGTCCGAGTTGCGCGGAAGCGTCTGCGTTAGCACGGGCACATTCCCAAACACGCTGTAGTTATCGCCGACGAAGCTGGCATAACTCTTGTCGAACAGGTTGTTGACGTAAAAAGTCAGCTTCACGTTCTGCGCCGGATTGAAGAACGCAACACTACCGTTGACGATACCGTAGCCCTTCTGTACGGCCAAAGGATTGGCAGCGAGATCGTAGTTCACGCTAGACTGGTACTGGGCATTAAGGTTGGCGATCCCACTGTAGCCGGACTCGCCAATCGCGAAATTGTAGGTCGCGCCGACATTGAGTTTGGTACGCGGCGCGTTTGACAAGCGCTTGCCCGACAAGTCCTGCAACGGCACATTATTGACCGGTACGCAGCCAGCGGCCAGCGTCTGGCCCGGGTAGCAGGTCGTATTCGGGAACTTCTTTATGATCGCATCAACCCAGGCGAGCGAGGCTTCCAACAAGAGGGTGTTAATCGGCTTGCCCTGGACTTCCAGCTCCACGCCACGGGTGCGGAGTTCGCCGACGTTGGTGACTGCGTTTTCGTAGGTCTGGGTGAGCGGATCCAGGCGGCGCGACTGGGCCTGAAAATCCTTGTAATCGGTATGGAACACCGTGGCATTAACTTGCAGGCGATTCCGCAGGAAACGGCTCTTCATGCCCAGCTCCCACGCCTCTGAGGTTTCGGGCGCAACCGGAAGCCGCACGCGGGCGGAATTGAAGCCGGTGGAGATATCATAGCCTGCCCCTTTGTAACCAGTGGCAAACGAGCCGTACACCATCACGTCTTTGGCCAGGTCGTGCTGCAGGGCCAGCTTGCCGGTGCTTGCATCGTCGCGGCTGCGTCCGTCGAAACTGACTGGCACCGCCGGCAAGCGGTTGGTGAAATCGACCTCGATCGTCTCGCGGTTAAAGCGCAGACCGGCGCTAACGCGCGTGGCCGGGGTGATCCGGTATTCGGCCTGGGCAAAAGCTGCGGCGGTCTGGTTGCCGGAACGAGCGTCCCAGTTAGCCAGGTTCGAGACAGGTCCGCGCACAAAGCTGCGTTCGGTGCGCGAATCCGCGTAATACAGGCCGCCCAGATAGCTCAGCGCACCGTCGCCAGCAGAGCTCAAGCGCAGCTCCTGAGTGGACATGCGCGAGCGATATGGGCCGCCGGCGGTAATCCCGCCACGGAATACGCCGTTGGTCTGCGCACCGAGTTGGTCCAAATTCGTACCATCGAAATCGTTCAGGAAATCGAACTGCCAGTCCTGCCAGGTGGTGACAGAGGTCACCGTATGGCTGTCGAACCTCCAGTTCACGGCGCCCGAAAGGCTACGCGACTCGTGTTCGGCAAAGCCCGGGTTGTCCATGCGTACAGCGCGGTTGTCCGGACCGGGGGTGATGCCGACCACGGCCGGTCCGATCGGCGCCACGCCGCGCAAGCGAGCACCCGGCGGCACCGCCAGGAAGGTCGTTACAGGGCCTTCGATGCGACGCTTGTTGTAGTCGGCGATTAGGCGACCATCGAGTGTGGGTGTGGGCTTGAAGTCCAGGCGCAGGCGCACGCCCTTGCTGCGCTCACCGTTGAGCCTGGCTCCCGACTCCAGATTCGTGATGTCGCCTTCCCGGTTGCCGGTATAGGCATTCAGGCGATAGCCTAGCTTATCGTTGACAGGGCCGGAAATACCGGTTTCGAGACGTCGCTCACCGTCGCTGGTCACGGTCACCTGGGCATGGCCTTCGCGCTCCTCGCTCGATTCCTTGGTGACAATATTGATGACGCCGGCCGACGAGTTTTTTCCAAACAGCGTACCCTGCGGACCGCGCAGCACTTCAATGCGCGCGATATCACTCAGGCTCGAGAACGCCTGCAGTTGCTGGATTACGGGCACGTCATCGATGATCACGGAGACCGCCGATTCGATACCGATACTGAACGCGAACGTGCCGATACCGCGCAGCGCGATATTGTTGTTGTTCGGATTCTCGTTGATAGTCAGAGCAGGCGCCACGCGCGTCAGGTCTGAAAATCCGACGATTTGCTGGTTCTCAATGGCACGCTCATCCACGGTGCTGACCGCGACTGGCACGTCCTGCAAAGCCTGCGGACGTTTTTGTGCAGTAACGGTGACAACCTGCAGACCCTCGGCGGTCACTTCAGCGGTATCCCGGGGTTGGTTCTCTGCCATGGTCGGGGCTGCAAACATGCTGGCGGCAAACAGCGCGGCTGCATGAGAGATAGCGGTTCGCTGCAGGCGGCATCGCGTGGATGACAAACTCATCTGGTCTCCTGGATATTGTAGTGAAATATGCTAAAGATTCGTGTGTCGTACAAATTTCAGACCGCTATAGATGGTCTTGCCGCTCGTACCTACTGCACCATGCAACCGCTCACCTGCTGTAGGGTTGATGTGGCACCTCTTCCGGAAGCCAGGCTCGTAAGGTGGAGAGAGTGGGCAGTGCGGGAGCGGTCGACTGTGCTCGTCAAAAGGACAACTTAAGTAATATATTAGTACACGGATCAGGCAATTTGCAGCGGCCAGCGTGCTTTAGTCAGCAAGTTGAGTAAAAGTCTTACACGCCTACTATTTCGATTAGCGCGGTTTTAAAACTGGCGCGCCTACCTCATCGGACTCGCATCGCCCATGGCAAACAGTATCAATTCAACGTTGAGTCAATAGTGCTGTTTTTGACAACTCCGTGAAGGACAGCCATGTCTCCCTGCCGATCACATTTACGGACATCGCCTCTTTGAAGGGGGTGACCTGATCGGAATCTTGTAGCCAGCGGGAGAGTTAGTCTTCATGTTACTTTTGTACATGGAGGCTAGATGAAGAAACGTTTTACCGAAGAGCAGATCATTGGGATCCTGCGCCAGGCCGAGGCCGACGGCGTAGTCATCCGGGATCTCTGCAGGAAGCACAACGTCACCGAGCAGACTTTTTCCGGTGGCGGAACAAGTACAACGGGATGACGGTGCCTGAGGCACGTCGGCTTAAGGACCTGGAAGCCGAGAACGCCAAGTTGAAGAAGCTCCTGGCCGAGCAGTTGCTGGCGATCGAAGGACTGAAGGAGATCGCCGGAGAAAAATGGTAACCCCGGCAGCTAGGAGGCAAGCGCTTGAGATCCTGAAGAGTAAAGGCTTATCCGAACGCGCTGCCTGCCGATTTGCCGGGGTAAGTCGGCGCATAGCGAATTACGAGCTCAAACAGCCAGTCAAGGCTCAGGCCCTGGGAGCCCAACTGATCGAGGCGTCAAGTCGCTATCCGCGTTTTGGCTATCGACGCATCGCCGGGATGACGGACACGAAGCTGAGCCGTGTATGGCGCCTTTGGAGCAGGCTGGGATTGAATCTGCCGAAGCCCCGGCCCAGGAAACGTCGCTGTGGCGGCGACATCCGTATTCCCGGCTCGACTGCGCCCAACGGCGTGTGGACATATGACTTCGTGCACGACCAGCTGGCCAACGGGGGGGCGCTCAAGATGCTTTGCGTCCTTGACGAGAACACCCGCGAATGTCTGGCGATCGAAGTGGGCAAGTCGCTGCGCACTCAGGACGGCATCCTGACGTTGTCCAGGCTGATGCGCATCTATGGAAAGCCGGCTTTTATTCGCTCCGACAACGGTGCCGAATTCACTGCTACGGCCGTCATGAAATGGCTGCGTGACCAGAACATCGGGCCGGCTTACATCAACCCGGGCAGCCCATGGCAGAACGGCTTCGTCGAGAGCTTCAACGGCAAGCTGCGCGATGAATGCCTGAACCGGGAGTGGTTTGTCAGCCGGCAGGAGGCCAAGCTGATCATTGAGAAATGGCGTCACTTCTATAACAATGAGCGCCCGCACTCTGCACTTGGCAACCGGGCGCCAGCCGCAGTTGGCCGTGAACGGCGCCAGGAACAGGCTGCCTGAAGTCGAAGACTAACAATCACCGCGGCTACAAATTAGCCGATCAGGTCAAGTGTAGATGCGCATAGCGGTGTAGCAGACGAGTTGTTCAGTCGTCGGAGTTCGAAGTCGAGTCGAAGAACGAGTCCGAGTCCGAAGAGGAACCCGAACCAAACGTGTTGCCGCCATCGTCCATGATCCCGTCGTCGTCCATTGGCAGGCAAGTAGCAGGATTCACCTGCACGAATTTGAGCTCGTTATCGTCGTCGTCGACGGCATTTGACGGCGCGCCCTCGGACCGGTTGAAAAACGGTGCAGCAAAACTAAGGATAATCGCGCAGGCGACCAGTCCAATGACCGCGAACGTCAGAAATTCTCTGAAGCCGCCCTCCTGGCGAAGTGTTTCAGGGTTGTGGTCGCCGGAGGCATGTTCCACATGCTCGTTTAGTGTAAAGCCATCGTCCGGCAAGCTTACCGACCAGTTACCAACCCCGCCCCAATACCGAGTGGTTCCCAGCCGTCGGCCAGTAAAGAGGAGATTGCACGGACCTCAAGCGCACGCTCGAGCGTTCCAGCCCTAACACCACGCGGATGCAGACTCTGCCGTCAAAGGACGTTCGTGAACATCTGGACAGTTTTCTGTCCCCCGTCCCGATCAGGTAATTGCGAATGTCTGACAGGGCGTGAGGGGTAGACGTGCGGGCATGCCTGGCGGCAGCCGGGGATGACTATTGCTGCCCTACTCTCGCGTCCCGGCTGTCGTGGTTCTCGCCTCCTGACCAGGGTCCGATCGCCTCTGTGGCCACTGTCTCCTTCCCCTGATGTGACTCGCTCCCCGCCGGCGCCGCTGGCGGCCGGGTTTTTAGGGTCCTGTGATAACTCGTTGGTTAGTTACATTTTTAGTGCTATAGTCTTTTTAATCCCGTCTCCGTGTCCATCATGTCCAAGCTTTCATCCTGGGACGACAATCCCATCAAGGCCTTCTCTGCCTTCATCATCAGCCTCGATTTCGCCGAGACCGCCAAGCGCCTCCCGGCCGACGGCAAGTTCAAGACCGTCTCGAAACAGTCCGTCGCGATCTACACCTACATGTTCGGGAACTTCTGCAACTGGATGGCGGAACAAGGGAAACGCTTCTCCACCGTCGACAAGGACGACCTGAAGCGTTTCATCAACCGCGCCGACGAACACGGGCGCGCCATCAACAGCAAGATCGCCCACCGTTACCTGCGCCTGCTCGAGCGCTGCTATCAGTACCTGGAAGCCGAGCCGAACCCGGCACGCGAGGCAATCCTGGCCACGAGCCAGGCCGAGTACATGAAGGACGAGCCCACGCGAGCCCTGTCGGAGGACCAGTTGCGCCGCTTTTTCGACGCCCTCCCCTCGGCGCCGGCACGGCTGCGCCGCGTCACGCCCTTCGACGGCTGGAAGCGCCGGCGCGACCGCGCCATGCAGGTGACCATCGCGCTGGCCGGGCTCAAGGTGTCCGAGGCGATCGGACTGCTGCTGGGCGAGGTCGCGCAACAAATTGATATCGACGGCGCCATCGAACTCTCCATTACCCCGAGCCAGAAGCACGAGACGAGTCACGAGCACGTCACGCTCCTTCCACGGGAAGGTGCTGCCGAGTTGCAAGCCTGGCTGCGGGAACGCGCCGAGATGGGTATTCCGGGCGATTTCGTCTTCCCTGCGAATACCGAGGGGCGGAAGATGATCAAGAAAACCGTCTACATGCAGGTCCGGGCCACGTTCGAGCGTGCCGGAATCGAGCTGTCCCGGGCGGGTGGGCGCACCTTGCGCAACACCTTCGCCCAGCAGAAGCTGGCCGAAGGCGCCACACCGGACGAGCTCAAGGACACGCTCGGCCTGGCGCTCGAGCGCTCCGCTGCGGACTACCAGTACGCGCGCATCAAACCGGATCCCGAGAAGTAAACAATGGCCCGGAGCGCTGCCGGGTCACCAATCACTATCGCACCCGAATCGACGGTCGTCTTTTCGCCTTCATTTCTCGAGCAGGCGCTGGATGGCCGGATCGACCGGCAGCCGCCGGAACATGCTGATGTTCGTCCCGCCGGTGTTCCCGACCGGCACGGTGCCCACGGCCGATCCGATCGCGCCCAGCACAATCCGCAGCAACTGCCCCCACACCTGCAACGGCGAACGGCGCCGCAAGCCGATCTTCAGCATCCAGTAATGCGTTGCCACGTGCGGCGCGACGTACTGCTGCGCCATGACGTGGGCGATTTCCAGATGGCGCATCGCACTTCCATCCTCGCGTTTGCGGTATGAACGGCGCGCTGCCATCATTTCGGCCCGATAGGCCCGTTTCAGTTTGGGATGCATGACATGGCTCCTTCGCAGACAAAGTTCGTGCAGCGGACGGCAGACCTGGCCCTGCCGACCTGCCGCAGGCTTCCGATCACTCTAGTCCTTCCCACAATGGCAAGGTCAAGCCGATTTGCGCGCGGAGCTTGCGGCTTCGCAGCCACCGCTTCCGGCCTGTTCCGGCGCCAAAATGCCCGTGCTATACTCGCCGCACCTATGAACCGTCTGCTCACGACATTGCTGGTCTGGCTCCTGATGGCCGCGCTTCCGCTGCATGCGATGGCCGCTACCATGGAGCTGTCGTGCGCGCACTCGCAGCAACGACACGCCGCTGCCGCGCATCCGCATGCGGACCATGCCGCTGCAGATGTCGACGAACACGCCCACCATGGCGGCCACGGCGAGCATGCCGCAAAAGCAGCCGCGGCCGACAACGCAGCTGGATCCGGGTCCGGGTCGATGTTGTCGCACGCGTCCTGCAGCGCATGCTCGGCCTTCTGTGTCGGCGCAGTCGCGCCCCCTTCCGCTTCACTTCCCCTGCCGAGCTTCGACGGTTCCGACGTCGTCGTCATCGCTCCCGCCGACTTCGGTACCGGCTTCATTCCGGACGGCCTGCAGCGACCTCCCCGGCGCTGATCCACGCAATCGACCGCGCACGCGCAGCCTGAGGCTATCAGCCGCTGCTGCGTGCCGAGCCCTGGTGCGCACCTGCGCACCGCTGTTCCCGATTTCGAGGATTGACCATGCATCTCCATCGATGGGTTGCCTTCGGCACCCTGCTGGCCGCAGCGTTTCACGCGCATGCTGGACAGCCATCCCGCACGCCTGACCCGGCCGACCCGGCCGCGGCCGTACCCGCCATCATTTATCAGTCAGCCCTGGCCGGCTACACATCGACCGACAAGGCAGCGCCGCCACCGGACAAGGCCTGGCGCGCCGCCAACGCCACAGTTGCTGGCCAGCCAGGCCATGCCGGGCACCATGCGCCGGCTGCGGAACCGCGCAAGGAATCGGCGCCGTCCGAGCCGGGACCGGGAAGCACGGCGCCGGCGCACGCGCAGCACAAGCAGCACCAGCACCACTGAGCGGAGCCGACCGATGACTAACAGAGAATTTCCCCCGGCGCTGCGCGCGCTGGCGATCGGCGCCATCGCCCTCACGCTTGGCGGCTGCGCCAGCTTTTCACGCGATGGCGGCCTCGAGGACGTCTCGGCCAGGACTGCCGAGCGCACCGGCCAGGACCTGCGCCTGCCGCGCGCCGGCGACGTCCCCGCCCATGCCGAGCTGGATGCACTGCTGAAGCAGCCGCTGTCAGCCGACGGTGCGGTGCGCGTGGCCTTGCTGGGCAACCGCGGCCTGCGCGCCTCGCTGGCCCAGCTGGGCGTGGCCGAAGCCGACCTGGTCCAGGCCGGGCGGCTTGCCAACCCGAGCCTGGGCTTCGGCCGCATGTCGGGCCATGGCGAAACCGAGATAGAACGCAGTGTCATGTTCGACCTGGTGGGCCTCTTGACCATGCCGCTGCGCCGCGACATCGAGGCGCGCCGCTTCGAAAGCGCCAAGCTGGTGGCCGCCAGCGCGGCAGTGCGCCACGCGCTTGACACCCGCAAGGCCTGGTTCCGCGCCGTCGCCGCCAACGAATCGGCGCGCTACGCCGAACAGGTGCACGAAGCGGCACAGGCCGGCGCCGAGCTGGCCCAGCGTATGGCCAGGGTCGGCAACCTGAGCGCCCTCGACAGCGCCCGCGAGCAGGCCTTTTCCGCCGAGGCTGCCGCCCAGCTGGCCCGTGCCCGCCACAATGCCAGCGCCACCCGCGAGCAGCTTACCAGGCTGATGGGCGTGTGGGGTGCGCATACCGCCTTCCAATTACCGGACCGGCTACCCGAGCTGCCGGCAGCGCCGCGCGAGCCCGCCAACATCGAGACCCTGGCGATGCAGCAGCGTCTCGACCTGCGCCTGGCGAAGCTGGAGGCCGAGGCGACTGCGCGCGCACTCGGGCTGTCGAAGGCCACCGGCTTCGTCAACGTGCTGCATGCCGGCTATGCGAATGCCAGCAAGAGCGGCACGCCGCGCGAAAACGGCTACGAGATCGAGCTCGCGCTGCCCTTGTTCGACTGGGGCGGTGCGCGCACGGCAAAAGCCGAGGCGCTCTACATGCAGACGGTGCACCGCACCGCCGATACCGCCATCCAGGCCCGCTCGCAGGTGCGCGAAGCCTATTCCGCCTACCGAACGAGCCATGACCTGGCCCGCCACTACCGCGACGAGATCGTCCCGCTGCGCAAGAAGATCTCGGAAGAGACCCTGCTGCGCTACAACGGCATGCTGATGAGCGTGTTCGAGCTGCTGGCCGACACCCGCGCTTCGATCGGCGCCGTGAACGCCGCGATCGAGGCCCAGCGTGATTTCTGGATCGCCGATACCGATCTGCAGGCCGCCATCAGCGGCAGCGGTGGCGCGAGCCTGAACATGGCTGGCCCAAGTGCCAGTACCGACGCCGCCGCCGCGGCGCACTAAGCAAGGAAACCAACATGAGTTCTCGACGAGATTTCTTCACCGGCGCCGCGGCGCTGGTCGGCGCCGGACTGGTGAGCCGCGCAGGCGCCGCCACCCTGCCGGAAGCGCCCGTGATGAACACGGCAGCCACGCAGCCGCCGCCGCCGCCGCCCAACGGCCGCCCCTACAACCCGGTGGTGACCCTGAACGGCTGGTCGCTGCCCTGGCGCATGAACAACGGCGTCAAGGAGTTCCACCTGATCGCCGAACCCGTGGTGCGCGAGATCGCACCCGGCATGAAAGCCAACCTGTGGGGCTACAACGGCCAGAGCCCGGGACCCACGATCGAAGTGGTCGAGGGCGACCGGGTGCGCATTTTCGTCACCAACCGGCTGCCGGAGCACACCAGCATCCACTGGCACGGGCAGCGCCTGCCGAACGGCATGGACGGCGTCACCGGCCTGACGCAGCCTGGCATCCAACCGGGCAAGACCTTCGTGTACGAATTCGTGGCGCGGCGCCCGGGTACCTTCATGTACCACCCGCACGCCGACGAGATGGTGCAGATGGCGATGGGCATGATGGGTTTCTGGGTCACGCATCCGAAGAATCCGGCCCAGCACCGCGTCGACCGCGACTTCGTATTCCTGCTGAACGCCTACGATATCGAGCCGGGCAGCTACACGCCGCGCGTCAACGAGATGCTGGACTTTAACCTGTGGACCTTCAACAGCCGCGCCTTCCCCGGCATCGACACGATGAACGTGCGCCTGAACGACCGGGTGCGCATCCGCGTCGGCAACCTGACGATGACCAACCACCCGATTCATCTGCACGGGCACGAGTTCGAAGTGACGGGCACCGACGGCGGCTGGACCCGGCCGGAGTCGCGCTGGCCGGAAGTGACGACCGACGTCGGCGTCGGCCAGATGCGCGCCATCGAGTTCATCGCCAACGAGCCGGGCGACTGGGCCTTCCACTGCCACAAGTCGCACCACACCATGAACGCCATGGGACATGACGTGCCGACCCTGATCGGCGTCGACCACCGCGGCGTGGCCGAGAAGATCAGCAAGCTGGTTCCCGACTACATGGTGATGGGAGACAAGGGCGGGTCGATGGGTGACATGGAGATGCCGCTGCCCGACAACACCCTGCCGATGATGACTGGCCAGGGCCCCTTCGGCGGCGTCGAGATGGGCGGCATGTTCACGGTGCTGAAAGTACGCAAGGACCAGAAAGCCCGCGACTACAAGGACCCGGGCTGGTACAAGCATCCGGCCGGTACCGTCGCCTACGAATGGCAGGGCGAGCCGCCCGCGGCGGTACGCAGCCAGTCAGCCGGCGGCCAGGCCATGCCCGCGGCCGGGAACTCGCACGACGTCGAAGTCACCGTGCGCAAGCCCAAGGGGCACCAGGGTCACCACTGAGCGTTTTCCAAAACAAGCAATCAGCAATCAACGAACAAGGAGAGACACACCATGAAAGCACTCGCACAGCACTTCTTCGCGATCCTGATGGCCGGCGCGGCCCCGCTGGCGTCAAGCCAGGACCACCAGCACAACGGCCACGGCGCCCATGAAGCGACCGCGACGAACGCCGCGGCTGCGCTCACCGAAGGCGAGGTCAGGAAAATAGACAAGGAGGCGGGCAAGATCACGCTGCGCCATGGCGAAATCCGGAATCTCAACATGGCCGCGATGACGATGGTCCTGCGCGTGCAGGACCCGGCGATGCTCGATCAGGTCCAGGTTGGCGACAAGGTGCAGTTCGCGGCCGAGCGCCTGAACGGCGCCATTACCATCGTCCAGATGCAGAAGACGCAGTAATACCCACGCCACGGAGCACACATGATCAAGCAGTCACTCGCATGGACCATCCTCGCCGTCGCGTTCGCAGGCGTCCATCCGGCCGCCCTCGCGGCCACGCCGAAAGAAACCGTCGCGGCTTTCCACGAAGCGCTCACCAGCGGCGACAAGGACAAGGCGCTCGCCTTGCTGTCGCCCGCGGTCGCCATCTACGAGGCCGGCTACGTCGAACGCTCGCGCGACGAGTACGCCCACCATCACCTGGGCGGCGACATGGAGTTCGCGAAGACCACCAGCCGCAAGCTGCTGAAACAAAGCGAACGGATCGATGGCAACACGGCCATCGTCTGGGAAGAAACCGAGACCACCGGCACCGCGCGCGGCAAGCCTGTGCATGCCTTCGGTACCGGCACGATGGTGCTCGAAAAACAGGGGGACGGCTGGACGATCGTGCACGTGCACTGGTCGTCGCGCAAGGCAAAGTAAGCCCGCCGCCCCGGCGCTTCCCGCGCCGGGGCGCACCTTCACCCATCCCCGCATCCCGCCGGCAAGTCCCCCCTTCCTCCCCGCCGCACGCCCCACAAGGGGCCTCCTCGATGACTGGTCGTCAATACGAAAGTTATGGACGAGCTCGCAAAGTGCCTATACCAATTAATTGATTGGTCAGACCAATAGCTCTAGTGGTACGTGCAATACAAAATTGGCCTGAACAGTTTTGTAGTCAAAAATAACACTTTGGAGACTAAAACGTGATCAAAGCTTGCAACGTACCAGCCTTGCGGCCGCCGTCGGCGTGCTTCTCAGCGCCTGCGGCGGTGGCGAACCCGACACCGCGACCGCGATGTCGATGTCGAGAACCTCTTCCCTTGTCGTTTCCAGCGCCACGGCCACTACCGGCTGCCCGGCCCTGCCCCTGAACGGCGTCGACGCCCAGACCCTCACCGGCGCTTCCACGCCGCTCCAGCTGGGCAGCTACGGCACCCGCAGGCCCGGGGCGCCGGTCCTGGTGGGCGGCAAGCACTCGCCGGCCAACTACCGCGCCGCGCCGGTGCTGCCGAACTGGCAGTTCGCCACCTCCGACCCAACGGGTGGCGTCCTGACTTTCGAATGCGAGGTGGCGCCGGACGCCGGCTGGCACAGCTACAAGCGCAGCGGCAGCGCGCACGAGAAAGTGGTCGTCACGGGCGGCCGCAATGCGGCGCCCCAGCATATCTACACGGTCTACAACGGCCAGCAGCTGGTCGCCGCGCTGAACGAAGCGGGACTGGCGCCGAAGATCGTCCGGATCGTCGGCCACATCGACCTGCGGATGAGCGCCAACAACACCGTCTTCAAGGAATACGAAAGCTACACCGACCAGAAGTTCGGCGGCTCGGTCAGCATCCCGTCGAACTCCACCCTGGTCGGCATCAACGATGCCCAGGGCCGCGCCGCCCGTATCACCGGCACCACGCTCCTGATCGGCGGCGAGCTCGCGGCAAGCCAGGGCGGCGATGCGGAAGCCGACTTCAAGGCATGGATCGCGGCCGGCAAGGACGGCGACCTGTTCCCCACCTGGACCCGCAACATCATCATCCGCAACATCGCCCTCGATACCCCCTGGGACGTCAACCCGGAGGATTCGGCGAACGCCTATGCGGACGGCGTGACGATTTCGCGCTCGCAGAACATCTGGGTCGATCATGTCACCATCAGCGACGGCGATACGCCCGACCGGCTGGCCAGCGACACCCGCCACGACGGCGCACTCGACATCGTGCGCGGCTCCGACTATGTGACGCTGTCGAACAGCAAGTTCTTCAAGCACGGCAAGACCACCCTGGTCGGCAACGGCGACAGCGGCCGGGCCTGGAGCGATGCCGGACGCCTGCACGTCACCTTTACCGGCCTGCACTGGCACGGGACCGCGAGCCGGCGGCCGCTGATCCGCTTCGGCCAGCTGCACACCTTCAACAACCTGCTCGAAGGCGACACCGCTCCGGCCGATCCGGACATGAAGTTCGCCGGCGGCCTCGACGTGCGCTACCAGTCCGACGTCCTGTCCGAACATAACTACTATCTGTTCAAGAACCTGAAGCCGTCCCAGGTGGGCGGCAAGGTCTCCAGCGGCAAGGACGCGATCAGCTACCGCGCTTCGGGCGAACTGTTCATCAACGACAAGGGCGACGACACCAAGCCCTGGGTCGGCGGCGCGATCGACATCTCGAGCGCCCTGATGGCGGCAACCGGCCTGCCGCGCCTCACCAGGTGGACGCCGCCGTACAACTACAGCGCCATGCCGGCCGACCAGGCCTGCGTGTTCGTGAAGAACAATGCGGGCGCCGGACGCGTCAACAATCCCGGCACCGACGCCACCTGCACCGCGGCCAGCACCACCACGCCGCCGACCAACCCGACCGATCCGACGCCGACCGATCCTACACCGACCGATCCGCAGCCGCCGGTCATCGCACCCACCTGCACGGCACTGTTCAACTGCAGCTCCGGGGTCGGGCAAGGCGTGATGAATGCGGCGGTGACGGCGCCGGTGGGAAGCTCGCTGCTCAATGGCGTGTACACCGTCGCCGGCGGCGGCAACATCTCGACCTCCACCAGCTACAACTTCTTCTTCAAGTACATGCCCCTGACCGGCAACTTCACTATGACGGCGAAGATGCTGACCCAGGGCGGCAGCGCGAGCGGCGCCCGTGCCGGCCTGCTGGCGACCGACTCGGTGACCGGCCAGGGCACCTACGCGTGGACGGCGCGCTATGCCAGCACCGGTGAGATCCGGCGCGCCATCAACGGCGACAACAAGTCGGTCCTGTCCGGCTATTCGACGACGACCCTGCCGGTGTGGGTGCGCATCGAACGCCGCGGCAATGCCTTGTACTCGGCGGCTTCGCGCGACGGCCTCACCTGGACCGAGGCGACCAGCGTCAACGTTACGGCGCCGACCCTGTATGTCGGCATGGCCGTCTCCTCGGGCAGCAACACGGTCGGCCAGTCCGTGAGCTTCAGCAAGCTCACGGTCGTCGGCGGTGGCCTGAACTGAGGCGCTTCAAGCACGCTTGCCGCTGCGACGGCCACGGCGGCCGTCGCAGCGGATATCCCTTTACCCCATCCTGAAAGAGCAGACCCGATGAAACTGACAATCAAACCGATCGCCCTTCTCCTGGCCCTGTGCGCCTGCGTCTCGTCGGCCAGCGCCGCCAACATCTCCTACACCGGAGAGTTCGCCTACGATAACGAGGTCAAGCTGTTCCAGTTCACCGTCGACACCCTGTCCACGGTCGGCCTGCGCACCTGGTCGTATGCCGGCGGCATCAACGCCGCCGGCGAGACGATCGCCCGCGGCGGCTTCGACCCGATCGTGGCGCTGTTCAACTCGGCTGGCCAGCTGATCGGCGAGCAGGACGACGGCGGCTGCCGCACGGTCGCCGCCGACGCGCTCACCCGCCAGTGCTGGGACATCGACTACAGCATCGAACTGGCGCCGGGCACCTATACCGCGTCGCTCCAGCAATACAATAATTACCACGTCAGCAGCAACCTGGCGGACGGCTTCTATTACCAGGACGAGCAGTACCGCAACTTCCGCAACGGTTTCGTGGATGAAATGGACTTCAAGCGCAATGGTTCCTGGGCCTTCGACCTGCTGAACGTGAGCCTGCCGGCCCCGGCCGACGTGCCGGAGCCCGGCTCGATCTGGCTGGTGGGCGCCGCGCTGGCCGGCTTGACGGCAATGCGCCGCCGCACAGCCGGGCGGTCCAGGGCCTGAGGCAACAGCGGCCAGCCGCCGCCATGCGTCGGCATGGCGGCGCCGAAGTCCGTGCTGCGCCGCTTCTTCACCTGCAATGCTGGCGCATCATTTCCATGTGCTGGTCGCGCTGCTCGGGCGACATGTCTTGCATCTGGCGCTCTGCGATCGCCCGCCGCGCTTCCTCGTTCGGCGCAGCTTGCATCTGCCGGTGCATGGCGCACATCCTTCCGTCGTCGGAGTGTTGCGTCGCACTGCCGGCCGCGCCTCCGCCGGTTGCCGTTTCCAGTCCGTAGAATGGACCGGAAGGCGGAGCGCTGGTGGCGGCGGTGGATGGGCCGCCGTGCGATGCGGCGCAGCCGGCCAGGGCCAGCGCCGCCAGGACAGCGGTCAAACGGCGCGAAGCGTCCGGTGTGATGTTCATGATCGTGCTCCCGTTCGTGGAGAAACGTGGCCGCCCGGCGTCCGTGCCCACGGGCCGGGGCAGCAATCAAGCAAGGTTCATGAATCGCCGCACGGATGTCAAGCAAGCGGGAGCGCTGCCCGGAGGACTAGCCGGCGGCCGGCTTCGCTGCCGGACGCGGCGGCGGCCCCATGCGCCCGTTGGCGTTTTCGATATCGGCGGCGATCAGCCAGCGCCCGTCCACCTTGCGCAGCACCAGCACGAACTTGCCGACGTCGCGGCCCGCGTTCGCGGGACCGTAGGCGCCCACCACATAGGCCAGCTCGCCGGAGGCGCGGTAGTCGAGCGCGCGCAGGGTAGTCGGCTGGCCGCCGCCGTGGGAATACGCCTGGCGAATGGCTTCAAGGCCGCGCGCCGGCGGCTGGCCGCTCGGCAGCGCGAAGCCGTCCGGCGCGAACAGCGCGGCCAGGGCCGGCGCATCGTTCGCCGCCCAGGCGCGTTCGTAGGCGCGCTGGAGCTGGTCGACCTCGGCCGGCACGGCCATTGAAGGCTGGGTCTGGGCCAGTGCCGGCATTGCCAGCACGGCGGCGAACAGCGGGGCAAACAGCATCTTGCGCATGGCGCGTCCTTTGCTCGGGTTGAGGAATGCGGCCGATTCTAGCGGCGCCCTGCGCCGCTGACCACGAAAATCGGATATGCATCCCGGCTCGACTGCGAGAAACAGCGGCTCGGCCCTTGGCGAACGCGGGATTTTCCTTTATACATACCCGGTTTCCATCTTCAAGAGCCGACGACGACCCGCATGAATGTCCTGCCACCCACCCTGCGCCTGACGGCGGGCACCGTCGTCAGCGCCACCTGCGTCGTCGCCCTCCTGTATTTTGGCCGTGAAGTGCTCGAGCCGCTGGCCCTGGCCCTGATCCTCAGCCTGGTGCTGGCGCCGCTGGTGCGCAGCATGACGCGGGTCGGGCTGGCGCGCATGCCGGCCGTGCTGCTGTCGGTGGCCCTGGTCGCCACCGGCGTGGGCGCCATCGGCGCGGTCCTGTTCGACCAGCTGGTGACGATCACGCGCGACCTGCCGCAGTACCGCAAGGCGATCAAGACCAAGGTGGCCAATGTGCGCGAGCTGGTCGAGCGCCCGATCAGCCGCATCGAGGCCGAGCTGAGCGCGGTGGCGCCGGTGCCGAGCACCGAGGCGGCGCGGGTGCGGCGCGGCAACCTGGTGGTCACCCCCAACCAGCCGCTGCCGGTGGAAGTGCGCACCCCGCGCACCATGAAGGACACGCTGGGACGGGTTATCAACCTGGTCTGGGGCCCGATCGGCGAGGCCGGCGTGGTGCTGATCCTGCTCGTCTTCATCCTGCTCGAGCAAAGCTCGCTGCGCGACCGGCTGGTGCGCCTGGCCGGCCAGGCCGAGGTCAGCCGTACCATCCGCACGCTGGGCGACGCCGCCCAGGGGGTGTCGCGCTTCTTCTTCTCGCAATTCATCGTGAACTTCACCTTCGGCGTGGTGATCGGCGTGTCGCTGTGGCTGGCCGGGATCCCGCACGCGATCCTGTGGGGCGTGCTGAGCGGGGTGCTGCGCTTCGTGCCCTACCTGGGCGTGCTGCTGGCGGGAACGATCATCGCGGTGTTCGTGGCCGCCATCGACCCCGGCTGGTCGCTGGCGCTCACCTGCATGGCGATCTTCCTGGCCTTCGAGCTGGTGCTGGCCAATTTCATCGAGCCGAAGGTGTACGGCCACAGTTCCGGCCTGTCGCCGCTGGCCGTGATCGTCTCGGCGCTGTTCTGGGGTGCGCTGTGGGGGCCGGTCGGCCTGCTGCTGTCGACCCCGCTGACCCTGTGCCTGGTGGTGGCCGGCCGCCACGTGCGGGCGCTGGCGCCGATCACCATCCTGCTGGGCGACGCGCCCAACATGTCGGACGCCGAGCGCTTCCACCAGCGCGTGCTGGCCGGCGAAGCCGACGAGCTGACCAAGGATGCACGCGCCTACGTGCGCCGCTACAGCTTCGCGCGCTATTGCGACCACGTGCTGCTGCCCGGCCTGCGCATGGCGGTGTCCGACCTCGGCGCCGGCACCATCGACAAGGCGCAGGAAACGCGCATGCGCGCCGTCATCGCCAACATCGCCGACACCGTGGCCTCGGCTTCGGAGAGCAGCGCGCGCGGACGCCGCAAACCCGTACCGCTGCTCGATGCGAACATCGGCGCCCACCTGCGCCAGATGCGCGAAGCGCGTTTCGGCCGTTGGCAGGGCTCGCTCGACGTGCCGGCCGGCTCGATCGTGCTGTGCGCTGGGCTGGCGTCGGAACGCGACGAGTTCCTCACCGAACTGCTGGTGCGCGCGCTGCGCGAGGGCGACGTCGATGCCCGCAGCCTGATGGTCGGCGCGCCGGTAGAGCGTCCGGAAGGCAGCGCGCCCGAGCTGGTGTCGACCGTGTTCATCACCTACCCGCGCCAGGACAACTTCGAGGCCTGGCGCGCGGCGGTGGCCGAACTGCGCAGCGACCTGCCGGAAGCGCTGATGGTCACTGTCCTGCTGCCCTACGACGAGCAGCTGCCGAAACGGGCCCTGGTCGAGGCGTATGTCGACATGATCCTGCGCTCGTTCGAGGAGGGGCTGGCCTTCGTGGCGCCGGACCGCAATGCCGCGCCCCGCAGCGCCATGCCCGAACCCGTTCGTTGAATCGCAGTTTGTTGTTTTCCGACCGTGCTCACACAGAAAAATGGGCGAGATTTGCGGCAGTCTTTACGGCTCGGGATGTTTCCCACGTAAAATGCTTGCCTATCGGCACTATTTTTCTCATGGCGGAATATGAAATCGGTTCAACAAGAAGTCGACGAACGCAGCAATCTCACCGGCACCAATAAATTCGAGCTCCTCCTGTTCCGCCTCGGCGGCGACGAGAACGGCGAGCGCAGCGAACTCTTCGGCATCAACGTGTTCAAGATCCGTGAGATCGTCGCGATGCCGGAGATCACCGCCGTGGCCGGCTCGATGCCCCACGTGCTGGGGGTGGTGAACCTGCGCGGCCAGATCATCCAGGTGCTGGACCTGCCTGCGATCGCCGGGGTCAAGCCGAAGACCGGCCTGAACATCATGCTGGTGACGGAATTCGCCCGCACCACCCAGGCCTTCGCCGTCGAGAGCGTCGAGGAAATCGTGCGCCTGGACTGGAACCAGGTGATGTCGGCCGAGCACGCCGCCGGCAGCGGCATGGTCACCAGCATTGCCCGCCTGCCGGAAGAAAATGGCCAGCCGAGCCGCCTGGCGCAGGTGCTCGACGTCGAAACCATCCTGCGCAACATGAACCCGGATTCGGGTCCCGAGATCAACCAGCAGACGGTCGGCGCCAGGATCCAGATCAAGCCGGGTTCGGTCGTGCTGGCCGCGGACGATTCGGTGGTGGCGCGCGCCCTCATCGAACAGGGCCTGGACGCCATGGGCCTGCCCTTCATCATGGTCAAGAGCGGCAAGGAAGCCTGGGAGCAGCTCAACAGCATCGCGAGTGCCGCCGAAGCCGAGGGCAAGAGCGTGCACGACAAGGTCGCCCTGGTACTGACCGACCTCGAGATGCCCGAAATGGACGGCTTCACGCTCACCCGGACCATCAAGAAGAGCGGCCGCTTCGCCAGCCTGCCGGTGATCATCCATTCGTCGCTGTCCGGCACCACGAACGAAGAGCATGTCAAGAACGTGCAGGCCGACGCCTACGTGGCCAAGTTCTCGGCCGAGGAGCTGGCGGCGACGATCCGGCGCCTCCTGCGCCAGTAAGTCCCGCCAACTCAGGTTTTTTTCACGGCAGTCAACCCGACACGCATCACATTCGTTGTGATGTAACAAACATTAACACATTCGACATCGTGCGCAGCGGCGGAGAATGTATTATTGACAACAAGTCGGTAGCTTATCGGGGGTACCGGCCAGGCGGGGAACACTTTCTCCGCCGACAGAACAAGCGGGTTCGCGCGGCAAGCATGCCGCCGTTCCCGCGGAGAGCACACCATGCCGCAACGAAGACGAGACGACAACACCGCTGTAACTGCCGAGTACGCCTTCTTTCTGGCGGAAACCCGGGGCCTGCGTTTCGCCCTCGACTACCTCGACAATTGCCATATCCCGCGCGACATCCTGCTGCGCGCCATCGACCAGCCCGAGCGCCGCCGCAAGGGCGAACGGCGCCGCTATCCCCGCAACGACTGACGCTTCCGTCATCCCTAACCCTGCAAGCGTCCGTGCGCCGTGCTACCGTGCTAGCTCGATCCGACAAGGCCGATCATGGGACATGCATACCGCTGGCAGCCGCTCGACGGCATCGGGCTGGAACACCTGAATCTTGATTACCGGGACGACCTGATCGTCGCCGACGGCGTCGTCGTCGGCGATTGCGGCGACGCGCCCTTCGGCTGCAGCTACCGGATCTGCTGCGATACCGCCTGGCGGGTACGCTCGGTCGAGGTGCACGCGGCCGGCGGCGCCTCCCTGGTGCTTACCAGCGACGGTAGCGGCCACTGGCGCGACGGCGACGGCGCGGTCCAGCCCCAGCTCGGCGGCTGCACCGACGTCGACATCGCCGCCACGCCCTTCACCAACACCCTGCCGGTACGGCGGCTCGGCGCCGTCCTGCAAGCGCGCACCAGGATCGCGGTCGTCTACATTCCCGTGCCCGCGCTGGCGGCGCGCCGCATGGAGCAGGCCTATACCCGGCTGGCCGATGGCCGCTACCTGTACGAGGGGCCGATCGGCGACTTCCAGGCCGAACTGGAACTGGATGCCGACGGCCTGGTGCGGCACTACCCTTCGCTGTTCACCCGGCTGCTCCCGGCCTGAGCGCGCAGCCCTTCCTGCACCCGGTCCAGCAGGGTCTCGAGCTGGCCCAACTCGCCCTCGTCCAGCCCGGCAAGTGCCTGGGCCGCCAGCACCAGGCCGGCCTGCCGCAATTCGGCGTGCACGGCCTGGCCGCTGGCGCTCAGGTACAGGCGGGTGCTGCGGCGGTCGGCCTCGTCGGTGCGTGCCTCCACCAGGCCTTTCTCGCGCAAGCCTTGCACCAAGCGCGTGACCTGCGCCTTGTCGCGACCCGAGCGCTGCACCAGGTCGCGGCCGGTCGCTCCCGGATGACGCGCGATATGGCCGAGCGCCCGGTTCTCCATGTGGGTGAGTTCGTGGGCACCGGCGCGCAGCGCACGGTATTGCTGGGCGCGATAGAGATGCATGATCTCGTGGATCGCTTCGAAGACGTCGCTGCCGGGGCGAGGGGGAAGCTGGCTCATACGATGGTTGACCTCATCAACTAAATTATCCATAATAGATGATATCATCAACCAATTTGGATCAGCATGGAACAGCCAAACCGCAAGGGCGTACGACGCGTGCGCCATGAACTGCACATCCGTGATGTCACCGTTTCCCGCATTGAAGCGCTCGGCGACTCCTTCATACGCATCCGTTTCCGCGGCGATGGTCTTGCCCGGTTCGTGTCGGCCTCGTTCGACGACCACGTCAAGTTCATCTTCGCCGGCGATGACGGCGCCGAGGTCCGGCGCGACTTTACTCCGCTGGACTATGACGCCGACGCGCGTGAAGTCAGTCTGGAGTTCGCGCTGCATGGCGGCGGCGCGGCGAGCGACTGGGCACGCGCCGCCGCCGTCGGCCAGCCGGCTGTCATTGCGGGACCGCGGGGCTCGATGATCATCCCGGAAGACCTCGACTGGCACTTGCTGGCGGGCGACAGCAGCGCCCTGCCCGCGATCCGGCGCCGCCTGGCCGAGCTGCCTGCCGGCAGCCGGGTGCTGGCCGTGATCGCGGCCGACGGCGCCGACCGCATGCCGCCGGTCTCGCAGGCGCAGGTCGAGGTGTGCTGGGTCGACAGCGACGCGGACCTGGTGGCTGCCCTGCGCGCCCTGTCCCTGCCCGCGGGCGAAGGTTTTGCCTGGTTTGCCGGCGAAGCCGCGACCGCCAGGCAGGTTCGCAGCGTGCTGCTCGAGGAAAAGGGCATCGCGAAAGACGCCATGCGCGTCTCTGCATACTGGAAGCAAGGCGTGGCCGACCACCACGAGCATCTCGACTGAGCCGGCCCAGCCCGATGGAAAACGCTGGCTAAATGCGTGTAAAGCCTCTCGCGGCAATTTACATATACCGCCGATACACGCGGTTCGCCTGAGCGGGCATTGGCGGCGCGTCGAGCGCCACCACGCCGGCGATGATCGCGAATGACTTAACGCCTTGATTTGGCTATAATTTCGCCCTTCGCATCAAGGATTCCCGCCATGTCACTGCTCGACCACCAGCTTGAACTGCTGTCGCCCGCCAAAACCGCCGAGATCGGCCGCGAGGCCATCCTCCACGGCGCCGACGCGGTGTACATCGGCGGCCCCGCCTTCGGCGCGCGCCACAATGCCAGCAATCCGCTGGAGGACATCGCCGCCCTGGTCGAATTCGCCCACCGCTACCGCGCGCGCATCTTCGTGACCATGAACACGATCATGCACGACAGCGAACTCGACCTGGCCCGCCAGCAGATCTGGCAGCTGTACGAGGCGGGCGTCGACGCCCTGATTATCCAGGACATGGGCCTGCTGGAGATGGACCTGCCGCCGATCCAGCTGCACGCCTCGACCCAGTGCGACATCCGTACCGTGGAAAAGGCGAAGTTCCTGGGCGACGTCGGCTTCTCGCAGCTGGTGCTGGCGCGCGAGCTGACCGTCGAGCAGATCCGCAAGATCAAGGCGCAAGTGGATACCCCGCTCGAATACTTCGTGCACGGCGCCCTGTGCGTGGCCTTCTCGGGCCAGTGCTACATCTCGCACGCCGACACCGGCCGCAGCGCCAACCGCGGCGACTGTTCGCAGGCCTGCCGCCTGCCGTATACCCTGAGCGATGGCCAGGGCCGCGTGGTCGCCTACGAAAAGCACCTGCTGTCCATGAAGGACAACGACCAGAGCCGCAACCTGGAAGCCCTGGTCGACGCCGGCATCCGCTCGTTCAAGATCGAGGGCCGCTACAAGGACATGGGCTACGTGAAGAACATCACGGCCCACTACCGCCTGCTGCTCGACGAGCTGCTCGAGCGCCGTCCGGAATACGCGCGCGCGTCCAGCGGCAATACCCGCGTGCTGTTCACCCCGGACGTCGACAAGAACTTCCACCGCGGCCACACCGACTACTTCGCGCTCGGCCGCCAGGACGACATCGGCGCCTTCGACTCGCCCAAGTACATCGGCGTGGAACTGGGCACGGTTACCCGCATCGGCCCGGATTTCATCGACCTGGCCACCAATGCGGCGATGGCCAACGGCGACGGCCTGAACTACATGAACAAGCGCGAGACGGTCGGCATCCAGGCCAACACGGCGCAGAAGCTGGGCGAGGACGCGGATGGCCAGAACTGGCGCGTGTTCCCGAACGAACCCGTCAAGAGCCTGGCCGGCCTGAAGGTCGGCACCATCGTGCACCGCAACCGCGACCATCACTGGGAATCGGCGCTGAGCAAGAAGTCGTCCGAGCGCAAGGTCCGGGTCGACCTGCTGCTGGCCGAGCAGCCCGACGGCCTGCGCCTGACGCTGCGCGACGAGGACGGCATCGAGACCGCGACCAGCGCCGTGATCGCGCTGCAGCCGGCCCAGCAGGCGGCGCAGGCGGAAAGCGCGCTGCGCACCAGCATCGCCAAGCTCGGCAACACGATGTTCGAGGCCGGCGCGGTGGAGCTGCAATTGTCGCAACCCTGGTTCGTGGCCTCCAGCGCGATCAATGCGCTGCGCCGCGACGCCATCGCCGCCCATGAAGCGGCGCGCCTGGCAAGCTGGGACCGTCCCCAGCGCAAGGCGGCAGCCGAGCCGCCGGCGGTCTATCCGGAGCAGCAGCTGAGCTACCTGGCCAACGTCTACAACGACAAGGCGCGCGCCTTCTACCACAAGCACGGCGTGCAGCTGATCGACGCGGCCTACGAGTCGCACGAAGAGCCGGGCGAGGTGTCCCTGATGATCACCAAGCACTGCCTGCGCTTCTCCTTCAACCTGTGCCCCAAGCAGGCCAAGGGTGTCCAGGGCGTGCAGGGCCAGGTCAAGGCCGAGCCGATGACCCTGGTGAGCGGCAACGAGCGCTACACCCTTCGCTTCGACTGCAAGCCCTGCGAGATGCACGTGGTGGGCGCGATGAAGGACAACATCCTCAAGCAGCCGCCGCCCTCGGCCGTGCCTTACAGCCCGCTGGTCTTCCACAAGCAGCGCCCGCGCGCCTGAGGTTTTTACCAACTGGTAAAAAATCCCCGCCCGGCTCGGGCCGGGCAATTAACACGTTGAGCATGTGGCTTGCGGCCGCCCCTGGGCGGCGCGCGGGCGCTAGCATGGCGGCATGTCCATTCCGGAGATGTCCCGATGCAGCGCCCCATGCCCTACCTGGCCGCCTTACCGCTGGCCCTTGCCTTCGTCCTGCCTGCCCAGGCAGCCGAGCCGATCTCGCCGCGCTTCAATGCCGACCCGTCGCCGCACTGGTTCCCGCTCGATGGCGGCAAGTTCTACCTGTACGCCACCGACGACGCCTCGAATAGCGGAAAGTACTGGGATTCGGTCACCTGGCGCCTGTACACCTCGAAGGACATGCGCAGCTGGCAGGATGCCGGCGTGCCGCTCGACGTGAGGGTGTTCAAATGGGCAAAGCCGGATGCCAAGGCCTGGGCGCCGGAAGCGGCCTACCGCAACGGCAACTACTATTTCTACGCGCCGGTCGGCGGCGACAAGATCGGCGTCGCCGTCTCCAGCCGCCCGGACGGCGGCTTCGTGGATGCACGCCTCGACCCGCTGGTCGACAAGGCGCACGACCTTAACGCCGGCGACGAGCCGATCGACCCCGCCGTGTTCGTCGACAGGGATGGCCAGGCCTACCTGTACTTCGGCACCCGGGTGCCCAAGGTCGTCAAGCTGAAGGCCGACATGGTGAGCCTGGACGGGCCGATCCTGGACGTGGCCATCGCGGGGCTGCCGGCAGCCGACCCGAAGAAGAAATTCGGCGAAGCCCCCTTCCTGCACCAGCGCGGCGGCGTCTACTACTTCACTTTTTCCAGCGGCTGGCCCGGACAGATCCTGTACGCCACCGGCAGATCGCCATTGGGGCCCTTCACCTACCGCGGCGTGGTGCTCGACTACCTGACAATCTCGACCAACCACCAGGCCATCGTCGAGCATGATGGTAGAAGCTGGCTCTTTTATCACGACAATCTGCTGCCGGGCGGCGGCAGCCACCGCCATTCGATCGCGATCGCGCCGCTCGAGTACGAGGCGGACGGCAGGATCCGCCAGGTCACGCGCTAAGAATAACGCCGCCCTGTTGCCCTGGGCGGCGTTTTGCGTTGAAAGTCAGGGAGCTCAGTCGACCGTCGCGCCGCTGTCCTTCACGACCTTGCCCCAACGAGCATGCTCGGCCTGCACGAACTTGCCGAAGTTCGCCGGCGTGTCGCCCACGAAGTCGGAACCGGTATCGGCCAGCACCTTCTGGAACTCCGGTCCCTTCATGACCTTGATCGCCTCGGCATTGATCTTGGCGATCACGTTCGCCGGCGTCTTGGCCGGAGCGAACATGCCGTACCAGGCATAGGACTCGATCTGCGGCAGGCCGGCTTCGGCGAAGGTCGGCACGTCGGGCAGCAGCGGCGAACGCTTGGCGCTCGAGATCGCGATCGGCTTGACCTTGCCGCTCTTGATATGCGGCATGATTGCGATGGTGCTGTCGAACATCATGGGGATGTGGCCGCCCAGCAGGTCGGAGATCGCCGGCGCCGACCCTTTATAGGGCACGTGGGTCATCTGCAGCTTGGTCACGCTGGCGAACAGTTCGCTGGTCAGGTGCTGCGGCGTGCCGTTGCCCGAGGAGCCATACGAGAACTGGCCCTTCTTGGACTGGATGAAAGCCATCAGCTCCTTCAGGTTCTTGGCCGGCACGTTCGGGCCGGCGACCAGCACCAGCGGCACGCGCAGCAGGTTGGTGACCGGCGCCAGGTCCTTCAGCGGGTCGAAGCTCATGTTCTTGTACAGGCTCGGATTGATCACAATCGGCGCGCTCGAGGTGATCAGGAGCGTCGAGCCATCCGGCTTGGCGCGGGTGACGGCCGCCGTGCCGATGTTGCCGCCACCGCCGGCGCGGTTGTCGATCACGAAGGATTGGCCCAGGCCCTGCGTCAGGCCCTTGGCCAGCGGACGCGCCGCGATGTCCGAGGGTCCGCCCGGCGGCCATGGCACCACCACCGTCACGGTCGAGCTCGGCCAGTTCTGGGCCAGCGCGCTGAAAGAAATTGCCGATGCCGCCGCTACACATGCCAGCTTCAAGGTGGTACGTCCGGCGCTGCCGAAAAATTGTCGCATAGTCTCCATCCTTTGTTGATGATTTGGTATTGAGCGGACAGTTTATCCTATCCGTCGCCCAGCAACACGGCCCGTACGCTACGTGGAAATACGTAGCCAAGCCATGCACCCGCACTAATTACAACATCGTCATCAATTTTCGCAAAGGAAACCTAGCTTAATTATAAGAAATGAACTAACCTGTAGGATCACTCCTACTTCTGTTCAATATGGACCGCAGCTATCCCTACAGCCGCCGCCTGCTCTCACGTGCCCGCCTGCGCAAGCGCATTGCCGCCGTGGCTGGCGCCGGCCTGGTGGCCGCGACTGCCGTGTTCATGTTGACATGGAAACCAGATCCGGTCGCCGCCGCCTCGCCCGCGCCCTTCCTGCCGGCGCTGGCCTTGAACGGTCCGTCCGGCGCCGCCGAGCCGCTCCAGCGCGGCCTGCGCCGCATCTACCCGTATTCGGTGGTCCCGGGCGGCGTCTCGGGCCAGTCGGAACTGCAGCGCATCATCCGCACCGACAGCGTGGTCGCCGCCCACTATGCGACCTTTGATTCCAGCAAGGCGCGCGCCGTGGTGGTCGACAAGCCGCGCGCGGTGCACGTGTCCTACCGCAAGGGCGACAAGGTGTACTGGACCGCCCACAAGGTCATGCTGGCCCCGGGCGAAACCCTGCTCAGCGACGGCCGCAACGAGATGCGGGCGCGCTGCGCCAACCGCATTTCCGACCTGCCCCAGTACCCGGTGGAAGCCCACCGGCCCGCCATGGAAGAACTCGACCAGGCGATCGATCTCGCCGAGGGGGAAGAATACGCGCTGGGACCAGACGGGTTGCCGGTGGCGATGGCCGCCGACGGCAGCATCCCGCCCCATACCGGGATGCGTTTCGCGGCCCGTGGCGCCGGCGCTGCCGGCAGCAGCGGCAGCGCCGCCACGCCCGCCAACAGCGCGCTCGCCGGAACCCTGGCGTCGAGCGCGAGCGGCATGGGGCCGGTCACGACCCTGGCCCTGTCGGGCGCATCGAGCAGCATGGGTAGCCGGCCACGTCCGACCAGCCGGCCAGTCGCGTCCCCTGAGCCCGAGGCCCCTGCCGCGCCTGAAGCGGTCTCCGAAGGGGGCACCGGAAGCATTGGCGGTTCTTCCGGCGCGCCGGCGCCGTCGCCTGATGGCGGCACGCCGGGCGGCGCCCCGGTTGGCGGCGAGGCGGTGACGAGCCCGTTGCCCGATACGAGCACGCCCCTAGGCACGCCTGCGCCGGCTCCCGGGTTCGAAGCGCCCCTGCCCGGCACGAATCCCGGCACGCATCCCGCGCCCGGCCCCGTGACGCAGCCGCAACCGACGCTCCCTGCGCCGACGCCGCTGCCGCCTGTGCCGGCCGCTCCGGCGCCGGAACCCGTGTTGCCCAAGCCGGTGCCGGAGCCGCTCCCTCCGCAGGCGATCGTGCCGCCGGCGCCGGTGGAAGTGCCGGAACCCGGCAGCCTCTGGCTGTTCGCCCTGGCGCTGGTCGCGATGGGCGTGCTGCGCCGCCGGCGCAGCACCTAAGCAGCGCCTAGGTCCTTCTCAGCCGGGAATCTTCAGGCCCGCGGCCACGGCCGGACGGGCGCGGAAGGCCTCGACCGCGGCCGTCACGCGCGGGAAGTCCTGGATCCCCACCAGTTCGCCGGCATCGTAGAAACCGACCAGGTTGTTCACCCATGGGAAGATCGCGATGTCCGCGATCGTGTACTCCTCCCCCGCCACCCAGCGGTGCCTGGCCAGCTGGCCCTCGAGCACCCCCAGCAGGCGCTTCGATTCGTTCACGTAGCGGTCGCGCGGGCGCTTGTCCTCGTAGTCCCGGCCGGCGAACTTGTGGAAGAAGCCGAGCTGGCCGAACATCGGACCGATACCGCCCATCTGGAACATCAGCCACTGGATGGTGGCGTAGCGCCCTGCCGGATCGCTCGGCAGGAAGCGGCCGCTCTTCTCGGCCAGGTAGAGCAGGATGGCGCCGGACTCGAACAGCGGCAGCGGCTCGCCGTCCGGCCCGTTCGGGTCGATGATGGCCGGGATCTTGTTGTTGGGGTTGAGCGAGAGAAAGGCCGGCGACAACTGGTCATTGGTCTCGAAACTGACCTTGTGCGGCTCGTAGGGTAGCCCGGTCTCCTCGAGCATGATCGATGCCTTCACGCCGTTCGGCGTGGGCAGCGAGTACAGCTGGATGCGGTCGGGGTGCTGCGCGGGCCACTTGGCGGTGATGCCGAAAGCGCTAAGATCGGTCATGGCGGAAGTCCTATGGGTTGCAGGACTGCCAACGATAGCAAACTTCCGGCTGTCCCGCCGAAGCCGGCCCGTTTCTCCCCTTTAACCGAACAGCTTGTTGGCGGTGCGGGCGATCAGCTCGCCCTGGTGGCGCGCCCCGCCCAGTTCGAGCTCGCTCGGCTGGCGCTGGCCCTGGCCGCCGGCGATAGTCGAGGCGCCATACGGACTGCCGCCGACGATCTCGTCGAGCGTCATCTGGGGCGCGTAGCTGTACGGCAGGCCGACCACGATCATGCCGAAGTGCAGCAAATT
The DNA here is from genome assembly GCF_000735635.1 of Massilia sp. LC238. Lineage (NCBI taxonomy): Bacteria > Pseudomonadati > Pseudomonadota > Betaproteobacteria > Burkholderiales > Oxalobacteraceae > Massilia > Massilia sp. LC238. The sequence goes on along the minus strand of NZ_JNNN01000007.1, from coordinate 132,103 downwards.
GGTGATGATCGAGAACTGGGTGGTTTCCTGGCCGCCGTGCTGGGTGGCGGTCGAGGTGAAGGCGCCGCCGACCTTGCCGTTCAGCGCACCGCGCGCCCACAGGCCGCCGGTCTGGTCGAGGAAGGCCGCCATCTGCGAGGGCATGCGGCCGTAGCGGGTCGGCGCGCCGATGATGATGGCGTCGTAGTCGGGCAGCTCGTTCACGGTCGCGATCGGGGCGTCCTGCTCCAGCTTGAAGTGGGCATTCTTCGCGATTTCTTCCGGCACCGTCTCGGGGACCCGCTTGACCGTCACGGTCGCGCCGGCCGCGCGCGCACCTTCGGCCACCGCATTGGCCATCTGCTCGATGTGGCCATAGGTCGAGTAATACAACACCAGGACTTTCGACATGCCTTCCTCCTTGTGGTGATCGTCAAAAATCCTATTTTGCTGCGAACAGGATTTTTGCGGCACCCGCCAGAAGTTGGACGGCCGGCGTGCTCAGATCCAGTAGATGAAGGCGGCCAGCGCGATGACCAGGGCCACGCGGGTGATGTTGTAGACCGTCTTGTTCCAAGCCTTGAGGCGGCGACGGTACTGGCCCATGTAGAAGGAGATGCGGAACAGCTTGCTCACCAGGCCGACCTGGTCGCCGGTTTCGTTGGGCGAGGCGGCGGCGGTCATCACGGTGCGGCCGAACCAGCGGTTGAAGGCCCCCATCCAGCGGTAGCGCATCGGGCGCTCGACGTCGCAGAACAGGATGATGCGGTCGCTCTCGCTGCCGTTGATGGCCCAGTGGATGTAGGTTTCGTCGAAGACCACGCCCTGGCCGTCGCGCCAGCTGTGGCGTTCGCCGTCGACTTCGATGAAGCAGCGGTCGTCGTTGGGCGTAGCCAGGCCCAGGTGGTAGCGCATCGAGCCGGCGAAGGGGTCGCGGTGCGGATTGAGCTTGCCGCCCGGCGGCAGTTCGGCGAACATCGCCGCCTTGACCGAGGGGATCGATTGCAGCAGCGCATAGGTCTGCGGGCACAGGCGCTCGGCCGACGGGTGGCTGGCGTCGTACCACTTCAGGTAGAAGCGCTTCCAGCCGTTCTTGAAGAAGGAATTGAAGCCGGCGTCGTCGTTCTGCTCGGCCGCCTTGATCTTCTTGAGTGCCAGCAGGTTCTCGGCTTCGGCGCGGATGACGGGCCAGTTTTCCTGCAGGCGCGCCAGTTCCGGGAACTCTCTCACCGGGATGAAGGGCGTGCTCGGAACCCGCGAGAACTTGTGCATGAAGATGTTAATCGGCGCCATGAACGACGAATGGTCGAAGATCTGGCGGCGGAAAGGCAGGCGCACACGGCCACGGAAGTGGATGTGCAGGATCGACAGAACATAAAAACCGACCACGACCCATTTCATTGCTACCTCCGTCCTTGCTGGCTGACCTTGATGAGGGACGCAGGATATCACAACGGCCAATGGGCCGTCGTCGGCCGGGTCGTAATTCTGGGAAACTATGGCACGCCGGCAACTCCATCCTGGAGCGCCGGCGTCATGGCGGTCCGGCAGGGCCGGACCCGGGAGAAACGCTACTCAGTGCTGGACCGAGGTGATCGCATACCCTTTTTCGCTGATCTGGCCGGCCACGTTCTCGATGTCGTAGTCTTCCAGCTGGTCGGCGTCGTCTGCGACCTCGATGGCGCGAGCCTCGATTTCCCAGTCGGTGTTGGTCGCTTCTTCAGGGATATTGCGTGCTTCCGGCACTGCCAGGTAAGACAGTTTGCCGTCGGTTTCTGGTCGGCGGTAAATATCCAGGCGCATAGTCGTTTCCTCAAAGTCAAAGCCCGCTTTCCCGATGAAAGCGGGCACTTCCACAGTAGAAGATCGAAACGCTGTCGTCTGTTAATTGACCCACACTCAGCCGCAGGAGGCAGCCGCCAGGCTCAACGGCCCGGCGATGCCCCGAGGATGCGCGCCGGCAGCATCACGATGGCGCGCAGCAATTCGAACACGGCTTCGACCCCGATGCCGAGCAGCCGGAACGGCAGCAAGACGAGCCATACCAGCGGGTACAGCACCAGGGCCAGCAGGGCAATGGGCCAGCACAGGAACAGCAGCAGCAACCATAGCAGGAAACCTAACATTGTTCTCGCTCCTTTGGTGAGTCAGCGCTGCAGCCAGCAGTTCTGACAAGACGGGAGAAGGATAAGTTGCTGCGCCGGGATGGACAATCGGTCTGCGACAGACGGGGCAAAAAGCGGGGTGAATGGAGGAAAATGGCGGGCAGGTGGCACCCTGGGCCGCCGGCCGGCTGCTCGCCGGCCGACGCCAGGGAAGGATCAGGCGAAGGCCGCCACCTGCTCCGTCACGCGCTGGTTCACCACCTGGGCCCGCAGCGAAGCCTGCAGCGACGGGATCGAGCCGCCCGCCCGGTACTGGAAGGCCACGTGCACCAGGTCGCCCGCCTCCACCTTCACCGGCTGGGCCAGCGGCAGCGTCATGTAGTGGTTCAGCCAGTCGATGGTGGTCGACTCTTCCTGCACGATGGCCAGCACGTTCTTGGTGATGAAGCGCATGGCGTTCAGCAGGCCGCTTCGCTCCATGACGATGCCGCCTTCCCAGGCGAACACATTGTCGACCGGCTGGTTGAAGTCGATCAGGCTGTACACGGCCGGCTGGCCCAGTTCGATGGTGCCCGGATAGACCACGCCGGTTTCCTGGAACTGCACGATCGGCGCATGGAAGCCTTCGAAGTCGTATTCCTGCCCGATCGGCTGGGCCGCCATGATCACCGCCTCGGGCAGGAACACCGGCAGCGGGCCGCCGAACCGGGCCAGGTAGCGGCGCTTGAAGGATTCGATCACCTCGACCTGCTTTTCGCGCAGCATGGCGACGTGGATCATCTCGCAGATGACGACGTCGACCGGCTCGGGCGGCAGGTAGTCGAAGGCGTCGGCATGGATCACCTCGACCTTGTGGCCGTTCGGGTTGAGCGCCAGGAACTTGCGCGCCTCGCGCACCATATCCGGGTTGAACTCGACGCAATAGACCTTCGACGCCTTCTGCGCCGCGAAGAAGGACAGCACGCCGGTGCCGCCGCCCAGCTCCAGCACCTTCGCGCCCGGCTTGACCGCGTAGTGGATCGCGGACTTGAAGCTATGCATCCGGTTCTGGTCCATCAGCATGTTGTGATGGTAGTGCACTGGAATGAACTGCCCCAGGTAGCAGCTTTCGATTTCGCGTTCGTTCAGCATGGTTGGCCCGTCTTCCTTCATGGTCATTGTCCGTGAAGGCATTATGGCCAAGGATGCATGCGGTCCATGCCCGGAGCTGCGGGGTGTTTACCGCTTAGTTCCCAATGGAAATGTAAATTGCTAGCGCTTGAAGCCGGAAATCGCGGCCGCGATGTCGGTCTGGCCGGCGCGTTCGGCGATCTGGGCTGCCGTCAATCCCTCGGTGTTCTTCAACGCGGGATTGGCGCCCGCCTCCAGCAGCAGGCGCACCATGCCCGGCTGGGCTTCGCGCGCCGCCATCATCAGGGGCGTGTAGGCGCCGCTCTCCTTCGGCGACAGCGCGTCCAGCTTCGCCTTGCGATCGATGAGCAGGCGTGCGATGTCCTCGGCGCCGCCGGCGGCGGCGTAGTGCAGCGGCGTCCAGCCCGCGCGGTTCACTCTGGCGCCCTTGGCCAGCAGGGCTTCGGCAGCGCGCCGGTTGTTCTTGAAGGCCGCCATCATCAGGGCGGTGTTGCCGTTCATCGCCTGGGCTTCCAGGTCGATGCCGGGCTGAAGCAGCAAGGCGTCGAACACGCGCATCGAACCCTCGCGTACCGCCAGCACCAGGGCCGGCTCGCCGCCGACCGGGTTGATCTCGTTGGGATTCACCAGCTTGCCGGCCATCTCCTTGACGGCGGACACGTTATCGACCTGCACCGCGCGGAAGAAGCTGGCGAGCTGCTGGGGCGTTGCCGCCGCGGCCGTGCCAAGATGGAGTGCGAATGCCAGCAGGCAGCTCTTGAGGATGGCGCGGCGGACTCGAGTCATGTCAGGCCTTTGCAGTCTTGAACAAGTTGAAGAAGTTGTCGCTGGTCTGCGCCGCGACCTCGCGCAGGGAGACCCCCTTGAGGTTGGCGATGAACTCGCCCACGTGGGCAACAAAGCCCGGCTCGTTCATCTTGCCGCGGTAGGGCACCGGCGCCAGGTAGGGCGAATCGGTCTCGATCAGCATGCGCTCGAGGGGCACGGCCTTGGCCACTTCCTGCAGTTCCTTGGCGCTCTTGAAGGTGACGATGCCGGAAAACGAGATGTAGAAGCCCTGCTCCATCGCCGCCTGGGCGACCGCCAGGGATTCGGTAAAGCAGTGCATGACGCCCGCCACGCCGCCGGCGTCGGTGCCGGCGCCCTCTTCCTTCATGATGCGGATGGTGTCGCTCGATGCCGCCCGGGTATGGATGATCAGCGGTTTACCGGTCTCGCGCGAGGCGCGGATATGGGTGCGGAAGCGCTCGCGCTGCCATTCTAGGTCGCCCTCGAGGCGGTAGTAGTCGAGGCCGGTTTCGCCGATGGCGACGATCTTCGGGTGCTTGGCCAGTTCGACCAGCTGCTGCACCGTCGGTTCGGGGGTGTCCTCATAGTCGGGATGGACACCGACCGAGGCGAAGATGTGCGGGTGCTGTTCGGCCAGGGCCAGCACCTGGGGAAAGTCCGGCAGGTCGACGGAGACGCACAGCGCATGCGTCACCTTGTTCTCGGCCATCTTGGCCAGGATCTCGGGCATCCGGGCAGCCAGCTCCGGGAAATTGATGTGGCAGTGGGAATCGATAAACATCCCGATATTGTACCCGGAGGGAGGCGAAATGCGGCTCAGGCCACCCGCTTGCCCAGGATGACCAGGTCGCGCTCGATCCCGTCCAGATTGGCCACGCGCGGGAAATGCGCCCACTTCTCGAAGCCGTACTTGCCGAACAGGGCCAGGCTCGGCGCATTGTGACCGAAGATGAAGCCCAGCAGCGTGTGCACGTTCACGTTCGGCGCGTGCGTCATCGCCAGCTCCAGGCAGTAGCGCCCGATCCCCTTGCCGCGCGCGCTTTCCGCGATGTAGATCGACACCTCGGCCGTGCCCGAATAGGCCGGGCGCCCGTAGAAATTCGAATAGGAGAGCCAGCCCAGCACTTCCGGTTTCCCGCTTTTGTCGTCGGCGTCATGGATCACCCACAGCGGCCGGCGCTCCGGCGTATGGTCGGCAAACCATTGCTCGCGCGACTGTACCGTGATGGGTTCGGTGTCGGCGGTGACTTCGCGCGAGGCGATGGTCGAATTGTAGATGTCGACGATGACGGGCAGGTCGTCGCGGGTGGCGAGGCGGTGGACGTAGGACGGCATGGAGAAAGACAATTAAGCGCAGCTGATCGAAAACCAGCAAGGATTAGAGAAACTGAATTAGAGCGTATGCGTGGCGCGCGCCGAGCGCAGCGCCGCCCCGAGGATTTCTTCGATGCGCAGCTTGGCGCGCTGCCCGGCTTCGTCCGCCGGGAAGTGCACGCCGATGCCCTGCGCCTTGTTGTTGTTCGCGCCCGCCGGGGTGATCCAGGCCACCTTGCCGGCGATCGGGTACTTGTTGGGGTCGTCCATCAGCGACAGGATCAGGTAGATCTCGTCGCCGATTTTATACGGCTTGGTGGTCGGCACGAACATGCCGCCATTCTTCAGGAAGGGCATGTAGGCCGCGTACAGCGCGGCCTTTTCCTTGATCGCCAGCGACAGCACGGACGGCCGCGGCGGCTGCGGGGCCGGGTTTGCCTGCTGCTCTGCGGGGTTGGCGTTCATCGGCTTCCTTTCATGCGCAGCACGAAGTGTACTCAAGCAACATATCTTCGACAAACAATTTTGCCGACAGCGGGTGGTCGGCGACGGCGCGGCGCTCGTTGGCGGCCTTGATAGCCCGGTTCAGGCTGCCAGTAGACACCCTGCCGGCCAGGGCCGCAAGTTCGCGCTGGTAGCGCGGGTAATAGCGTATCTTGCCCGACAATTTTACCGAGAACACATCATAGAGCCAGCGCTGCTGCCATGCCACCAGCGCCGGCAAGGACGCCTTCGCCAGCTTCTCGGCGGTGCGCAAGGCGCCATCGACGGCCGGGTTGGCCAGGAAATGCAGCAGCGCTTCCATCTCTTCGCGGCTGCCGGACTCGGCTTCAAGCAGCGCGGCCAGCGGCGCGCCGCCCTGCTCGCGCAGCCAGCTGTCGGCATCCTGTACGCCCTGTTCCTTGAGCCAGGCCAGCGCTTCCTCGTGCGAGGGCATCGGCAGCGCGAACTTGCGGCAGCGCGACAGGATGGTCGGCAATAGGCGGTCCAGGCTGTTCGAGGACAGCAGGAACACCGTGCCCGGCGGCGGTTCTTCCAGGGTCTTCAGGAGCGCGTTCGAGGCCGGCATGTTCAGGCTTTCCGCCGGGTACAGCACCACCACACGCAGGCCTTGCCGGTGGGTGGAGATGTTCATGAAGTCGGCCAGGGCCCGGATCTGCTCGATCTTGATCTCTTTGGAGGGCGCCTTGCTCGACTTGGACTTGCCGGCCGGCTCTGCTGTGTCTTCGCCTTCGGCGGCCGGCTCGTCTTCCAGCGCTTCCGGGCGCACCCGGCGGTAATCGGGGTGGTTGTTCTGCAGGAACCAGCCGCAGGAGGCGCAGCTGCCGCAGGCGTGGCCGTCCGGGCGCACGTTCTCGCACAGGAGGGCCTGCGCGAAGCTTTCCATGAAGCCGGCCTTGCCGACGCCCGCCGGACCGTGGAACAGGATGGCATGCGGCAGGCGCTCGCGCATCTGCTGGAGGCGCGTCCACGCCGCTTGCTGCCAGGGGTACATCGTCACGACTACTTCTCCAATACTTCTGCCAGAATCCGACCCAGCTGCGCCTGGATGGCCGCGATCGTCTGCGTCGAATCGACCACCACGATGCGCTCCGGGAATTGCGCCGCGCGGCGCAGGTATTCCTTGCGGCACTTCTCAAAAAAATCCGCCTGCTCGCGTTCGAACTTGTCGAGCGTGCGGGTGGCGTCCAGGCGCTGGCGCGCCACCTCGAGGGGCACGTCGAACAGCAGGGTGAGATCCGGCTGCAGATCCGGGTGCACCCAGTGTTCCAGCGCTTCCAGCTTGGCGCGGTCCAGGCCGCGACCGCCGCTCTGGTAGGCGAAGCTGGCGTCGGTGAAGCGGTCCGACAGCACCCAGTCGCCGCGTCCCAGCGCCGGTTCGATCACCCGGGCCATGTGCTCGCGACGGCTGGCAAACATCAGCAATGCCTCGGTTTCCAGGTGCATCTTCTCGTGCAGCAACAGGTCGCGCAGTTTCTCGCCCAGCGGCGTGCCGCCCGGCTCGCGCGAGGAGACCACGGTCTTGCCGCGCGCCGCCAGGAAGTCGGTCACGAAGCCGATGTGGGTCGACTTGCCGGCCCCGTCGATGCCTTCGAAGGTAATGAATTTTCCTGCCTTGCCCTGCTCCGTCATTGGTTGATCCGCCGCTGGTACTGGTTGACCGCCCGGTTATGGTCGTTCAGGTTGTCCGAGAACTGGCTGGTGCCGTCGCCGCGCGCCACGAAATACAGGGCCTCGGTCTTGGCCGGCGCCAGCGCCGCGTGCAGCGACTGGATGCCCGGCAAGGCGATCGGGGTCGGCGGCAGGCCGGCGCGCATGTAGGTATTGTAGGGGGTGTCGGTCTGCAGGTCCTTCTTGCGGATGTCGCCGACGTAGCGCTCGCCCATGCCGTAGATCACGGTCGGATCGGTCTGCAGCATCATGCCGGTGCGCAGGCGGTTCACGAACACGCCGGCGATCATGTTGCGCTCGCTCTTTTGTCCGGTTTCCTTCTCGATGATCGAGGCCATGGTCAGGGCCTCGTAAGGCGTCTTGTACGGCAGGCTCGGGTCGCGTCCTTCCCAGGCGCTCTGCAGGTGCTTCATCATGGCCTGGTGGGCCTTCTTGTAGATCTCGAGTTCCGACGAGCCCTTGGCGAACAGGTAGGTGTCCGGGAAGAACAGGCCCTCGGGCGTCTTGTACTCGCTCGAGACCTTCTGCATCAGCTCTTCGTCCGACAGCTTGACGGTGTCGTGGCGCAGGCGCTCGTGGGCGGCGATGGCCGCACGCATCTGGCTGAAGGTCCAGCCTTCGACGATGGTGATGGCTTCCTGCGCGAACTCGCCGCGCACGAGCTGGGTCAAGAGGCGGCGCGGCGAGGTATCCGGCTTGAGCTCGTAGCTGCCGGCCTTGATCCGGCCGGCCTCGCCGGTGACGCGCGCCAGGATGTTGAACAGCTGCGGATTGACCGGCACGCCGGCCTTGGCCATCTGCTGGCCGGCCGCGCCCACGCCGCTGCCCGGGGCGATGCTGAATTCGACCGCTTTGCCGCCGGTGTCGAGCGGGCTCTTGGCCCAGTACGAGAAGCCGGCGACCGCGGCCACCGACACGATGACGCCGGTGACCAGGAGTTTTTTGATGAATGCCATATGTTGTTTTGGTTTTCGCCGCGGCTTGGACCCTGAGTTTGGCCGTCCTCGGCGCGATTTTGCCGACATCTTTATAATGAGCCCGTAATGATAAAGCTTATTTGCAAACAGAATTGCTAATACTAACTGGATTTATGCATAACTGGACAGATACCCTATCCTCGCTCGGCGCTCGCTTCCATATTGACGAAGCCTCGCAGGTGGACGATTTCGGCCGCCCGCTGGCCGCCGGCGAGCTGGCCGACGGATTCGTGGCCACGGTCACCGACCTCGGCATCATCGCCGCCGAAGGCCCTGATGCCGCCAGTTTCCTGCACAACCAGCTGACCAACGACGTCGAGCACCTCGGCCGCAATGAGGCCCGACTGGCCGGCTACTGCACCCCCAAGGGCCGCCTGCAGGCGACCTTGCTGTACTGGCGCAGCCCCGGCGCCGAACCCGACACCGTCTACCTGCAGCTGCCGCGCGCCATCCAGCCGCCCCTGCAGAAACGCCTGAGCATGTTCGTGCTGCGCGCCAAGGCCAAGCTGCGCGACGCCACCGGCGAAGCCCCGTTTGCCGCCGTGCTGGGCCTGGGCGGGGCCAAGGCCGAGAGCGCCCTGCGCCGCCACGTGGCCGAGCTGCCGGCCGCGCCCTACGGCAAGGTCGACGGCCCGTTCGGCACCGTGATCCGGCTGGCGGACGTGTTCGGCGCCCCGCGCTACCTGTGGCTGACCACGGCCGAAAGCGCGAGTTCCGCTCTGCCCGGCCTGGCCGGCGAGCTGGCCCTGGGCGGCAACCAGGCCTGGCAGCTGGCCGCGATCCACGCCGGCGTGCCCCAAGTTACCCTTGCTACCCAGGAGCAGTTCGTGCCGCAGATGGTCAACCTCGAGCTGCTGGGCGGCGTGAACTTCAAGAAAGGCTGCTACCCGGGCCAGGAAATCGTCGCGCGCAGCCAGTATCTTGGCAAGCTCAAGCGACGCACGGCGCTGGCCACGGTGGCCAACCTGGCGGCGCGCGCCGGCGACGAAGTGTTTTCGATGGCGGACCCGGGCCAGCCCTGCGGCATGGTGGTGAACGCGGCCGCGAACGGCCTCGGCGGCGCTGACCTGCTGGTCGAGATGAAGCTCGATGCGCTCGGCGAAGACGTACGCCACGGCGCCGCTGGCGGCCCGGCCCTCGCCTTCCAGCACATGCCCTACCATCTCGACGCGCTCGAGCTCTAAGGCATGATCGACCTGTACGTCTACTACAAGGTACGCAGCGAGGACGCCGCCGAACTGGCGCCGCGCGTGCGTGCCATGCAGCTCGCGCTCACCGGTGCCGGCAGCGGCGCGCTGCTGCAGCGTCGCCCGGAAACGCGCGGCGACGGCCTAGAGACCTGGATGGAAGTCTATCCGGGCGTCGATGCGGCCTTCGGCACGCGCGTCGAACAGGCCGTCCTGGATGCCGGCCTCGCCGGCCTGATCCAGGGACCGCGCCGCTCCGAAGTATTCATTGACCTCCTACCGGGGACCTGACACATGTGCCTGATCGTCTTTGCCTGGCAGGTGCTGCCGGGCGTGCCCATCATCGCTTGCGCCAACCGCGACGAGTTCTACGACCGCCCGACAACGAAGGCCGCGCCCTGGCCCGAGCATCCGCACGTGATCGCGGGCCGCGACCTGCAGGGCGGCGGCAGCTGGATGGGTGTGACAACGGATGGCCCGAACGGCCCGAAGTTCGCCGCCCTGACCAACATCCGCGGCCCCGCCGAACGGCGCGCGGATGCGCCTTCGCGCGGCGAGCTGGTGGCCGGTTTCCTGACCGGTTCGCAATCGGCGGCCGACTACCTGGACAGCATCATTGCGCGCGGCGACGTCTACAACGGCTACAACCTGGTGCTGGGCGACCGCGACACCCTGTACTGGTATTCGAACCGCGGGCTGGATGACCCGCGCAACGGCCAGCCGCTCGAGCCGGGCCGCATCTACGGCATCTCGAACGGCCTGCTGGACGCGCCCTGGCCCAAGGTGCTGCGCACCAAGGCGCAATTCGCCAGCCTGCTGTGCCAGGCGGCGCCGGAAGACGCCTATTTCGAGATGCTGGCCGATACCACCCGCGCGCCCGACCTGCGCCTGCCGGAAACCGGCATGCCGATCGAGGTCGAGCGCATGCTCTCTCCGGTGTGCATCGAAATGGAAGGCTACGGCACCCGCACCTCCACCGTCGTCAAGCTGTACCGCGAGGGCGAGCCGGAACTGCACGAACGCGTGGTGCAGCCGGCTAGCACGGCGGCCTGACGCTCCTCGGCCGGGCCCCTTGGTGTAGTGAGCTTGAGCACGTCGTTCCGGCGAAGGCCGGAACCCAAGTTCTGCTGGCGCAGACTGTCTGCTTGCAAAAATTGGGTCCCGGCCTGCGCCGGGACGACGGTCTTACAGTCAGCGCAGAGAACAGGGTATGGTGGTTCCTACTGCCTGCCCTTGACGCCCGCCTTCAGCATCTCCGTGATCTGCGGCGTCGCCGCATACGGATCCGCCGGCGCCTTCCCCTGCACCATCGCCTCGAAGCGCTCCACCGCCGCCCCCAGCGCCTGCGGGTGTGAATAGATGTAGAAGCGCTCCTCGCGGATGCCTTCGAAGGTGATGCGCGCCACGTCCGCCGCCGTCAGCTTGCCCGACTCGACCGCCCTCTCGGTCAGCACCTGCGCCGCCATCTGGCTGGCCGTGCTGCGTTCATGGCTGGCCATCTCGATCGGCCGGTTGCGCTCGGAATGCGCGATTCCGGTCGGCACGAAATAGGGGCACAGCACCGAGGCCTTGACCGGCGCATCGACCAGCTTCAGGTCGTGGTGCAGGGTTTCCGTGAGCGCCACCACGGCGTGCTTGGAGACGTTGTAGATGCCCATCGCGGGCGGCGTGAGCAGCCCCGCCATCGAGGCCGTGTTCACGATATGGCCTTCGAAACCGGGGTCGCGCCGGGCGCACTCGAGCATCACCCGGGTGAACACGCGCACGCCGTGGACCACGCCCATCAGGTTCACGCCGAGCACCCATTCCCAGTCCTGCTCCGAGCTTTCCCAGACCAGGCCGCCGCAGCCGACGCCGGCGTTGTTGAAGACCAGGTGCACGTGGTGAAAGCGCGCGATCGCCGCGTCGGCCAGTTCCTGCACGTGCGAGGCCTTGCTGACGTCGCACACCATCGACAGCACCTCGGCGCCCGCCGCCAGCAGCTCCTCGGTCGCGTGCTCGAGCGCCTTGGGCTGGACGTCGGCCAGCACCAGCTTCATGCCCAGGCCGGCGGCGGTGTTGGCGAACTCGCGCCCCAGGCCGCTGGCGGCGCCGGTGATGACGGCAACCTTGCCGCGAAAGTCCTTCATGTTCCCTCCCCCTTGTTGATCAGACCGCGGACACGCCTCCGTCGACGGCCAGCGTCTGTCCCGTGATGTGCTTGCCGGCGTCGGACGCGAACAACACCACCGCGCCCTTCAGGTCCTCGTCGTCGCCGAGGCGCATCAAGGGCGCATCCTTGGCCAGGTTCTCGGCGCCGAACGCGGCCAGCACGCCCTTGGTCATCTTCGACGGGAAGAAGCCCGGCGCGATCGAGTTCACGGTAATACCATAGCGGCCCCATTCGCCGGCCAGCGCACGGGTGAAATTCACGACCGCGCCCTTGGAGGTGTTGTAGGCGATGGTCTGCATGGTGCCAGGGGGATTGCCGGCCAGGCCGGCGATCGACGAGATACTGATGACGCGTCCGTAGCGGCGCGGGATCATGGACAGCTTGGCGACCGCCTGGGTCACCAGGAAGATGCTGCGCACGTTCAGGTCCATCACCTTGTCCCAGGCCTCGAGCGGATAGTCCTCGGCCGGCGCGCCCCAGCTGGCGCCGGCATTGTTGACCAGGATGTCGACATGGCCGAGGCGCGCCATGGCGGCCTGCACGAAGCGCTGGACCTCGGCCTCGCTTGACAGGTCGGCGGCGATGGCGCCGGCGTCGATGCCGCGGCTCGTCAGGTGGGCGACGGCCTCGTCGAGCTCCTCCTGCTTGCGTGCGGAGATGAGGACGCGGGCGCCCTGCTCGCCGAGGGCTTCGGCCATCTGCAGGCCGAGGCCGCGCGAGCCGCCGGTGACGATGGCGGTCTTGTTCTGGAGGGAGAAGAGTTCCTGGGTGGTGCGCATGCTTGGTCTCCGTTTTGTTTTGTTGTGTTGATGCTTGAGCCGACTTCGGGCAGAAAACTGGGTTCCGGCCTGCGCCGGAAGTCGTTTCTGCCAGTGGCAGGAACGACGGTCTTACGGCTATGGACTCACGCACGTCGTCCCGGCGCAGGCCGGGACCCAAGCTTGGATGAGCAAAGCTTCTGGCTGCTTACACCTCGTAATCCATGCACTGCCTGCCTTCGCGCACCGCCCCGATGAAGGGCACCACCGCCTTGTGCGTCGGGTGCTCGATGTAGGCCTCCAGCGCCGCCTTGTCCGCGAATTCGGAGTACAGCACCACGTCGTAGGTCGCTTCCAGCCCCGGCTGCGCCAGCACCACCTCGAACTTCAGCTGGCCCGGCACGATGTTGGCGCACTCGTCCAGCCGGCGCTTCATCTCGCGCGCGTTGCTCAGCTTGTCCGCGCCTTCGGCGTCATCCTTCAACTTCCACATCACGATATGTTTCAGCATTCTTCCATTCCTTGGATTGGGGGTGATCGAGGATAGCATGATAAGTACGGTCGTTCGTAAATATTTTGGCAAGTCACATTGCGCGCCGCACCAAGCCCATCCCCAAAGTGTAAACACAAGAATCACTGTCGAGTTGCTGCAATTGCACAGATCGGCTGTAAGCTCCGTGTAAGTTTGGAGTAATTATCGTGTAAGGAAACCGGCACACACTCCGCGACAGCTGACAAACAATCAGCATTTCCGGTAACACTAAAACCTATACGGAGACACACATGGCAATCACACCCGGCATGACCGCCGGAGGGAAAGCTGCACCTTCCTCCGCCGGGATCACCAAGGAAGAACGGAAAGTCATTTTCGCTTCTTCCCTCGGCACAGTATTCGAATGGTACGACTTCTACCTGTACGGTTCGCTCGCTACCATCATCGCCAAGCAGTTCTTCATCGGCGACCCCACCACCACCTTCATCTTCGCCCTGATGGCCTTCGCGGCCGGCTTCATCGTGCGCCCCTTCGGCGCGCTGGTGTTCGGCCGGCTGGGCGACATGATCGGCCGCAAGTACACCTTCCTGGTGACGATCCTGATCATGGGCGCCTCGACCTTCCTGGTCGGCCTGCTGCCGAGCCATGCGAGCATCGGCATCGCGGCCCCGATCATCCTGGTCACGCTACGCATCCTGCAGGGCCTGGCGCTCGGCGGCGAGTACGGCGGCGCCGCCACCTACGTGGCCGAACATGCACCGCACGGCAAGCGCGGGCTGTTCACGGCCTACATCCAGACCACCGCGACGATCGGCCTGTTCCTGTCGCTGATCGTGATCCTGACCACCCGCACCGCCATGGGCGAGGAAGAGTTCCAGGCCTGGGGCTGGCGCATTCCCTTCCTGATCTCGGTGGTCCTGCTGGGCATCTCGGTGTGGATCCGCCTGTCGATGAACGAGTCGCCGGCCTTCGCCAAGATGAAGGCCGAAGGCAAGACCTCGAAGGCGCCGCTGTCGGAAGCCTTCCTGAAACCGAAGAACGCCAAGGTCGCCTTCCTGGCCCTGGCCGGCCTGACCATGGGCCAGGCCGTGGTCTGGTACACCGGCCAGTTCTACGCCCTGTTCTTCCTGACCAAGACCCTGAAGATCGACGAACCGACCGCGAACATCCTGATCATGATCGCACTGGCCCTGGCCACGCCCTTCTTCATCTTCTTCGGCGCGCTGTCGGACAAGATCGGCCGCAAGTGGATCATCCTGGGCGGCTGCATCATCGCCGCCGCCACCTACTTCCCGATCTTCAAGGCGATCACCCACTACGGCAATCCGGCCCTCGAACGCGCGATCCAGACCGCACCGGTCGTGGTCGTCGCCGACCCGGCCACCTGCCACTTCCAGGTCGACCCGACCGGCACCAAGAAATTCCCGTCCTCGTGCGACATCGCGACCCGCATGCTGACCGCCGCCTCAGTGAGCTACAACATCCAGGAAGCGCCAGCCGGTACCGTGGCCTCGGTCAAGGTCGGCGACACCACCTTCCAGTCCTTCAATGCCGTCATGACGCCGGATAACCTGAACTTCGACGCCGCTTCGAAGGCCCAGGAAGACGCGCTCAAGAAGCAGGTGACCGGCGCGCTGAAGAGCGCCGGCTATCCGGACAAGGCCGACCCGGCCGCCATGAACAAGCCGATGCTAGTGCTGCTGCTGTTCATCCTGGTACTGTACGTGACCATGGTGTACGGCCCGATCGCGGCGATGCTGGTGGAGATGTTCCCGACCCGCATCCGCTACACCTCGATGTCCCTGCCCTACCACATCGGCAACGGCTGGTTCGGCGGCATGCTGCCGACCGTGACCTTCGCCCTGGTGGCCTTCAAGGGCGACATCTACTACGGCCTGTGGTATCCGATCATCATCGCGCTGGCGACCGTCGTGATCGGCGGCCTGTTCATCCGCGAGACCAAGGATAACGACATCTACGCGCACGACTGAGCAAGCGTCAGTCGAATGACAAATGCCGCTGGAGACAGCGGCATTTTTTTGACCGGTGCCGGCCGCCTAGCGCTTGGCCGGATCGAGCAGCTTGCTCTTCGGCGCGATCAGCACGATCGCCAGCCAGCCGAGAAAGCCCAGGATGCGCCAGATCGTAAAGAAGCACAGGAAGTACACCAGCCACTGCGCCCAGTTTTCCCGCGATCCCATCCCCGCCTCCCGCAGCAGCGGGAAAGTCAGCAAGGCGCTCAAGAAACCCATGGCGGCTGCGAACCACCAGGTGCGACCAAGGCTCGTCGTCATCACATCGGTCATCCTCATCTCCATCCGGTCGAAACGGCAACGATGTTAACATCCCGGCCGGCGGATAAACTCACCAATCCTCACCATCAATCCTCGCGCAGCTCGACGCCCGCCAGCTTCCAGCTCCACAGCCCGTGCCGGTCCAGCACGAAGGCCACGCCGCCGCCGTCTGCCCGCTCGACCAGCACCTGGTTCCAGCTGCGGTAGGAGACGTCGTAGTTGAGTTTTTCGCGCGGTGCTTCGCCGGCTTGCTGGGACGGCGCCTCCGGCCTGGACTGCACGCGGATGTCGCCGGCCTCCAGCATGGCCGCCACGCCCTCCGGCGAGACCGCGGCATCGACGACCGGGTCGATCACCGCCAGCGCCATCCGTCTTCCGAAGTCAGCGAACGGATTGGAACGCGATTCTGCCAATGCGCCTGCCGCGCCCAGCCGGCGCATGACCTGGACCTTGACGCTCTCGCGCAGCTTCGGGAAGTCGACGTAGCGCGACAGGGCCTGGGCGTCGCGCGCCTCGACGGCGGCGCGCATCTGGTACAACTGCCAGTGCGGGCTGGCCCAGGTGGCCAGGGCAAGCGCGGCGACGACGGCTGCCGCCACGATCGGAAGTGCTTTCTTCTTCATGCCGCTCAAGCGCCGAAACCCTTGCCGTCGGCCGCCAGGCGCTCCAGCAGCGGCGCCGGCTTCCAGGCGTCGCCATGGCGGCCCTGGGCATACCGGCGGATCGCTTCCAGCACCTTCGGCAGGCCGACCGACTCGGCATGGAACATCGGGCCGCCCCGGTGCAGCGGGAAACCGTAGCCGCTCAGGTAGACCATGTCGATGTCCGAGGCGCGCAGCGCGATGCCTTCTTCCAGGATCTTCGCGCCCTCGTTGACCAGGGCGTACACCAGGCGCTCGACGATTTCGGCGTCGTCGATCCGGCGCCGCTCCAGCCCCAGCTCGCGCGAATGCTGCACGATCATGTCGTTCACCAGCTGGGACGGGGTGGCCTTGCGCTCGCCCGCCCCGTAGTCGTACCAGCCGGCGCCGGTCTTCTGGCCGAAGCGCCCCTGCTCGCACAGCAGGTCGGCGGTCTTCGAATAGGCGATGTGCGGCGATTCGATGGCGCGGCGCTTGCGGATATACCAGCCGACGTCGTTGCCGGCCAGGTCGCTCATGCGGAACGGTCCCATCGCGAAACCGAAGCGTTCGATCGCGCCATCCACCTGTTCCGGCAGCGCGCCTTCCTCCAGCAGGAAGTAAGCCTGGCGCAGGTACTGCTCCAGCATGCGGTTGCCGATGAAGCCGTCGCACACGCCCGAGACCACCCCGGTCTTCTTGATCTTCTTGGACAGCGCCAGGCAGGTAGCCAGCACGTCCTTGCCGGTTTCCCTGCCGCGCACGATCTCGAGCAGCTTCATGACGTTGGCCGGGCTGAAGAAGTGCAGGCCGATCACGTCCTGCGGGCGACGGGTGAAGGCGGCGATGCGGTCCAGGTCCAGCGTCGAGGTATTCGATGCCAGGATCGCGCCCGGCTTCATGGCCTCGTCGAGCTGGCGGAACACCGATTCCTTCACGCCCATGTCTTCGAACACGGCTTCGATCACGATGTCGGCCTGGGCGATGTCGGCGTAGGACAAGCTGCCGGTGATGAGGCTTATCCTCTGCTCGCACTTCTCCTGCGTCAGCTTGCCCTTCCTGACCGTGTTCTCGTAGTTCTTGCGGATGGTCGCCAGGCCCTTGTCCAGCGCTTCCTGCTTTGTTTCGAGGAGGGTCACCGGGATGCCGGCGTTCGCGAAGTTCATCGCGATGCCGCCGCCCATGGTGCCGGCGCCGACCACGGCCGCGCGCTCGATGTTCCGCAGCGGCGTATCCGCCGGCACGTCCGGCACCTTGCTGGCCGCGCGTTCGGCCATGAAGGCGTGGCGCAGGGCCTTCGATTCCGGCGTCTGCATCAGGTGCAGGAAGCGCTCGCGCTCGAAGGCCAAGCCTTCCTCGAAGGGCCTGGTGACCGAGGCGGCGACGGTCTCGACGCACTCGAGCGGCGCCGGGAACGGCCCGGCCATCGCCTTGACCTTCTCGCGCGCGGCCTGCACGAATGCTTCGGGGTTCGGGTAATCGACAGCGCGGTCGCGCACCTTTGGGAGTGGACGGATGTCCGCAACCTTGTCGGCAAAAGCCACGGCTGCGCCGATCAGGTCGGTCCCGGCCGGGAAGACCTCGTCGAACAAGGCCGTGCCGGCCAGCTTTTCGGACGCCACCGGCGTACCCGACACCACCATGTTCAGGGCCATTTCCAGACCCAGCACGCGCGGAAGGCGCTGGGTGCCGCCGGCGCCAGGCAGCAGGCCCAGCTTCACTTCCGGCAGCGCGATCTGGGCGCCCGGCAGTGCGACGCGGTAGTTGCAGCCCAGGGCCAGCTCCAGGCCGCCGCCCATGCAGACGCTGTGGATCGCGGCCACCACCGGCTTGCCGCAGTTTTCGACCACGCGGATCAGGCTGTGCAGGGTTGGCTCGGTCAGCGCCTTGGGCGAATTGAATTCGCGGATGTCGGCGCCGCCCGAGAAGGCCTTGCCGGCGCCGGTGAGGACGATGGCCTTGACGGCCGCGTCGGCCTCGGCGCGCCCGATGGCGGCGACGGCGGCGGTCCGGGTCTCCAGGCCCAAACCGTTGACCGGCGGATTATTCAGGGTCACTACGGCAACGCTGCCCTGGACGGTGTAGTCGGCGCTCATGTCTCTTCTTCTCCTTGTAAATGCCCAGGCTGGAACCTGGCTGAACCGCTTAACTATACCTCAACTAAAAGAACGTTCGTGTTATTTTCTGGCGGGGCGGGATGTGCCAGAATACGCGCCTCACACTCCTGTCACACCCCGCACATGGAAAAACTGCTCGCACAACTGATCCGGCTCTACCTCATGCCCGGCCAAGCAACCGGCCAGCATCCGGCCGCCACGCCACTGGTCTCGGACGACGGCCTGACGCGCGCCATCGTCATCGACTTCCCGCGTGCGGCCGGGGACGAAAGCGGCCACTGGGTCCAGCTGTGCGAAGTCGCCAATACCCTGCAGGAGAAGCTGGGCTTTCCGGCCCCGGGCGTGAGCGTCACCGGCGCGGATGCCTTCCGCCTGTGGCTGTCGCTGCGCGAGCCGGTGCCGGTGGCCGATGTGCGCCGCTTCCTCTCCCTGCTGCGCAGCGCCTGGTTCCCGGAACTGCCCCTGCACGCCAGCAGCACGGTCGAGCTGCCGCCCTGCCTCCACGGCGCGACCGGCAAATGGGCGGCCTTCATCCATCCCGGCATGGGCGCCTCGTTCGCCGGGGAGGAAGGGCTGGACATCGCGCCCCCCGCGGCGGCCCAGTTGGCTTTCCTGGAAGGACTGGAAAGCATCGCCCCAGCGCAGTTCGAGGAGGCAATGGGCGCCATGCACCGGCCGCGCGAAACCGCGCCTCTGCAGGCCCCGCTGGCGGCGCCGCCCGACGGTCTGCTACTGAAGGACGCGACGCTGGAAGACATCGTGCGCCACCTGCATGCGCTGGGCATCGAGCCGACCTTCCGCCACGTCCTGCCGGGCCACGCCTAACGGGCAGCTTCATCCTCGGCGCCGGTGTATCCTGTACGCACAGGACACTGGAGCTGCGCATGAGCGAAGAACGACGGCACATCTGCCTTGGCTTCACGGATGAGAGTTACCCGGAAGGGACCCACATCTGTTACCTCTACAACGACGACGAGGAGCGGCGCCGCATCCTGCCGCTGTTCGCGCGTCATGCGCTGCTCGACCATGAATGCTTCCACTATGTAGCCGACGTGCCCGACGCTGCCGCGTTGCCGCGCGTCATGGACGAGCTCGACCTGGCGAACGCCGGGCGCGGCTTGCCTGGCCGCATCGACATCGCGACCGTGAGCGAAGGCTATTATCCGGACGGCCGCTTCGATCCGGACGCGATGCTGGCGCGTCTGCGCGCTGCGTACGATCAATGCATCGCCGCAGGCCAGGCCGGCGCCCGCTTCGCGGGTGAAATGAGCTGGGCCTTGCGCGGCATTCCCGGTTCCGACCGGATCATCGAGTGCGAGTCGCGCATCAATGACCTGGTCCGGGAAGCGCCCGTGACGGTGATGTGCCAGTACGACCTGCGCCAGTTCGACGGCGCCACCATGTTCGACGTCATGAGCGTCCATCCGATCCTGATCGTCGGCGGCCACATCCTGCGCAACCCGTTTTACCAGCATCCGCCCGCCAGGCATGGACACCACCACGGGGCATGACAACGGCGAGCCCAGCGCGGCCGTCCTGGGTCGCCTGCTGGTGATCCAGCAGGCCATCGATGCCCTGCCCGACGACGAGCGCCTGGACGGCTTCGTGCGGCGCGCACTCTCGGGCGTGCCGGGCATTGCCGACGCCCACGTCCATCTCGAGGGGCGCACGACGCCGCCGACCGCGGCCATCGCGGCCCTGCTCGGATGCTGCAAGGGCGGCGCCGGCCCGGCTCCCGCCGGCAACCTGCAGCGCGACATCGGCCACGAGGGGCATTGCTTTCCCATCCGCACTCCCGAGCAGCATTTCGGCTGCCTGGTGGTGCAGATCGCCGACGAAGCGGCCCTGCGCCCCTACCGCGATTTTCTCAGCAATATCTCCAGCACGATCAGCCGGGTGCTCGCATCGCGCCTGTACGAGGCACAGCTGGTCCGGCTCAACGAGGAATTGCGCCAGGCGCGCGACAGCCTCGAACTGCGGGTCGCCGAGCGCACCCGCGAACTCGAATACCGCGCCACCCACGACCTGCTCACCGGGCTCGCCAACCGGCCGCTCCTGCTCGACCGCCTGCACACCGCCATTTCCCACGCCCGCCGCGACGGGCACGTGGTCGTGGTGGTCTACCTCGACCTCGACAGCTTCAGCTTCATGAACACCGGCCTGGGCAATGCTTGCGGCGACGCCTTCCTGCGCGAGACCGCCGAGCGGCTGTGCCGCGTGGTGCCCGACTGCGACGCAGTGGCCCGGATCGGCTCGGACGAATTCGTGATCCTGCTGGCCGGACTCGACCACGTCGAGCGCAGCAGCCACTGGCTGCACGAGATGCTGGCCGCCGTGCGCGCGCCGCTGCGGCTGGACGACAAGGAGCTGGTGGTCACGGGCAGCATCGGCGCCAGCGTCTACCCGTTCGACGGCGAAGACCCGGAGCTGCTGCTGCGCCGCGCAAACTCGGCCATGCACCGGGCCAAGCGCTCCGGCAAGGACGGCATGCAGTTCTACGCCAGCACCCGCGACGCCGCGGTCGCCGAGCGCATGGAACGCGAAGCCGAGCTGCGCGAAGCGATTCCCGGCGGGCAGCTGGTGCTGCACTACCAGCCCAAGCTCGACCTGCACACCGGCGCCTGGCGCGGCGTCGAAGCCCTGGTGCGCTGGCAGCACCCGAAGCGCGGCCTGCTGCCGCCGGGCGAGTTTATTCCGCTGGCCGAAGAGTCGTCCCTGATCGTGGCGCTCGGCGAGCACGTGCTGGAGCAGGCCTGCCGCCAGGCTGCCGGGTGGCACCGGGCCGGCCTGCCGGGCAAGTCGGTGGCGGTCAACGTCGCCGCCCGGCAGTTGCGCGACCGCCGCATCGTCGAGGTGGTGGACGCCGTGCTGCGCGACACCGGCCTGGATCCCAGCTGCCTGGAGCTGGAGATCACCGAAAGCTCGATCATGCACGACCTCGAGTACGCATCGACGCTGATGCACGAACTGAAGGCCCTGGGCGTGCGCATCTCGATCGACGATTTCGGCACCGGCTACTCGAGCCTGAGCGCGCTGCGCTACTTCCGGGTCGACAAGCTGAAGATCGACCGCTCCTTCGTGAAGGAAGTCGAGGGCGACCAGAGCGCCGCGGCGGTGACGCTGGCCGTGATCTCGTTCGCCCGCACGCTCGGCATGAAGGTCAATGCCGAAGGCGTGGAGACGCCCGGACAGGCCGGCTTCCTGCGGCTGCACGGCTGCGACGAGATCCAGGGCTATCTGTTGTCGCGCCCCCTGCCGGCCGAGGAACTGGAAGCCCTGTACCGCAAGGGCGATCCGCCGGGCTGGGATACCCGCCAGGCCTGAACCAAGGGAGGAAGCATCCGATGAAGACCGCCGTATTCAGCGCGCGCCGCTACGACAAGACCCTGCTGGCGCGCGCCAACCAGGATGCCGGCCACGAGCTGCGCTTCTTTGAAGACCGCCTGACCCTGGCGAGCGCCGGCCTGGCCGAAGGCTGCGAAGCCGTCTGCGTGTTCGTCAACGACAGCGTCGACGCGCAGGTGCTGGCCGCGCTGGCCCGGCAAGGCACGCGGCTGGTAGCGACCCGCTCCACCGGCTACAACCAGATCGACGTGGCGGCGGCCGCGCAGCTCGGCATCGAGGTGGTGCGCGTCACCGACTATTCGCCCCATTCGGTCGCCGAGTTCGCGGTAGGCCTGCTGCTGGGCGTGAACCGGAAGATCGCGCGCGCCAGCGCCCGCACCCGCGACGGCAATTTCGATCTCGAGGGCCTGATGGGCTTCGACCTGCACGGCAAGACCATCGGCGTCATCGGCACCGGCAAGATCGGCATGATCTTTGCCCGCATCATGGCCAGTTTCGGCTGCACCATCCTCGGCCACGATCCCACCCCGAGCCGGGGCTTCGAAGAAGCCGGCGGCAGCTACGTCGCGGTCGACGAGCTGCTCGCGCGCAGCGACGCCGTGTCGCTGCACTGCCCGCTGACGGAGGCGACGCGCTACATCATCAATGCGCACAACCTGGCACGGCTCAAGCGCGGCAGCATCCTGGTCAACACCAGCCGGGGCGGCCTGGTCGACACCGACGCCGCCATCGCGGCGCTCAAGAGTGGACAGCTCGGCGGCCTGGCGATCGACGTCTACGAGCAGGAAGCCAACCTGTTTTTCCAGGACCTGTCCTCGACCATCATCTGCGACGACGTGATCCAGCGCCTGGTCTCCTTCCCGAACGTGATCGTCACCGGCCACCAGGCCTTCTTCACGGTGGAAGCGATCGGCCAGATCATGCAGACCACGATAGCCAGCATCAGCGCCTTCGAGCGCGGCGAACCCCTGGTCAACCGCGTGCCGCCGGCCTGAAGGCGTCACGCGGTCGGCAGCCGGTGCTCCTGGTAGATGTCGCGCAGCTTGTTCTTCTGGATCTTGCCGGTGCCGCCGACCGGCAGCGCCTCGGTGAAGACCACGTCGTCCGGGATCCACCACTTGGCCACCTTGCCGTCGAAGAAGCCCAGCAACTCCTCGCGCGACACCGAAGCGCCGGGACGCTTGACCACCACCAGCAAGGGGCGCTCGGCCCACTTCGGGTGCGCGACGCCGATGCAGGCGGCCTGCAGCACCGCCGGGTGCGCCATGGCGATGTTTTCCAGGTCGATCGAGCCGATCCACTCGCCGCCCGACTTGATCACGTCCTTGCTGCGGTCGGTGATCGCCAGGTATCCGTCCGGGTCGATGGTGGCCACGTCGCCGGTCGGGAACCAGCCATCCTGCAGGACCTCTCCGCCCTCGCCGCGGAAGTAGCCGGACACCACCCAGGGACCCTTCACCAAGAGGTGGCCGTAGGTGGCGCCATCCCAGGGCAGCTCGCTGCCGTCGTCGTCGACGATCTTCATGTCGACGCCGTAGATGGCGTGCCCCTGCTTGCGCAGCACGGCGCGCCGGGCCTCGTCCGGCAGCGCCAGGTGCTTGCCCAGCAGGGTGCAGGCCGTGCCGAGCGGCGACATCTCGGTCATGCCCCAGGCGTGGACCACCTCGACGCCCAGCTTGTCGATCAGGATGTCCATCATGGCCGGCGGGCAGGCCGAGCCGCCGATCACGGTGCGCCGGAAGGTGGAAAAGCGCAGATCGTTCTGCAGCACGTGGTTGACCAGGCCGAGCCAGACGGTGGGCACGCCGGCCGAGAAGCTGACGCCTTCGGCCTCGAACAGCTCGTACAGGGACTTGCCGTCCAGCGCCGGCCCCGGGAACACCATCTTCGCCCCCGACAGCGGCACCGAATACGGCAGGCCCCAGGCGTTCACATGGAACATCGGCACCACCGGCAGCACGGTGTCGCGGGCCGACACGTTGAGCGCGTTCGGCATGGCGGACGCATACGCGTGCAGCACGGTCGAGCGGTGCGAGTACAGCGCGCCTTTCGGGTTGCCGGTGGTGCCCGAGGTGTAGCACAGGCTGGCGGCCGAACGCTCGTCGAACTGCGGCCAGGCATAGTCGCCGGAGGCGGAGGCGATCAGGTCCTCGTAGCACAGCAGGGTCGGGATGTCGGTCTCCTGCGGCATGTGCTCGCGCCCGCACATGGCCACATAGCCCTTGATGGTCTTGCAGTGGCGCGCCAGCGCCTCGATCGCAGGCAGGAAAGTCAGGTCGAAGAACAGGTACTGGCCCTCGGCATGGTTGATGATGTAGGCGATCTGCTCCGGATGCAGGCGCGGGTTGATCGTATGCAGGACCGCGCCCGAGCCCGACACCGCGTAGTACAGCTCCATGTGGCGGTAGCCGTTCCAGGCCAGCGTGGCGACCCGGTCGCCCATGCCCACGCCCAGCGCCTGCAGCGCCTGGGCCATGCGACGCGCGCGCGCCTCCAGCTCGCGGTAGGTGGTGCGGTGGATGTCGCCCTCGACCCGGCGCGAGACGATCTCGCTGGCGCCGTAATGGCGGGCGGCGAACTTGATGATGTTCGAGACCAGCAGCGGCTGGTCCATCATCTGCCCCATCAGGGGACTGGCCGGGTAAGCGTTCACAGCAGCGTTCATCAGGTCTCCATATATTTAGTACAACAAATTCCGAGTTTCAACTCCCGCTTGAGCTGTCGTCAACGCAATTCGATTGCGCGCCGCAGCATGGCCGGATGCAGCCGTGCGCCGATGGATTCGGCCCGGTACGGTAGAATCCTGCCAATACCACACGCATAAGCGTGCCGACCGACTACCGAAGGAGCTGCCATCACAGCCGACGAACTCCCCTTCAACAACTCGTTTGCCGAGTTGCCGCCGGCCTTCTATACCCGGCTGATGCCGACGCCCTTGCCGTCGCCCTATTTCATCGCTGCCAGTGCAACCGCAGCGGCGCAGGTAGCGCTCGACCCGCAGGCGCTGGCCGGGGACGATTTCGTCGACGTTTTTACCGGCAACAAGGTGGCGGTGCGTTCCCAGCCCTTATCGGCCGTCTATTCGGGGCACCAGTTCGGCGTCTGGGCCGGCCAGCTCGGCGACGGACGCGCGATCACGCTGGGCGACCTGCCTGGCCCGAACGGCCCGATGGAAGTGCAGCTCAAGGGCGCCGGCCTGACGCCCTATTCGCGCATGGGCGACGGCCGCGCGGTGCTGCGCTCCTCGATCCGCGAATTCCTGTGCTCGGAAGCCATGGCCGCGCTCGGCATTCCAACCACCCGCGCCCTGATGCTGACCGGTTCGCACCAGCGCGTCATGCGCGAAACCGTCGAGACCGCCGCCGTGGTGACGCGGATGGCGCCGACCTTCGTGCGTTTCGGTTCCTTCGAGCACTGGCATTACCGCAACAAGCAGGACGAATTGAGGATCCTGGCCGACTACGTCATCAAGAACTGGTATCCGGAATTCCTTGGCGCCGCCAATCCCTACAAGGAACTACTGGCCGAAGTCACGCGCCGCACGGCCCACATGATCGCCGGCTGGCAGGCGGTCGGCTTCATGCATGGCGTCATGAACACCGACAATATGTCGATCCTGGGCCTGACGCTCGACTACGGCCCCTTCGGCTTCATGGAAGCGTTCGACGCCAACCACATCTGCAACCATACCGACCAGGGCGGCCGCTATTCGTACGCCAACCAGGTGCCGGTGGGGCACTGGAACTGCTACGCGCTCGGCAATGCCCTGCTGCCGCTGATCGGCACCCCGGAGGACACCGAGGAAGCGCTGGACGTCTACCGCCCTGCCTTCGGGGCCAGGCTGGACGAACTGCTGCATGCCAAGCTCGGCCTGTTCGACGCGCGCGACGAAGACAGCGCCCTGTTCGACGACATGTTCAAGCTGCTGCAGGCGAACCACGCCGACTTCACGCTGTTCTTCCGCCGCCTGGGCGACTTGCCGCGCGAGGGCGGCGTGGAACAGGATGCACCGGTGCGCGACCTGTTCATCGACCGCGAAGCCTTCGACGCCTGGGCCGGCCAGTACCGCGCGCGCCTGCGGCTCGAAGACAGCAGCGACGAACTGCGCCGCGCCGCCATGCACCGCGCCAACCCGAAGTACGTGCTGCGCAACTACCTGGCCCAGACCGCGATCGAACAGGCCCAGAACGGCGATTTCAGAGGCGTGCACAAGCTGCTCGCCGTCCTGGAGCGCCCCTTCGACGAGCAGCCGGAGAACGAATCGTATGCGGCCCTGCCGCCCGATTGGGCAGCCCACCTCGAGGTGAGCTGCTCGTCCTGAACCACCTGAAACATGAGACACAAGAAGGAACCGTCATGAACGACAAAGTGACCAAGAGCGACGCCGAGTGGCGCGCCCAGCTGGACCCGATGGAGTACC
Source organism: Massilia sp. LC238 (assembly GCF_000735635.1). Classification (NCBI taxonomy): domain Bacteria; kingdom Pseudomonadati; phylum Pseudomonadota; class Betaproteobacteria; order Burkholderiales; family Oxalobacteraceae; genus Massilia; species Massilia sp. LC238. The sequence continues at coordinate 106,250 of NZ_JNNN01000007.1, read as the reverse complement.
AGGTGACCCGCCACGCCGCCACCGAGCGCGCTTTCACCGGTAAGTACTGGGACCACCACGAGCACGGCATCTACCACTGCGTCTGCTGCGATACCCCGCTGTTCGAATCCGACGCCAAGTTCGACTCCGGCTGCGGCTGGCCGAGCTACTTCCGTGCGCTCGACCCGGATAATGTCATCGAGAAGGTCGACCGCAGCCACGGCATGCTGCGTACCGAGATCATCTGCGCCGTCTGCGACGCCCACCTCGGGCACGTGTTCCCGGACGGTCCGCCGCCCACCGGCCTGCGCTACTGCATCAACTCGGCGGCCATGCGCTTCGAGCCCCTCTGAGGAAGGCGGAGAACTCAATGATCAAGTTCCTGTTCGACATGCTGCCGGTGATCCTGTTCTTCGGCATCTACAAATATGGGGAAAACAACCAGGAATGGGCCCACGGGCTTGTCACCGATCACCTTGGCTTCCTGATCTCGGGCGGCGCGGTGCCGGCCGCGCAGTCGCCGATCCTGCTGGCGACCGCGGTCACGATCATCGCCACGGTGCTGCAGATCGTCTACCTGCTGGCGCGCCGCCGCAAGGTCGACGGCATGCTGTGGCTGTCGCTGGGCGTGGTGGTGGTGGCCGGCGGCGCCACCATCTACTTCCACGACGACACCTTCATCAAGTGGAAGCCGACCATCCTGTACTGGGCCTTCGGCGTCGCCCTGCTGCTGGCGCAACTGATATACAGGAAGAACCTGATGCGCTCGGCGCTCGGGGGCGCGATGAACCTGCCGGACGCGGTCTGGACCCGCGTCCTGTATGCATGGATCGCCTTCTTCATCGGGCTGGGCCTGCTGAACCTCCTGATGGCGTTCGTGGTCTTCCGTAGCGATACCGGCGCCTGGGTCAGTTTCAAGCTGTTCGGCATCAGCGGCATCCTGTTCGCCTTTATCATCATCCAATCGCTGTTCCTCTCCAAACATATCCAGGAGGATGCTCAAAATGGAAGCTAACCGTACCGAACGCCTGCGCGAGCGCCTGCAGGCCGAACTCAATCCGTCCGTGCTGGACATCACCGACGACTCGCACCTGCACGCCGGCCACGCCGGCGCCGCCTCGGGCGGCAGCCATTACAGCGTGAAAATCGTATCGGAGAAGTTCCAGGGCCTCACGCTAGTCATGCGCCATCGTCTTGTGTATGATGCCGTTCACGAAATGATCAACAAGGCGGAAATCCATGCGCTGGCCATCACGGCCCTCGCACCGTCGGAATCGCCTTGAAGGCATACCGCCCGTACTCATCTTCAGTCTACTTTAAGAATAGTGGCCGACAATCTGTAACGCTAAGTACCAGAACTTGAAGTACAAGAACTAATCAAATCTCGTCCAAGCACCCCTCCCACAGGAATTCCATAAATGACTTTTAAGCCAGCACGCCTGCTGTTAGCGCTGATCGCCGTGTCCGCAGCACCCGCCTTTGCGCAGAATCTCGCCGTCGTCAACGGCAAAGCCATCCCGACCTCGCGCGTCGAGGAAGCAGTCAAGCAGCTGGTCGCCGCCGGCCAGGCCCAGGACAATCCGCAAACGCGCCTGGCCATCAAGGAAGAGATGATCGCCCGCGAAGTGCTGATGCAGGAAGCCATCAAGCAGGGCTACGACAAGAAGCCGGAAGTGCGCGCCGCCCTCGACAACGCGCGCCAGGCCATCGTCGTTAACCAGCTGGCCCGCGACTACATCCAGAAGAACCCGGTGACCGACGCCGAGATCAAGGCCGAGTACGACCGCTTCAAGGCCCAGACCGGCGACAAGGAATACCACGTGCGCCACATCCTGCTCGATACCGAAGCTGATGCCAATGCCGTGATCGCCAAGATCAAGGCCGGCAGCAAGTTCGAAGAGCTGGCCAAGCAGTCGAAGGACACCGGCACCGCCAACAACGGCGGCGACCTGGACTGGGCCACCCCGTCCTCGTTCCCGCCTGAATTCGCTGCCGGCTTCACCGGCCTGCAGAAAGGCGGCGTCACCGACAAGCCGGTGAAGACCGCCAACGGTTTCCACGTCATCAAGCTGGACGATACCCGCGCAGCCAAGCTGCCGTCGCTGGAAGAAGTCAAGCCGCAGATCCAGGACGCCCTGGCGCAGAAAAAGCTGGCTGACTACCGTGACCAAATGGTCAAAAAGGCAAAGGTGCAGTAAGATGTACTACCGCCGGTGCCTGATGGCACCGGTTCTTGCCGCCTGCGGCGAACTTTTTCGTGTTTAGATAGGACCTTAACAATGATTTTGAAGCCAGCCCGCCTGACTTTGGCAATCAGCTTGGCCACGGCCGCGATGATCGCCGCGCCTGCTATTGCGCAGAACGTCGCCACCGTCAATGGCAAGCCCATCCCGGCGGCAAAGGTTGACCAGCTGGTCAAGCAAGTGGTCGCGCAAGGCCGCGCCACCGATTCGCCACAGCTGCGCGACGCCATCAAGAAAGACCTGATCGGCCGCGAAGTCCTGATCCAGGAAGCCGACAAGCAAGGCATCGGCGGCCGCGCCGACGTCAAGGCAGCCATCGACAATGCCCGCCAGAGCATCATCATCAACGCCATGCTGGCCGACTACGTCAAGAAGAACCCGATCAAGGATGCCGACATCAAGGCCGAGTACGACAAGTACAAGGCACAGGTGGGCGACAAGGAATACCACGCGCGCCACATCCTGGTCCCGACCGAAGACGAAGCGAAGTCGATCATCACCAAGCTCAAGAGCGGCTCCAAGTTCGAAGACCTGGCCAAGCAGCATTCGAAGGACGGCTCGGCTGCCAACGGCGGCGACCTGGACTGGGCAAGCCCGGCCAACTACGTGCCTGAGTTCTCGAAGGCTATGGTTGCCCTGCAAAAAGGCGCCATCACCGACACCCCGGTCAAGAGCCAGTACGGCTTCCACGTGATCAAGCTGGAAGACGTGCGCCAGGCCAAGATCCCGGCCCTGGACGAAGTCAAGCAGCAGGTCGCGGAATCGCTGCAGCAGCGCCAGCTGGCGCAGTACCGCGAAAGCCTGGTCAAGAAGGCCAAGATCCAGTAAGTACGGTCTTAGCGAACGAAAAGCGCTCCCGCGGGAGCGCTTTTTTATTGCCCGCTGCCCGGCTCAGTGTTCGCCACAGTGCTGCCTCCATAATTTTCCTTATGGAATGAGCATGCGCGCGCTTCGGAACCCTCCTACGGGAGCACGGAGCGTGCGCCTATTCAGGCATTTGCCAGAGCAACTAAGATCATCAGCAAGGACAACCGAACAGGAGACTGGCATGAGCACCGAACAACGCACCCAGCATGGACCAGCACTCGACGGTGGCCGCGAAGGCCCGGCCGAGACCATCGGCTTGCCAGGCGGCGCCGGCGCCGACCAGTCCACCGAGGCGGTGTGGCGCTACCAGGTGCCACCGCCGGGCAGCGGTACGGGCGCCGACCAATCGAATGCGGGTCACTACACGCCGAATGCGGCTGGCCACGGTGGCGGGATCGTCGAGGCGCCGGCCGAGAGCAACGTCAACGCACCCGGACGGCCGCTCAGTGGCGCCGGCAGCGCCACCGATCCAGCGCCAGGCACTATCGGCGGCATCGAGGCCAGCCGGGAAGCCCAGGCCACGGGCGGCGCGGCTGGCGGCCCTCCTGACGATGCGGCCAGCAATGCGGACGGCAACATGAGCGGCTCCGCCGGCACCGACCGCAGCTGACTCCGCCATTTGCTCCGGGCGCTTCCTCCGTAGCGCCCGTTTTTTCTCTTGACGGCTACTATCGGGCCGTTTGATCCACAGGAGGACGACATGGACAAGGAACAAGCGAAAGCAGCACCCGCCAGCCAGGACGGAAAGAACGGCTCCCAGGGCGGACTGTGGCAGTACGAGGTGCCGCCCCAGGATCCGGGCGCAGGCAGCGTGCAGTCGAACGCGGGCCATTACACGGGCGGCGCCCATGGCGGCGACAGCCAGCAGGGCGACTTTCTGAAGTCGCCGCCGGAAGCGAATGCGATGCCCGCGGGTTCGCCACAGACCAGTCGCGGCAGCGCCGGGCAAGGCGGCGCGGATCCGCAGACCCAGCCGATGCCGGGCGCCGGCGGCGGCCAGCCTGCCCCGGTCGGCAACGGTACGCCGGACCAGCCCGTCTGGGCGACCTGACCCGCTCCACCATGAAAAAAGCGCCTCCGCGGAGGCGCTCTTCGTCGTAGGCTCAGCCGATCAGCCGACCCACTTGCGCGCGTTGCGGAACATGCGCATCCACGGCGACTCGTCCGGCCAGCCTTCCGGTGCCCACGAGTGCACGGCGGTGCGGAACACGCGCTCGGCGTGCGGCATCATCGCGGTGAAGCGGCCGTCCTCGGTGGTGACGGCGGTCAGGCCGCCCGGCGAACCGTTCGGGTTGAACGGATAGGTTTCGGTCGCCTGGCCGCGGTTGTCGACGTAGCGCAGCGATTTCACCACTACATTGACGTCCCCGGTCAGCGAGAAGTCGGCAAAGCCTTCGCCGTGGGCGATCGCCAGCGGCGCATGGGTGCCGGCCATGCCGTCGAAGAAGATCGACGGCGAGTCCAGCACCTCGACCATACCGAAGCGCGCTTCGAACTGCTCCGACTTGTTGCGGGTGAACTTCGGCCACGCCTGCGCGCCCGGGATGATCGATTTCAGGTTGCTCAGCATCTGGCAGCCGTTGCACACGCCCAGGCCGAAGGTGTCCTGGCGCGCGAAGAAGGCGGCAAATTGGTCCGACAGCTGCGGGTTGAACAGGATGGTCTTGGCCCAACCCTCGCCCGCGCCCAGCACGTCGCCATACGAGAAGCCGCCGACGGCGATCACACCGTGAAAGTCCTCGAGCTTGGCGCGGCCCGCGATCAGGTCGCTCATGTGCACGTCGACGGCGGCAAAGCCGGCCTGGTGCATGACCCAGGCGGTCTCGATGTGCGAGTTCACGCCCTGCTCGCGCAGGATCGCCACGCGCGGACGCACGCCGGTCGCAATGAAGGGCGCGGCCACGTTGTCGCTCAGGTCGAAGGTCAGCTTCGGCGACAGGCCCGGATCGCTTTCGTCCAGCAGGCGCTCGTATTCCTGGTCGGCGCAGTCCGGGTTGTCGCGCAGGCGCGCGATGCGCCAGCTAGTCTCGCTCCACAGGCGGTGCAGGACGCTCCGCTTCTCGCTGTAGATGAGCTTGGCGTCGCGGGTGAATTCGATCACGCCGCGGTCGTTCAGCTTGCCGATGATGTGGCTGCAAGCGCCCAGGCCGAGTTCACGCAGCACGGCCATCACGGCCTGCTTGTCCTCCGCGCGCACCTGCAGCACCGCGCCCAGCTCTTCGCTGAACAGCGCGCGCAGGGTCATCTCGTTGCGGCGCTCGCCCACCTGGGTGGTCCAGTTCTTGGCGTCGCCCCAGTCGGAAGCGTGCTCGCCTTCCATGGTCAGGATGTCGAGGTTGACCGAGACGCCGGCGCGGCCGGCGAAGGCCATCTCGCAGAGCGTCGCGAACAGGCCGCCGTCCGAACGGTCGTGGTAGGCCAGCAGCTTGCCTTCCTTGTTGAGGCGCTGCACGGCATTGAAGAAGGCCTTCAGGTCGTCGGCCGAATCCACGTCCGGGACGCTGTCGCCGATCTGCTGGAACACCTGCGCCAGGCTTGATGCACCCAGGCGGTTCTTGCCACGGCCGAGGTCGACCAGCACCAGGGCGGTGTCGCCCAGATCCGTGCGCAGCTGCGGGGTCAGCGAACGGCGCACGTCCGGGACCGATGCGAAGGACGACACGATCAGGGACACCGGCGAAATCACCGATTTGTTGGCGCCCTCGTCGTTCCAGGTAGTGCGCATCGACAGCGAATCCTTGCCGACCGGGATCGACACGCCCAGCGCCGGGCACAGCTCCATGCCGACCGCCTTGACGGTGTCGAACAGCGCGGCGTCCTGGCCCGGCTGGCCGCAGGCCGCCATCCAGTTGGCCGACAGCTTGATGTCGCCGATCTGCTCGATCGCGGCGGCGGCGATGTTTGTGATCGCCTCGCCCACGGCCATGCGGCCCGACGCGGCGGCGTCGATCACGGCCAGCGGGGTACGCTCGCCCATCGCCATCGCTTCGCCCACGAAGCCTTCGTAGGACATGGCGGTGACGGCGCAGTCGGCGACCGGCACCTGCCACGGGCCGACCATCTGGTCGCGCACGGTCATGCCGCCCACGCTACGGTCGCCGATGGTGATCAGGAAGGACTTGTCGGCCACGGTCGGCAGCAGCAGGACGCGGCGCGCCGCTTCCTCGAGCGCGATGCCGGTCAGGTCGATGGCCGGGAAGTCGTATTCCACGTGCGCGACGTCGCGCAGCATCTTGGGCGGCTTGCCGAGCAGGACGTCCATCGGCATGTCGACCGGGCTATTACCTGCCTGCGGGTCGATCACGCGCAGCTGGCGCTCTTCGGTGGCGGTGCCGACGACTGCGTAGGGGCAGCGCTCGCGCTCGCACAGCGATGCAAATTTATCAAGGTCCATTGGCGAAATCGCCAACACATATCGCTCTTGCGACTCGTTTGACCAAATTTCCTTCGGCGCCATGCCACTCTCTTCGAGCGGCACCTTGCGCAGGTCGAACAGCGCGCCGCGCTTGGCGTCGTTGACGATTTCCGGGAAGGCGTTCGACAGGCCGCCGGCGCCGACGTCGTGGATCGAGATGATCGGGTTGTCCGCGCCCATCTGCCAGCAGCCGTTGATGACTTCCTGGGCCCGGCGTTCCATCTCCGGGTTGCCGCGCTGGACCGAGTCGAAGTCCAGGTCGGCGGTATTGGTGCCGGTGGCCATCGAGGACGCGGCCGAGCCGCCCATGCCGATGCGCATGCCCGGGCCGCCCAGCTGGATCAGGAGGCTGCCGACCGGGATCTCGTCCTTGTGGGTGTGCTCTGCTGCGATGTTGCCGATGCCGCCGGCGATCATGATCGGCTTGTGGTAGCCGTACACGTTGCCGGCCGCGCCCACGTTCTGCTCGTAGGAACGGAAGTAACCGCCCAGCACCGGCCGGCCGAATTCATTGCTGAAGGCGGCGCCGCCGATCGGGCCGTCGATCATGATCTGCAGCGGCGAAGCGATGCGCTCCGGCTTGCCGTACACGGCGTCCACGCGGCCGTTTTCGCCGGCGGTGACGTCGGAGGCGTTCTCCCACGGACGCTGGGCGTCCGGCAGCAGGAGGTTCGACACCGTGAAGCCGGTCAGGCCGGCCTTCGGCTTGGCGCCGCGGCCGGTCGCGCCCTCGTCGCGGATCTCGCCGCCGGCGCCGGTGGAGGCGCCCGGGAACGGTGAGATCGCGGTCGGGTGATTATGGGTTTCGACCTTCATCAGGATGTGGGTCAGCTCCGTCGACGCGCCGTATTCCTGTCCGAGGCGCGGGAAGAAGCGGGTCACGCTGGCGCCCTCGATGATCGAGGAGTTGTCGCTGTAGGCGACCACGGTGCCGCGCGGGTTCAGCTGGTGGGTGTTCTTGATCATGCCGAACAGCGACTTGTCCTGCTTGACGCCGTCGATGATCCAGTCGGCGTTGAAGATCTTGTGGCGGCAGTGTTCGCTGTTGGCCTGGGCGAACATCATCAGCTCGACGTCGGTCGGGTTGCGCTGCGCCTTGGTGAAGGCGTCGTGCAGGTAGTCGATCTCGTCGACCGACATCGCCAGGCCCAATTCCAGGTTGGCGCGCACCAGCGCGTCGCGGCCCTGCCCGATCACGTCCACGGTCTCGAGCGGACGGCCTTCGAGTTCGTCGAACAGGCGTTGCGCCTCATCGGCGTTGCGCAGCACGGTCTCGGTCATGCGGTCGTGCAGCAGCGCGGCGACTGCGGCCACTTCATTCTCCGCCAGCTTCTTCGGCGCGCCAATGCCGGTGCCGAGGATGCCGCCCTTGAGCACGACGGTATAGCCCACGCCGCGCTCGATGCGGTGCACGTGCTGCATGCCGCAGTTGTGGGCGATGTCGGTGGCCTTCGAGGCCCACGGCGAGATCGTGCCCAGGCGCGGGATGACGAAGAACTCCTCGGTCACGCCCTCGTACAGCGTCTGCGCCGCAGGCTCGCCATAGGTGAGCATGGCCGACAGGCGCTCGGTGTCTTCGACGCCTAGCTGCGCGCTGGCGTCGATGAAGTGATAGAAGCGGGCCTGGACTGCGGCAATCGATGGTGCGACGGCTTGGAGTTGCGACAGGAGGCGTTGGCTACGGAAGGCGGACAGGGCGTTGGAACCCGGCAGAATCAACATGGCTGAGAAGTTGGTTGATGCAGCGTCGCTGCTTGGGTGGAAGATAGCCCGCTATTATACAGGGTCACTAGGCAGCGTTGCATTCCTACCAGTCCTGACCTTGTAGAACGGACATTTCTTGATCCTGCAGGAACTTATCGGTATTGTAAGCACACCATAATTAAAACAAGGTGCATGGGCACCACACAGGAACGGAAGCGAGATGCAAGAGAACGCCAACCTCACGGTACTGATCGTCGACCCCAACCAGGGCATGCGCGGCAGCCTGCAGAACATGCTGAACCAGGCCGGCATCACCAGGATCGAGTCGGCGGTCAATGCCGGCACCGCGATCAAGCAGCTCACCAAGCGCGGCTACGACATCATCCTGTGCGAGTACGACCTGGGCGGCCCCCAGGGGGACGGCCAGGACGGCCAGCAGCTGCTGGAAGACCTGCGCCACCACCGCCTGATCACGGCATCGACCATCTTCATCATGCTCACGTCGGAAGGCGTGTACGACAAGGTCGTCAGCGCCGCCGAACTGACGCCGACCGACTACGTGCTCAAGCCCTTCACGGTGGACATGCTCAGCAGCCGCATCAAGCGCGCGCTGGAGCGCCGCAGCGCCCTGCTCCCGGTCTGGCAGCTGGCCGCGCAGGGTAAATCAGTGGAGGCCATCCGCGCCTGCGCCACCGCCGCCATTGCCAGCCCGCGCTATGCGCTCGACTTCCTGCGCCTGAAGGCCGAGCTGCATGTCGCCAGCGGCGAACACGCCCAGGCCGGGGCGATCTACCGCGAGGTGCTGGCCGAGCGCCCGCTGGGCTGGGCCGGCCTTGGCCTGGCGCGCACCATGCTCGCGCAAGGCCAGGTGGAAGATGCGCGCGATACGCTGGCGGCGCTGGTGCAGGCCAATCCGCGCCTGATGGCGGCCTACGACCTGCTGGCGCGCTGCCACGAGCAGCTGGGCAGCAGCCTCGATGCGCAGAAGGTGCTGGAAGAAGCGGTGTCGATCTCCCCGCACATGGTGCGCCGCCTGCGTAAACTGGGCGAAGTCGCGCTGGAGAACGGCGATGCCGAGGCCGCCGAGAAATCCTTCAAGCAGGTGGTGAGCAAGGCGCGCTACTCGGAATTTCGCAATCCCGAAGACCACGTCAACCTGGTCAGGGCAATGGTCACGCGCGGCGACGTCGCAGGCGCTGGCGGCGTGATCCGCGACCTGGAGCGCTCGATGCGCGGCAACGCCAACGTCGATGCCTGCAAGGCCTATTCCAGCGCCCTGCTCCTGGAAAAGATGGGCAAGGTCAGCGCCGCCGTGGCCGAACTCTCGAACGCCGTCAGCGCGGCGCGCACCAGCAGCGGACTGTCGCCGAACCTGAAGATCGGCCTGGCGCAGGCCTGCCTGGAACACCAGATGGACGAGCAGGCCTCGAACGTCATGATGAGCGTGATGGGCGATACGTCGAACCAGGTGACCGTGGACCAGGCGATGAACGTGTTCGTGCGCGCAGGCCGCCCGGACCTGGCCGACGGCATGGGCCAGCAGCTGCGCGCCCAGGCGCAGATCCTGCTCGGCGTGGCGGACGAGAAGCGCAACATGGGCGACGTGCGCGGCGCGGTGCAGACCTTGCTGGAGGCGCTGCACATGGCGCCTGGCAACCTGCAGGTGATGGTGGCGGTGGCTGGCGGCATCCTGCGCCAGGTCAACGAGCTGGGATGGGACCATGCGCTCGGCGAGGTGGCGAGCGAGCGGATCGAGCGCTTGCGGGCGATGGATGCGGAGCATCCGCGCCTGGGGGCCCTCACGGAAGAGCTTCAGCAGGCCAGGCGCAAGTACGGTATGTCGACCTGAATGTTCGCCGCTGTCAGGCTGCCCGAAGCCGGACGCATCAGGCCGGCACGCGGACCGTGTGACGAACCGAGGGAACCGTAGGGTGAACTGGAAGCCTATGAGACTTAGCAAACTGATCGTCCTCGTGCTGGCGATCTCCAGCCAGGCAGGATGCCGCGTCGTCGAGCGCATCGGGGAGTCCCGGACTTGCCCGACCATCCCGGTCCCGGAGGACAGCGTGGTCATCGGCGAAGAGAACACGCCCTTGCCCTTGCTGGTTCTCTACCCCAAGCGCCTGGCGAAAGACTTCAGCGGATGCGCCTATGCCTGGCTGGCGGAAGACGCAGCGCTGAACGGCACCGAGCTGCACTCGATTGCCAGGTTCGAGAAGGGCGTCGTCGTCGACGGCCTCATCTCGGATTCGATCGGCCCATCCATGGTGAATTGCGCCGCACGGAACCGAGAAGAGCATCCTGCCTTGTGTGGCAGCTTCGACCAGTTCTGGCGCGATACCATCGCTATGCCGCCTCCGGAAACATACACCAGGAAGTCGCGCAGGACCGGTCCCTGAAGAGAAAGCACGCCTCAGGCGCTATGGGGCGCCATAGCCCCCGCCGCCGGGCGTCTCGATCACGAACAGGTCGCCCGGCTCCATCCCGACCTTGCCGATGTGTCCCAGCGTCTCGACCGTCCCGTCGGCGCGCAGCACGGTATTGCGCCCGCGCTCGCCCGGCGCGCCGCCGGCCATGCCGAAGGGCGCATGGATCCGGTTGTTCGACAGGATCGCCGCCGTCATCGGCTCCAGGAAGCGCACTTTGCGGGTGCCGCCATTGCCGCCATGCCAGCGCCCTGCCCCACCGGAGCCGTGCCGGATCTCGTAGCTCTCCAGCCGCACCGGGAAACGAAATTCCAGGATCTCGGGATCGGTGAGCCGCGAGTTCGTCATGTTGGTCTGCACCACGTCGGTCCCGTCGAAGCCTTCACCCGCGCCGGCGCCGCCCGAGATGGTCTCGTAGTACTGGTAGCGCGCGTTCCCGAAGGTGAAGTTGTTCATCGTGCCCTGGCTTGCGGCCATCACGCCCAGGGCGCCGTACAGCGCGTTGGTGATGCAAGTGGAGGTCTCGACGTTCCCCGAGACCACCGAGGACGGATAGTGGGGATTGAGCATCGAGCCCGGCGGGATGATCACCTTCAGCGGTTTCAGACAGCCGGCATTCAACGGAATCTCGTCGTCGACCAGGGTGCGGAACACGTACAGCACCGCCGCCATGCACACCGCCGACGGTGCGTTGAAGTTGTTGGGCAGTTGGCCGGAGGTGCCGGTGAAGTCGATCTCGGCGCTGCGGCTGGCGCGGTCGACGCGAATCGCGACCTCGATGCGGGCGCCGTTGTCGAGATCGTAGCTGTACTGGCCATCCTTCAGTGCCGAGATCACGCGGCGCACGGCTTCCTCGGCGTTGTCCTGCACGTGGCCCATGTAGGCACGCACGACGTCCAGCCCATAGTAGCCCACCATCTTGTGCAGTTCCTCGACGCCCTTCTGGTTCGCCGCCACCTGAGCGCGCAGGTCGGCCATGTTCTGGTCGGGATTGCGCGCCGGGTAGCGCGCGCCCGTCAACAACGCACGCGCTTCCTCTTCGCGCAGAACCCCGTCCGCGCCGTCGACCAGCTTGAGGTTGTCGATCAGGACGCCCTCCTGCTCGATGTGGCTTGAATCCGGCGGCATCGAACCCGGCGTGGTGCCGCCGATGTCGGCGTGGTGGCCGCGCGAGCCGACGTAGAACAGGATCTCATTGCCCGCTTCGTCGAACACGGGCGAGATCACCGTGACGTCCGGCAGGTGCGTGCCGCCGTTGTAGGGGTCGTTCAGCACGTAGACGTCGCCCGCCTTCATGCGGCCGGCGTTCTTGCGCATCACGGTCTTGATGCTCTCGCCCATCGAGCCCAGGTGCACCGGCATGTGCGGGGCGTTGGCGACCAGGTTGCCTCCAGCATCGAAGATCGCGCAGCTGAAATCGAGGCGCTCCTTGATATTCACCGAGTACGCCGTATTTTGCAGGCGCAGGCCCATCTGCTCGGCAATCGACATGAACAGGTTATTGAAGATTTCGAGCATGACCGGATCGGCCGTGGTGCCGATCGCGCGCCGTTCCGGCAGCGCCTCCACCCGGCGCAGCACGAGGTGATTGTGCGGCGTGACCTGGGCCTGCCAGCCCGGCTCCACCACCGTCGTCGCATTCGCTTCGGCGATGATCGCGGGGCCGCGCACGATGTCGCCTGCTCGAATAGCATCGCGCAGGAACACGCCGGTATCAACCCAGGCGCCGCTGCTGAACATGCGCACCACTTCGCCCGGCGCCGGCTGCGCGCCGTTCGAACCGGCCGCTGCAATCGCCTCGGCGGGCGCGTCCGAGCGCCCGATAGCTTCCACCGAAACGGCCTCCACCACCAGGGCGCGCGAGGGCATCAGGAAGGAATAGCGGCGCTTGTAAGCCTCCTCGAAGGCGGCCTGCATGGCATCGGTCTCACCAAAAGGCACGACGATGGCCGAGTCCGTGCCTTCGTAGCGCAGGTGCACCCGCTGCACCAGTTCGATGCGGCCGGGCGCCACGCCCTGCCCCAGCAGCTGGTCGCGAGCGCTGGCGCCAAGCGGCTCGAGGCGCGCCGCGAGCGCATCAACGCCGGCATCGCGCAGGCGCAGCTCGACCGCCTGCTCGCGCATCGCGGTCTGGTCGGCCAGGCCCATGCCGTAGGCCGACAGGACGCCGGCCAGCGCATGGATGAACACCGTCTTCATGCCCAGCGCGTCGGCCACCAGGCAGGCGTGCTGGCCGCCGGCGCCGCCGAAGCTGGTCAGCGCATATTCCGTCACGTCGTGGCCGCGCTGCACCGAGATCTGCTTGATGGCGTTGGCCATGTTGCCGACCGCGATCTGGATGAAGCCCTCGGCTACCGCTTCCGGCGCGGGCGTGCTGCCCGTCGCCTGCCCGATGTGCTCCGCCAACGCGGCGAATCCTGCCCGCACGGCGTCCAGGTCGAGCGCTTCGTCGCCGCCTTTGCCGAACAAGCGCGGGAAGTGGCGCGGCTGGATCTTGCCGAGCATGACATTGCAGTCGGTGACCGCCAATGGCCCGCCGCGGCGGTAGCTGGCGGGGCCCGGATTAGCGCCGGCGCTGTCGGGACCGACGCGGTAGCGGGTGCCGTCGAAATGCAGGATCGAACCGCCGCCCGCGGCCACCGTGTGGATGCTCATCATCGGCGCGCGCATGCGCACGCCGGCGACCTGGGTCTCGAACACGCGCTCGAACTCGCCCGAGAAATGCGAGACGTCGGTCGAGGTGCCGCCCATGTCGAAGCCGATCACGCGCTCGAAACCGGCTGCTTGGCTCGCGCGCACCATGCCGACGATGCCGCCGGCGGGGCCGGACAGGATGCTGTCCTTGCCCTGGAAGGCGCGCGCATCGGTCAAACCGCCGCTCGACTGCATGAACTGCAGGTTCACGCCCGGCAGCTCGCCGGCCACCTGGTCGACGTAGCGGCGCAGGATAGGCGACAGGTAGGCGTCGACCACGGTGGTGTCGCCGCGCGCCACCAGCTTCATCAGGGGGCTGGCCTCGTGCGATACCGAGATTTGGGTGTAGCCGATCGCGCGCGCGATGCGTGCTGTCGCCACTTCATGCTCCGTGTAGCGGTAGCCGTGCATGAACACGATGGCGACCGAGCGTAGGCCGCAGTCATAGGCCTGCTGCAGCGCGGCGCGGGTGGCGGCTTCGTCCAGCGGCTGCACGACCTCGCCGTGCGCGCCCATGCGCTCGTCGATTTCAATGACCTCCGCGTACAGCAGCTCGGGCAGCACGATGTGGCGGTCGAACAGGCGCGGCCGGTTCTGGTAGGCGATGCGCAAGGCGTCGCGAAAGCCCCGGGTGATTGCCAGCACGGTCGGTTCGCCCTTGCGCTCGAGCAGCGCATTGGTGGCGACGGTCGTGCCCATCTTGACCGCCTCCACCTGCGCCACCGGCACCGCCTCGTCCTTCGCCACGCCCAGCAGGTGGCGGATGCCGGCCACGGCTGCGTCGCGGTACTGTTCGGGGTTCTCGGACAGCAGCTTGTGGGTGAGCAGCTGGCCGTCGGGCCTGCGTGCCACGATGTCGGTGAAGGTGCCGCCGCGATCGATCCAGAACTGCCAGTCCATGTACAACCTCCCTTGCGACGCGATCCAAAACGCCTATTGTAGTCCGGGCGCGCGACTGTTTTGGCCAAAATGCATGACAATAGGATCATGGACAATCCCCTGTATACCGTCGCGCAGCTGCGCGAGATCGAACGGGCCGCCTATGCGGAGCTCGAACCTGGAACCTTGATGCGCCGTGCCGGCGCAGCGGCCGCGAAGTATGCGCTGGAACTGCTGGGCGACAAGCGCGACTTGCCCGTCCTGCTGCTGGCCGGCCCCGGCAACAACGGCGGCGATGCGCTGGAGATGGCGGCCGTCCTTGCCGACGCAGGCGTCGATGCGACCGTGCTCTACCCGCCCGGCCAGCGCGAGACCTCGGACGAGGCGGCGAGCGCGCACGAACGCGCACGCGACGGCACGGTCGGCTTCATCGACATGCTGCCCCCTGGTGCGCAGTGGGGCCTGGTCGTGGACGGCCTGTTCGGCATCGGCCTGACGCGTCCGATCGAGGGCGAGTACCGTGCGCTGGTGGCCTCGCTCGACGATGTGCGCTGCCCGATCCTGGCGCTGGACGTGCCGAGCGGACTGGATGCCGACACCGGCGCCGTGATCGGCCCCGACGGCATCGCAGTCCGGGCGACTCACACCATCACCTTCCTGGGCGACAAGCCGGGCCTGCACACGGCCGATGGGCGCGACCATGCGGGCCAGGTGCGGGTCGAGCCGCTCGGCGTCGCACCAAATCTGCTCCCGGCGCCCGCCGCCCGCCTCGGGTCGGCCGACAGCTTTGCGCAGCACCTGTCCGGCCGCCGCCGCAACACCCACAAGGGCAGCTTCGGCGACGTCGCCGTGATCGGCGGCGCCCATGGCATGGCGGGCGCCCCGGTGCTGGCCGCGCGCGGCGCCCTGTTTGCCGGCGCCGGCCGGACCTTTGTCGCGATGATCGATCCCGGGCCGGGCTACGACAGCGTGCAGCCCGAGATCATGTTCCGGCTGGCCGACGAGTTCGAGTTCGACAAGCGCACGCTGGTGATCGGCCCCGGCATGGGCGGCTCGGCCAGTGCCATGCGCCTGCTGGCCAGGGCCCTCGACAGCGACTGCCCGCTGGTGATCGATGCCGATGCGATCACCCTGATCGGCGCCAGTCCCGACCTGTTGAAACGCCTGGCGCAAAGAAGCAGCCCGGCCGTGCTCACGCCTCACCCCCTGGAAGCCGCGCGCCTGCTCGGCATGACGGCGCCCGGCATCCAGGCCGACCGCCTGGCGGCCGCGCGCGAGATCGCTTTGCGCAGCAATGCGGCGGTGATCCTCAAGGGTTCGGGCTCGGTGATCGCGCGCCCGGATGGGGCGATACTGATTAACCCCACCGGCAATGCCGGCCTGGCGACGGCCGGCAGCGGCGACGTGCTGGCGGGGATTTGCGGTGCGCTGCTGGCGCAGGGCTGGCCGGCATGGGAAGCGGCGGCAGGTAGCGCCTGGATCCACGGCACCGCGGCGGACCTGCTGGTCGCGCACGGGGTTGGTCCAATCGGCATGACGGCCGGCGAGTTGCCGGGCGCGGCGCGCGCCGTCCTGAACCTGCTGGTGGCGGAGAAGCCGGCTTGAGCCTCAGGCCAGGCGCCCGGCGGCGATGGTGATGGTGCGGCCGCAGCGCGCCGCCATGGCCGGATCGTGCGTCACCAGCACGAGGGTCGAGCCGCGCTCGCGGTTCAGTTCGAACATCAGCCCAATGATCGCTTCGCCGGTGGCGGCGTCCAGGCTGCCGGTCGGCTCGTCGGCGAACAGCAGCGGCGGTTCGGTGACAAAGGCACGGGCCAGGGCTACGCGCTGCTGCTCGCCGCCCGACAGGTACTTGGGATAGTGGCGCAGGCGGCTGGACAGGCCCACGCGTCCCAGCATGGCCTCGGCTTTGGCGCGGGCATCATTGTCGCCACGCAGTTCCAGCGGCAACATCACGTTTTCCACGGCATTCAGGTGGGCCAGCAACTGGAAAGACTGGAACACGAAGCCCAGCTTGGCCTTGCGGAAGGCGGCGCGCCCATCCTCGTCGAGCGCGAAAATGTCGGTACCGTCGAGCAGGACCTTGCCGCTCGATGGCGTATCCAGGCCGGCAAGCAGGCCCAGCAAAGTCGATTTGCCCGAGCCGGAGGCACCGACGAGCGCGAGCGTCTCGGCCGGTTGCACGGTAAAATCGATGTTTTGCAGGATGGTGAGTTCGCCGCTGGCATCCGCCACCCGCTTCGACAGGCCGCTGACCGCGATTGCCGCCGGCCGGCCTGGCGCTGCAGCGCCGGCCGTCATACCATTCTTGAACACCTCGGGGTTATCACGCATGCTAGCCATTCTTAAAAAGTTGTCTCTCGTCTTCATCGTGACGCTGGCCGCGTCGGGCAGCGCCTATTCTGCACCAAAAACCATCCTCGTGTTGGGCGACAGCCTCTCGGCCGAGTACGGCATCGCGCGCGGCGCCGGCTGGGTCGCGCTGCTCGAACAAAAGCTCAAGGCCGAAAACATCCCGGCCAAGGTCGTCAACGCCAGCATCAGCGGCGAGACCACGATCGGCGGACGTACCCGCCTGCCGGCGCTGCTCGACCAGCACAAGCCGAACATCGTCGTGATCGAACTGGGCGCCAACGACGGCCTGCGCGGCCTGCCCGTGGCCTCGGCCGAAGGCAACCTGCGCGTTATGGTCGACATGGCGCAAAAGAAAAATGCGAAGGTGATGCTGGTGGGGATGCGCATGCCGCCGAACTACGGGCGCGCCTACACCGAAAGCTTTTTCAACATGTTCAAGAAGATTTCAAGCGACACCAAATCGCCGCTGGTGCCCTTCATGCTGGACGGCGTGGCCGACAAGCCGTCCCTGTTTCAGCAGGACCGCATGCACCCGCTTGCTGCGGCCCACCCCATCATCCTGAACAACATCTGGCCGCAGTTCGCGCCACTCGTGAAAAAATAATGAAATACCCAGCCGTCCTGAACTTCGCCGACATCCTTCCCGAACTCGATACCTACGACACCATCATCGACGCGCGCAGCGAGTCGGAATATGCGCTCGACCGCATCCCCGGCGCGATCAATGCGCCGGTGCTCGACGACGAGCAGCGCGTGCGCGTCGGCACCCTGTACAAGCAGGTCGGCGCCTTCGAGGCGAAAAAGGTGGGCGCGCCGCTGGTGGCCGCCAACATCGCGCGCCATATCGAGGCCCTGTGGGCCGACAAGCCGCGCGACTGGAAGCCGCTGGTGTACTGCTGGCGCGGCGGCAACCGCAGCGGCTCGATGGCCCACATCCTGGCCAAGATCGGCTGGCCGGTAGTGCAGCTCGACGGCGGCTACAAAGCCTACCGCGCTCACGTGGCAAGCGCGCTGGAGAACCCGCCGCAACTGGATTTCCGTGTCGTGTGCGGCACCACGGGCAGCGGCAAGAGCCGCCTGCTGGAGACCCTCGACCGCATCGGCGCGCAGGTGCTCGACCTGGAGAAGCTGGCGGCGCACCGCGGCTCGGTGCTGGGCCACCTGCCGGACGAGCCGCAGCCGAGCCAGAAGATGTTCGAGAGCCAGGTCTGGGACAAGCTGCGGCACTTCGATCCAGCCAAGCCCGTGTTCGTGGAATCCGAGAGCAAGAAGGTCGGCAACCTGCGCGTACCGGACGCGGTCATGGCAGGCATGCGCGCCTCGCCCTGCATCTCGCTCTCGCTGTCGCGCGAGAACCGGGTGCGGCTCCTGATGGAAGACTACGCGCACTTCTGCAAGAACCCGGACGCGCTCACCGGGCAGCTGGCCCACCTGGTGCAGCTGCACGGGAACGACAAGATCAAGGCCTGGCGCGACATGGCCAACAGCGGCGCGATGGCCGAGCTGGTGGACCAGCTGCTGGTGGAGCACTACGATCCGGCCTACCTGCGCTCGATCGACCGGAATTTCGTGCAGTTTCCGAAGGCGGAGGTGCTGGAGTTGAACGACATTGCCGAGCAAGATTTCGTGGCGGCGGCACGGCGCTTGCACGCTGCCTGAACACCCGCTACGGCATTTTTTCCACTAGCCTTCGAATTGTCATCCCGGCGCAGGCCGGGATCCAATGCCCTTGAGTAGTGAGAACGCATGCACTCGTGGCTGCGCACGCAAACTTGGATTCCGGCCTTCGCCGGAAGTCATGGGCGCCAGTGGCGCGCATGACGTGCCAAGGCTGCGGGTCGACACAAGCTGCGCCCTGCTCACGAGACCGAAAAAACAAAAAGCCCGGCTGCTCACACAGCCGGGCTTTTTTGCATCCTACCTGTCAACCGCGATCACTCGCCTTCCGGCTTGGCGCCCAGCTGCGACGCGTTCACGTTGACCTTGGCCTTGGCCTTGGTCTTGAGCGCCTCGACATAGTTGAACAGCTCTGCCTGGCCCACCAGGCCCGAGATCTGCTGCGCTTCCTGCTTGCGACGGTTCACGTCCGGGTTGGCCGGCTGCGACACCTTGTTGATGCGGTAGACGCCGTAGCCCTGGCCCGGAATCTCCACGCCGACGTAGGCCGGCAGCTTGGTCGCATCCGCCTTCAGCACCGCGATCGCAGCCGTGGTGTTGATGGTCGGTTCCTTGGTGCGGGTCACGACTTGTGGCGCGCCGAAGCCGGTCGCATCGCCCGACGCCTTGGCGGCGGCCAGCTTCTGCTCGCCGGCGGCTTTGGCCAGGCGCGCTGCCTCTTCCAGCGTGACGCGCTGGCGGATCATGGCGTCGACCTCGGCCAGCGGGCGCTTGGTGGCCGGCTTGAACTCGACCACCCGGCCCGAGATCAGCACGCTCGGCGACACTTCCACGGCTTCGGTGTTGCGCTTGTTCTTGACGGAGTCGGTACCGAACAGCGCGGCCAGGAACTTCTCGTTGTTGAACGGCGCCTCGCCCAGCTGCGGATTCGGCTTGCGGGTCAGGCCGTCGACGGTCTGGATCTTCAGGCCCAGTTTGTCGGCCACCGGCTTCAGGCTTTCCGACTGCTCGTAGACCATGTTGGTGAAGGTCTCGGCCATTTCCGAATAACGCTTCGACATCTTCTGCTTCTTCAGGTCGGCGGCGATGTCATCCTTCGCGGCTTCGAGCGGCTTCTGTGCGGCCGGCTTGAGCGAGGTGAGCTTGATGATGTGGTAGCCGAACTCCGACTGCACCACGCCGCTCACTTCGCCTTCCTTGAGCGCATAGATCGCGTCTTCCACCGGCTTCACGAACGTGCCCTTCTCGACCACGCCGAGGTCGCCGCCGGCCTGGGCCGAGCCCTGGTCCTGCGACTGCGCCTTGGCGATCTCGGCGAAGTTCGCCGGGTTCTTGCGCACTTCAAGCAGCACCGCCTCGGCCTTGGCCTTGGCTGCAGCCTGCTCGGCCGGCTTGGCGTCGCGGCTGGCGTTGATCAGGATGTGGCTCGCGGTACGCTGTTCCGGCGTGGTGTAGCTCTTGAGGTTCTTGTTGTAGTAGTCGCTGACTTCGGCGTCGCTGACCTGCACTTGGCTCTCCACCGCGGCGGCGTCGAACACGACGTACTCGGCCTTTACCTGCTCGGGGATGGTGAACAGCTGGGCGTTCTTGTCGTAGTAGGCCTTGACCATCGCGTCGGTGACCTTCACCTGCGGCAAGTACTGCGCGACCGGGAACAGCATCTCCTGGACTTCGCGTTCCTGGTCGCTGATGCTCGACAGGCGCTCGCTCACCGAACGCGGCGCGAACGCGGTGCCCTGGATCGAGCCGGTCAGCTGCTCCAGGGTCAGGTCGCGGCGCAGGCGCTGGTCGAACATCGCCGGGGTCATGCCCTGGGCAGCCAGCGCTTGCTTGTACTGCTCCATGTCGAAGCTGCCGTCCGGCTTGCGGAACTGCTGGTACTCGCCGATCTTCCTGGCCAGCGCGGCGTCGCCCACGGTCATGTGGGTGCGCGCGAGCTCGGCGTTGATGGCGCGTTCGGCCACCAGGTTGTTCAGGATCGCCTGCTTGGCTTCCGGCGTCTCGAACATCTTCTGGTCGAACTGCGGGCCCATCATCTGGCGCGCCTGGTCGATCTGGCGGCGCTGGGCTTCTTCCCATTCCTGCTGGGTGACCTTCTGGCCGGCCACGGTCGCCACGCTTGACGCCGCGTCGCCACGGTCCTGGTAGCTCTCGACACCGACTAACACGAACGAAGGCACGATCAGGACGAGCAGCAGGCCCTGCATCACGCGCTTGTTGTTACGGACAAAATCAAACATGGTCAGCCATTCAAGGTTGATAATGCTCTAGAACCTATCCCAGTAGGCGGGAGTCGCTGCTGCCGCGCCTGGCAAGCGGGGGCGGCGTTGCTCGTCGTTGCATGGCGAGCCATGCGGCCTCCTCGCGCCTTGCCCGCGCTTGCCATGCATCGGCATCTGCTTCCCCCCACCCACTGGGATAGGTTCTTCACAGCACAAGTTAAAAAAAAAGGCGAACTCGCGTTCGCCCCTTCTTGTCTCCCTCGGCATCGTCGGACACCTCAGGCAATACTGAATTCTGGCGGAGCGGACGGGGCTCGAACCCGCGACCCCCGGCGTGACAGGCCGGTATTCTAACCAACTGAACTACCGCTCCAGACTAATGTGGTGAATGTTGGCGGAGCGGACGGGGCTCGAACCCGCGACCCCCGGCGTGACAGGCCGGTATTCTAACCAACTGAACTACCGCTCCAACAAAAACACGACATCGCATTACCTTTGCAGGTAGTGCCTCTGCGTGTCACCGCAGAGAAGGCATTAGTTTACAGCATCTTTCAGAGCTTTACCAGCCTTAAATTTCGGAACCTTTGCAGCTGCAATCTTGATCGGTTCCTTGGTGCGCGGATCGCGGCCGGTGCGGGCAGCGCGTTCGCCCACGGTGAAGGTGCCGAAGCCGACCAGCGTGACGCTGTCGTTCTTCTTCAGGGACTCGGTCACGGCTCCGATCATGGCGTCGAGAGCACGCGTCGCCGAGGCCTTGGTAATGTCCGCGGACTTCGCGATTTCTTCGATCAGTTCTGTCTTGTTCACTCTAACCCTCGTGTATACGTTGGACGCCGGGGCGCCTTCCTGCAAAAGTGCAAGCCGGTATTAAACAAGGGCAACATTGGTCTGTCAAGCAACATCCGTAGTGAATAGCACCGCTTGTTCCCATATCGCACGTTCCGCACAAAAAAACAGGCGCCCGCGGGCGCCTGTCTCATCGTTCAGACCGAGCGATCAGTGCTTGACCACCTCGGTCGAGCCCTCCGCAGCCGCGCTCGGGGTGACGGCCACCGGTGCCGCCGCCACCTCCGCCAGCGGTTCCGGCTGGCGCTCCAGCGCAACTTCCAGGACCTTCTCGATCCAGCGCACCGGCACGATCTCGAGCTTGTTCTTGACGTTGTCCGGAATCTCGGCCAGGTCCTTCACGTTCTGCTCGGGGATCAGGACCGTCTTGATGCCGCCGCGATGCGCCGCCAGCAGCTTCTCCTTCAGGCCGCCGATCGGCAGGACCTCGCCGCGCAGCGTGATCTCGCCGGTCATCGCCACGTCGGCGCGCACCGGGATGCCGGTGAAGGCCGAGACCAGCGCCGTCGTCATGCCGATACCGGCCGACGGACCATCCTTCGGCGTCGCGCCTTCCGGCACGTGGATGTGGATGTCGGTCTTCTCGAACGCTTCGGCCTTGATGCCGAAGCGCTGGGCACGCGAACGCACCACCGTGCGCGCAGCCTCGATCGACTCCTTCATCACGTCGCCCAGGGTGCCGGTGCGGATGATCGCGCCCTTGCCCGGCACGTTGACGGCTTCGATGGTGAGGAGGTCGCCGCCCACCTCGGTCCAGGCCAGGCCGACCACCTGGCCGATCTGGTTTTCCTTCTCGGCCACGCCGAAGTCGTAGCGGCGCACGCCCAGGAACTTGTCCAGGTTCTTGGCGCCCACCGTGATCTTCTTCTCGGCCTTGGTGAGGAGCAGCATCTTGACGACCTTGCGGCAGATCTTCGAGATCTCGCGCTCGAGCGAACGCACGCCCGCTTCACGGGTGTAGTAGCGGATGATGTCGCGGATCGCCGATTCCTCGACCTTGATCTCGCCTTCCTTCAGGCCGTTGTTCTTGATCTGCTTCGGCAGCAGGTAGCGCTGCGCGATGCTGGTCTTCTCGTCTTCGGTATAACCCGACAGGCGGATCACTTCCATCCGGTCCAGCAGCGCCGGCGGGATGTTGAAGGAGTTCGAGGTGGCCACGAACATCACGTCCGACAGGTCGAAGTCGACTTCGACGTAGTGGTCGCTGAAGGTGTGGTTCTGCGCCGGGTCCAGCACCTCGAGCAGGGCCGAGGACGGATCGCCGCGGAAGTCCGCGCCCATCTTGTCGATTTCGTCGAGCAGGAACAGCGGGTTGCGCACGCCGACCTTGGACAGCGACTGCAGCACCTTGCCCGGCATCGAGCCGATGTAGGTACGGCGGTGGCCGCGGATCTCGGCCTCGTCGCGCACGCCGCCCAGTGCCATGCGCACGTACTTGCGGTTGGTGGCGCGGGCGATCGATTCGCCCAGCGAGGTTTTACCCACGCCCGGAGGACCGACAAAGCACAGGATCGGCGCCTTCAGCTTGTCGACGCGCTGCTGCACCGCGAGGTACTCGAGGATGCGTTCCTTGATCTTGTCGAGGCCGTAGTGATCGGCTTCCAGCACCTGCTGGGCCTTCTCGAGGTCGATGGTGACCTTCGACTTCTTTTTCCACGGCAGGCCGACCAGCGTGTCGATGTAGTTGCGCACGACGGTGGCTTCGGCCGACATCGGCGACATCAGCTTGAGCTTCTTGATCTCGGCCTGCGCCTTTTCCAGTGCCTCTTTCGGCATCTTGGCGGCGATGACCTTCTTCTCCAGCTCTTCGATGTCGGCGCCCTCTTCGCCTTCACCCAGTTCCTTCTGGATCGCCTTGACCTGTTCGTTCAGGTAGTACTCGCGCTGCGATTTCTCCATCTGGCGCTTGACGCGGCCACGGATGCGCTTCTCGACCTGCAGGATGTCCAGTTCGCCTTCCAGCTGGCCGAGCAGGTGCTCGAGGCGCTTGGCGACGTTGAAGATTTCCAGGATGACCTGCTTCTGCTCGAGCTTGAGCGGCAGGTGCGCGGCAACGGTGTCGGCCAGGCGGCCGGCGCCGTCGATGCCGGCCAGCGAGGCCAGGATCTCGGGCGGGATCTTCTTGTTGAGTTTGACGTACTGGTCGAACTGCTGGACGATGGCGCGGCGCATCGCCTCGACTTCGGAGTCGTCTCCGATTTCCGAGGCGACCGGGGTCAGCTCGGCGGTAAAGTGGGTGGCGCCATCGGTGATGTGATCGATGCGCGCGCGCTGGGCGCCCTCGACCAGGACCTTCACAGTACCGTCGGGGAGTTTCAGCATTTGCAGAATATTGGCCACGCAGCCGATCTCGTAGATGTCTGCGGCGGAAGGTTCGTCCTTGGCGGCGGCTTTCTGGGCAGCCAGCATGATGCTCTTGCCCTGCTCCATCGCGGCTTCCAGGGCCTTGATCGATTTCGGACGGCCGACGAACAGAGGTATCACCATATGCGGGAACACGACCACGTCGCGCAGCGGCAGGAGAGGCAGCGTCGTTTGCTCGGTTAATTTCGAAGTTGTCATGGCATACCTTATAGAAACGTGTTGCTGAACTTGGGCACTCGCAGCGCAAATCTCAAGACCACCGCGAATATATTTTCTACGAGTAAAAGAATATCAATGTTTAGAAAATATAGCCGTTCCGATAAAAAACGCGTTTTCAAATGAAAAAGCCACTGCGCGAGCGAGCTCGCGAGTGGCTTTTCGATTGAAGCCGGCGTCTATTATTGAAGTAAATTGTACCTTCAAGAATCCGTACGGCAAGACTTTTGTGGCAAAAGAACGCGCCTTTTTTTAGTTCTCGCCAGAAGCTTTTGGCGTTTCGCTATAAATCAGCAAAGGTTTCGCAGCATTCGTGATCGTATTTTCATCGATCACGACTTTCACCACGTTCTGCTGGCTTGGCAGTTCGTACATCACGTCCAACAGTGCATGCTCGAGGATCGAGCGCAGGCCGCGGGCACCGGTCTTGCGTGCCAGGGCCTTGCGCGCAATCGCGTGCAGTGCCGCAGGACGTATTTCGAGTTCGGCGCCTTCCATTTCAAGCAGCTTCGAGTACTGTTTGATCAGGGCGTTCTTGGGCTCGATCAGGATCTGGATCAGCGCCTCTTCGGTCAGCTCGCTCAGGGTCGCGACGACAGGCAGACGGCCGACCAGTTCCGGGATCAGGCCGAACTTGATCAGGTCTTCCGGCTCGGCTTCCATCAGGATTTCGCTGTTGGCGCGCTCGGTCTGGCTCTTGACCGTGGCCGCGAAACCGATGCCGCTCTTTTCCGAACGGTTCTGGATGATCTTGGCCAGGCCGTCGAAGGCGCCGCCGCAGATGAACATGATGTTGGTCGTGTCGATCTGGACGAAGTCCTGGTTCGGATGCTTGCGGCCGCCCTGCGGCGGCACCGAGGCCATGGTGCCCTCGATGAGCTTGAGCAGGGCCTGCTGCACGCCCTCGCCCGACACGTCGCGGGTTATCGACGGGTTGTCGGACTTGCGCGAGATCTTGTCGATCTCGTCGATGTAGACGATGCCGCGCTGGGCCTTCTCGACTTCGTAGTTGCAGCTTTGCAGCAGCTTCTGGATGATGTTCTCGACGTCTTCGCCGACATAGCCGGCTTCGGTCAGCGTGGTCGCGTCGGCGATCACGAAGGGGACATTGAGCATACGCGCCAGGGTCTGGGCCAGCAGGGTCTTGCCGGAACCGGTCGGGCCGACGAGCAGGATGTTGCTCTTGGCCAGTTCGATGTCGTCCTTCTTGCCCAGGTGCTTGAGGCGCTTGTAGTGGTTGTACACCGCCACCGACAGGATGCGCTTGGCCGTCTGCTGGCCGATCACGTACTGGTCGAGCAGTTCGGTGATTTCGTGAGGCGTCGGCAGATCGGACTTGGCGCCCGCCACCGATTCGACATTGGAAGTCTCGTCGCGGATGATGTCGTTGCACAGGTCGATGCATTCATCGCAGATGAACACCGACGGTCCCGCGATCAGCTTCTTGACTTCGTGCTGGCTCTTTCCGCAGAACGAGCAGTACAGAAGTTTTTCGCCGCTGGAGGATTTTTTGTCAGACATGGGGCAGGTTATCTAATAAGTTGCTTGAATATAACGCTAATACGGGTACGCAACAAGTGCGCACACGAACATGCTACCCGAAATAAAAACGAAACGCCCGAACACGTTTTGCGCCCGGGCGTTTTTTGGCAACACCTTGGCGGCGTCGCAACGCGCTTTACTTACGCGCGGTTCGTCAGCACGCGGTCGATCATGCCGTATTCAACGGCCTCTTCCGCCGACATGAAGCGGTCGCGGTCGGTGTCGCGGTGGATCTGCTCGATGCTCTGGCCGGTGTTCTCGGACATGATGCGCGCCAGGCGCTCGCGCAGGTACAGGATTTCCTTGGCCTGGATCTCGATGTCCGAAGCCATGCCCTGCGAACCGCCGGACGGCTGGTGGATCATGACGCGCGAGTTCGGCAGCGAGAAACGCTTGCCCTTGGCGCCGGCAGCCAGCAGGAAGGCGCCCATCGAGGCGGCCAGGCCGGTGCACAGGGTGGAGACGTCCGGCTTGATGAAGTTCATCGTGTCGAAGATCGCCAGGCCCGCCGAGACCGAACCGCCCGGCGAGTTGATGTACAGCGAAATGTCCTTGTCCGGATTCTCGCTCTCCAGGAACAGCAGCTGGGCCACGATCAGGTTGGCCATCTGGTCGTTGACAGGGCCGACCAGGAAGATCACACGCTCTTTGAGGAGGCGCGAGTAGATGTCATAGGCGCGCTCGCCGCGGCCGCTTTGTTCGACCACCATCGGCACGAGGCCGAGTGCTTGGGTATCCAATGCCGGATTACGAATCATACCTGTCTCGTTCCTTGTAAATAGGGGTTCAGAAGTCCAATCTTAGCAGGTGCGCGTAGTTTGCACAGACACGTAGGGTGGGCAGCTCCGCTGCCCACGCGGTGATTGTTGCCGGCTCCGATCTCGCTATCGATGATCTCGCCGCCAATACAACAGTGGGCGTCTGTAATTCAGGCCACTGGCCTGAATCACCCCGCCCACCCTACGATTTAACCACAACAGCCTTGCTGGCTGGCATTCATTAACCCTGGGCGTTGCCGCCCATCAGTTCATCGAAAGCGATGGTCTTGCTGCTGACCTTCGCCTTGCCGAGGACATAGTTAACGACGTTTTCTTCCAATACAAGAGCTTCCACTTCGGCCAAGCGGCGGCGGTCGCTGTAGTAGTACTTCAGGACTTCCTTCGGATCTTCGTAGCTCTGCGAGAAGTCTTCGATCTGGGCCTTGACCTGCTCCTGGGTCGCCTGCAGGTTGTTATCTTGCACCAGCTGCGACAGGATCAGGCCCAGGCGCACGCGGCGCTCGGCCTTGTCGGCGAACATTTCCGGCGGGAACGGCATGGCCTTGACGTCCATGCCACGCTGCGCCATGTCCTGGCGGGTCATCTCGGCCAGGCGCTCCGAATCCTGCTGGATCATGGCCTTCGGCACGTCCAGTTCGGTCGACTTGACCAGCGCGTCCATCACGGCTTCCTTGTTGCGGGCCTTGATGCGGGCGTTGACTTCACGCTCCAGGTTGGTCTTGATGTCTTCGCGCATCTTCTCGATCGAGCCGTCTTCGATGCCCAGCGACTTGGCGAATTCCGCGTCGACTTCCGGCATGTGGGCCCATTCGAGCTTGTTCAGGGTGATGGTGAACTCGGCGGTCTTGCCGGCCACGTCCTTGCCATGGTAGTCCTCAGGGAAAGGCAGCGGGAAGGTCTTGCTTTCGCCGACCTTCAGGCCCACGGTCGCGGCTTCGAATTCCGGCAGCATGCGGCCTTCGCCCAGCACGAATGCGTAGTTCTCGGCCTTGCCGCCGGCGAACTCTTCGCCGTCGATCCTGCCGACGAAGTCGACGGTGACGCGGTCGCCGTTGGCAGCCACGGCTTCGCCGCCGGTGCCGTGCTCGCCCTCTTCACCCTTGGTGTGGTAGTGCACGCGCTGCTTGCGCAGGATGTCGATGGTCTTGTCGATCTCGGCGTCGCTCACCTCGGCGGCAACGGTTTCGATCTCGGTGGTCGCCAGGTCGCCCAGCACGACTTCAGGATAGACTTCGAAGGTCGCGTCGAAGGCCAGCATGCCTTCCGGTGCTTCCTCTTTCGGTTCGATTTTCGGGAAACCGGCAACGCGCAGCTGGTTCTCGTTGGCGGCTTCGTTGAACGCGCGGCCGACCTTGTCGTTCAGCACGTCCGATTCGATCTGGTAACCGTACTGCGCAGCGACCATCTTGAGCGGCACCTTACCTGGGCGGAAGCCCGGGGCCTTTGCCGTCTTGGCCTGCTTCTTGAGGCGCTTTTCGACCTCCGTACGGACGTCAGCTACCGGAAAAGTGATCGTCAAGCGACGCTCGAGTTTACCCAGGGTTTCGACTGCAGTTGCCATTATAAAAATCGTCCAAAAAAATAATTATTCGTGGTGCGAGGAGGGGGACTCGAACCCCCACACCATTGCTGGCGTCAGGACCTAAACCTGGTGCGTCTACCAATTTCGCCATCCTCGCGGAAGGATTGCATTTTTGCCACAAAAACAAAGGGCGCCCGACAGTGAAACCGGCCGCCCTGCACTCCTCTGTTTAGGGGCTACAACTTCAATCGATTATTTTACTGGATTTTCTGTCACTATTGGGGCGTTTTTTGCTGTGCGTGTGGGGATGGGAGCTCATCTATATAGAGGAGCCCGCCATCGCCCCTAGGTGATTTTCGGCCTGGTCGGCTTCTTGACCCGGAACCACGCCGCATACAGGGCCGGCAGGAACAGCAGGGTGAGCGCCGTCGCCACCAGCAGGCCGCCCATGATCGCCACCGCCATCGGTCCCCAGAACACGGAGCGCGACAGCGGAATCATCGCCAGCGCCGCCGCGGCGGCCGTCAGCAGGATCGGCCGGCAGCGCCGCACCGCCGCCTCGACGATCGCGTCCCAGGCTTCTGCCCCGCCCGCGATGTCCTGCTCGATCTGGTCCACCAGGATCACCGAATTACGGATGATCATGCCGAACAGCGCGATTACGCCCAGGTTGGCGACGAAACCGAAGGGCCGGCCGAACGCCAAGAGCGCCATCGCCGCACCCGCGATCCCGAGCGGCCCGGTAAGGAAGACCAGCAGCGAGCGCGAAAAGCTGTGCAGCTGCAGCATCAGGAGCGTGAACACGATGAACAGCACTAACGGCACGTTGGCCATGATCGAGGCTTCCGCATCCGAGCTGTCGGCCGCCGCGCCTTCGACCTTGAGGCGGTAGCCCGCCGGCAGCCTGGCGCGGATCGCGGCCAGCTTCTCGTCCACCTGGGCGGTGACGGTGGGGCCCTGGATGCCCTCCACCACGTCGGACTGGACCATGATGGCCCACTCGCGGCCCTCGCGCCAGACCACGCCCGGCTCCCAGACGAAGGCCACGCGCGCCACCTGCCCGATCGGCACGGCGCCGCCGGCGGTCGGCACCAGGGCCTCCGACAGGCGCGTGATGGTCGAACGCTCTTCGAGCGGCTGGCGCACCACGATGTCGATCAGGCGGTTGGTCTCGCGGAACTGGCCCACCGGCGTGCCGGTGAGCGTGGTGTTGATCACGCGCCGCACTGCCTGCGAGGTGACGCCGAGCGCGCGCAGCTTGTCCTGGTCGAGGTCGAGGCGCAGCACCTTGACCGCCTCGTTCCAGTTGTCGTTGACGCCCACCGTGTTCGGGTTGGCGCGCATGACCTCCCTCACTTCGTCGGCGACCTTGCGGACCACGCCGATGTCCGGGCCCAGCACCTGGAACTGCACCGGATAAGCCACCGGCGGCCCGTTCGGCAGCAGCTTCACGCGCCCGCGCACCTCGGGGAAGTCATTGCGGAAGGCTTCCTCGATCTTCAGGCGCAGCGCCTCGCGCGCAGCCGCATCCACCGGCAGCACGACCAGCTGGGACACGTTCGACTGCGGGAAAATCTGGTCCAGCGGCAGGTAGAAGCGCGGACTGCCGGTGCCGACATAGCTGGTCACGCTCTGCACACCTTGCTGCTGCTTGAGGAAACCCTCGAAGCGCTTGACGACCGCCTCGTTCGCCGCGAAGCTCGTGCCTTCCGGCGACCACATCTCGACCATCAGTTCGGGACGGCTGGAATCGGGGAAGAACTGCTTCTCGATGAAATTAAAGCCGAACACGCCCAGCGCGAACACGCCCAGGCTCAGCGCGATGGTGGTCTTGCGCCACTCGACGCAGCGGTTCACGAGGCGCCGGAAACGCTCGTAGGCCGGGCTGTCGAACACGTCGTGCGAGGATTCGCCCTGGCCGTGCGGCTTCACCTTCAGCAGGATGTAGCCGATGTAGGGCGTGAACACCACCGCCACCACCCAGGAAATCAGCAGGGCGAGCGCGTTCACCGAGAACATCGTGAAGGTGTATTCGCCGGCGGCCGACTTGGCCAGGCCGATCGGCAGGAAGCCCGCCGCCGTGATCAGGGTCCCAGTCAGCATCGGCATCGCGGTGGAGGTGTAGGCGAAGGTGGCGGCCTCGAAGCGCGACAAGCCCTCTTCCATCTTGCGCACCATCATCTCGACCGCGATGATGGCGTCGTCCACCAGCAGGCCGAGCGCGATGATCAGGGCGCCCAGCGAGATCTTGTGCAGCGAGATGTCGAGCACCCGCATGAAGAGAAAAGTAATCGCCAGCACCAGCGGAATCGTCAGCGCCACCACCAGGCCGGGGCGCACGTCGATGCGCAGCTTCGGCTTGGTGTGCAGGCCGAGCGCGATGAAGGACACGGCCAGCACGATGATCACCGCCTCGATCAGCACCTTGATGAATTCGTTGACCGAGGCGGTGACTGCCTGCGGCTGGTTCGACACGCGCTCCAGCTCGATGCCGACCGGCAGCTGGGCGCGTATGCGGGCGACGGTTTCGTCCAGGCCCTCGCCGAGACGGATGATGTTGCCGCCCTTTTCCATCGACACGCCCAGGCCGATCACTTCCTTGCCGTTGAAGCGCATCTTGTCGCGCGGCGGGTCCTGGTAGCCGCGCTTCACGGTAGCGAAGTCGCCCAGGCGGAAGGTGGTATTCCCGGCGCGCAGCTGCAGGTTTTCCAGAAGCTCGAGACTCTTCAGGGCGCCGGTGACGCGCACCTGCAGGTTGTCGCTCGGCGTCACCAGGACGCCGCTGGCCTCGACCTGGTTCTGGGTGGCGATCTGGTTGACGATCTGCTCGAAGGGCACGCCCAGCTGGGCGAACTTCTTGCTGGAGAATTCGATGTAGATCTTCTCGGCCTGCACGCCGAACTGCTCCACTTTCGCGACCAGCGGCACCTTGAGCAGCTGCTGGCGCACGAAGTCGGCGTAGTCGCGCATCTCGGCCGGCGTGAAACCGTCGCCCGAGAGCGCGAAGATCGAGCCGTAGGTGTCGCCGAATTCGTCGTTGAAGAAGGGGCCGACCACGCCCTGCGGCAGGGTGGCCGCCATGTCGCCGATCTTCTTGCGCACCTGGTAGAAGGCCGGCGCGGTCTCCTGGGGCGGCGTCGACTCGCGCAGCTCGAGGATGATGGTGGTCTCGCCCGGCTTGGAGAAGCTGCGGATGCGGTCGATGTAGGGCGTCTCCTGCAGCTTTTTCTCGAGCGGGTCGGTCACCTGCTCGGCCATCTGCACCGCGGTCGCCCCCGGCCACACGGCGCTCACCACCATCGCGCGGAAGGTGAAGGGCGGGTCTTCGTCCTGGCCCAGCTGCTGGTAGCTCAGGATGCCGCCGATCAGGAGCGCGGCGATCAGGTAGCGCGTGAGCGGGATGTGCTCCAGCGCCCAGCGCGACAGGTTGAAACCCCTCATTTGCCGGCTCCATCGGCGCCGCCGACTGCGGCGGCCTCCGTATCGCCGCGGCGCGCCACGTCGGCCGTCAGGATGCGCACCTTCTGGCCTGGCTTGAGCAGGTGCACGCCGGCCGTCACCACGGTCTGGCCGGGCTGCACGCCGCCCGAGAGCAGGATGTCGTTGCCCGACTGGCCCGCCACCTCAACCTTGCGCATCTGCACCACGCCCTTGTCGACGACCCAGACGCCCGTCACGCCCTTGTCCTGCACCAGGGCGCTGAGCGGCACCCGCAGCGCCGTGGCGTTCGAGCCGCCGCCGGTGCTCATTTCCACGGTGGCCGTCATGCCGAGCCGGATGTCGGCGCGCGCCGGGATCGACACCTTGACGGTATAGGTACGGGTCGCCGGATCGGCCACCGGCGAGACTTCGCGGATCTTGCCGGGAATCGCTTCGGCGCGCTTGGCCCACAGGCGCACGTTGACGTCGCTGGCCTGGCGCAGCGCCTCGACCCGGTCTTCGGGGATGCCGATCACGACTTCCTTCTCGTCGGTGCGGGCCACGCGCACCACCGGCGCCCCTGCGGCCACCACCTGGCCGACCTCGGCGTCGACCGCCGTCACCACGCCGTCGGCGTCCGATTCGAGGTTGGCATAGCCGGCCTGGTTCGACTGGCCGCGGAAACCCGCGCGCGCCGCATCGACGTTGGCCTGGGCCGCGCGCAGCGCCGCCTGCTTGGCGTCGAGGACGGCCTGGCTGACGAAATTCTGGGCGCGCAGGTTCTGGTGGCGCTTGTAGTCGGCCTGGGCCAAGTCGCGCTCGGTCTCGGCGGCGCGCAAGGTGGCGCGCGCCTGGGCCTCGGCCAGGCGCAGGTCCTGCGGATCGAGGCGCATCAGCACCTGGCCGTCCTTGACATTGGCGCCGACGTCGACGCGGCGCTCGACGATCTTGCCGCCCACCCGGAAGCCAAGGCGCGATTCGTAGCGCGGGCGTACGTCGCCCGAAAACTCGACGCGCTCGCCGCCGGTGCCGGCGGCGAGCTGGATGGCGCGCACCGGGCGCACCTCCTCCACCCTGGGTTCCTCCTTGCCGCATCCGGCCAGGAGGAACAGCAGCAAGGGCGCGGCATATGCGGCGCGCATGGGGGGAAACTTCGGGCGAAACTTCGGAGATGCAGACACGTGGGGTCCCCTGTCGATCATGTGCCAAGTTAGGGCATTTGTAATCAAGCAATTATAATCAGTGAAAGAGCCAGAAACCCGACATTAGAGTCAACAGTCAAATATGCCAGTTGAGCATTACGAGAACTTCCCGGTTGCCTCCTTCCTGCTGCCGCGCCGCCTGGCGCCCGCGGTCGAGGCCATCTATGCCTTCGCCCGCAGCGCCGACGACATCGCCGACGAGGGCGACGCAGCCCCGCCCGAACGCCTGGCCGAACTGGAGCGCTATGGGCGGGAGCTCGCGGCCATCGAACGCGGCCACACGCCCGCCGACCCGCTGTTCGGGCGCCTGGCCGGCGTGGTGCGCGAGTTCCGGCTGCCGGTCGCGCCCATGCACGATCTGCTGTCGGCCTTCCGCCAGGACGTGAGCACCACGCGCTATGCCGATTACACCGCGCTGCTCGACTATTGCCGGCGCTCGGCCAACCCGGTCGGGCGGCTGATGCTCGAACTCTACGACGCCGTCGACGAGCGCAACCTGCGCGATTCGGACGCGATCTGCACTTCGCTACAGCTCATTAACTTCTGGCAAGACGTCGCGATCGACCTGCCCAAGGGCCGCATCTACCTGCCGCTGGAAGACCTGGAGCGGCACGGCGTGTCGGAGGCGGAGCTGGCCTCCGGGCCGGCCACGCCGGCCTGGCGCGCCCTGATGCGCTTCGAGGTGGAGCGCGCCCGCGCCCTGATGCTCAGCGGCACGCCGCTGGTGCACCGCCTGCCGGGGCGTATCGGCTGGGAACTGCGCCTCATGGTGCAGGGCGGCCTGCGCATCCTGGAAGCGATCGAAAAGGCCGAGTACGACGTGTTCCGGCGCCGTCCGACCCTGGCGGCGGCGGACTGGATCGTGGTCGCCTGGCGCGCCTTGAAGATGTGATCGATGTTCGCAGAGCTATCCGTATCGGCTAAGATAGCGGATTCGCCTCAGCAATCAGCAACAAAACAAACAATACATGTCCCCCGACGAATACTGCCAGCAAAAGACGGTCCAAAGCGGCTCCAGCTTCTACTACAGCTTCCTGTTCCTGCCGCCGGAGCGCCGCCGCGCGATCACCGCGCTGTACGCCTTCTGCCGCGAGGTCGACGACACCGTCGACGAAACTTCCGACGCGTCGGTCGCGCGCATCAAGCTGGCCTGGTGGCGCACCGAAGTCTCGACCATGTACAAGGGCTCGCCGACGCATCCGGTGACCCAGGCGCTGCAGCCGCACGTCGCGACCTACAAGCTGGAAGAACAGCACCTGCAGGCCATCATCGACGGCATGGAGATGGACCTCGACCAGAGCCGCTACCTCGACTTCGCCGGCCTGCAGAAGTACTGCTGGCGGGTGGCCGGCGTGGTCGGCATCCTGTCGGCCAGCATCTTTGGCTACACCAGGCCGGAGACCCTGGCCTATGCCGAGAAGCTCGGCCTGGCCTTCCAGCTGACCAACATCATCCGCGACGTCGGCGACGATGCGCGCAAGGGCCGCATCTACATCCCGGTCAACGAGCTGCAGCAGTTCAACGTGACCGCCGCCGACATCCTCAACTTCCGCCACAGCGAGAAGTTCGAGGCCCTGATGCGCTTCCAGAATGAACGCGCCCAGCGCACCTACGACGAGGCCCTGGCCCTGCTGCCGAAAGAAGACCGGCGCGCCCAGCGTCCCGGCCTGATGATGGCGGCCATCTACCGCACCCTGCTCGACGAGATCGCGCGCGACAACTTCCAGGTGCTGAACCAGCGCATCTCGCTCACGCCGCTGCGCAAGCTGTGGCTGGCCTGGAAGACCTATGTCCGCACTTGACAGCGGCCTGCGGGTCGCCGTGGCCGGCGGCGGCTGGGCCGGCTGCGCCGCCGCGGTCGAACTGGCGGCCGGCGGCGCCCGGGTTACCCTGGTGGAGACCGCGCGCAGCCTCGGCGGCCGCGCGCGCGGCGTCGAGGTGGAGGGAAAGATGCTCGACAACGGCCAGCACATCCTGCTGGGCGCCTACGGCGAAACCCTGCGCCAGCTGGCGCGGGTCGGCATCGACCCGGACCAGGCCCTGCTGCGCCTGCCCGTGCAGATGCGCTATCCCGAGGGCAGCGGCGGCATGGACTTCGTTGCTCCGCGCTGGCCGGCGCCGCTGCACCTGCTTGGCGCCCTGGTGCGCGCCAAGGGACTGGCGCGCGCCGACAAGCTGGCCCTGGCCCGCTTCACCACCGCGGCGCGCACGATGGGCTGGGTGCTCTACAACGACTGCACGGTCGACGAACTGCTCGAGCGCTTCGACCAGACCCCGCGCCTGAACCGCCTGCTGTGGCATCCGCTGTGCATCGCCGCGCTCAACACGCCACCGGAACGGGCCTCGGCCAAGGTGTTCCTGGCGGTGCTGCGCGACAGCCTGGGCGCGAAGCGGCGCGCGGCCTCGGACATGCTGCTGCCGCGCATGGACATGGGCGCCCTGTTCCCGCAGGCGGCGGCGCGCTTCGTCGAGCAGCATGGCGGCGAGGTGCGACTGGGGTGCAAACTCACGGCCGCCGCGCCCACCGACAGCGGCTGGCGGCTCAGCCTGAGCGGCGGCGATGCCGAATTCGACGCGCTGGTGCTGGCCACGCCCGCCACCCAGTCCGCCGCCATCCTGGCGCCGCACGCGCAGGACGTGGCCGCGCAGCTGGCTGCGCTGGCCTACGAGCCGATCGCGACCTGTTACCTAGAGTACGACTCGTCGGTGCGCCTCGACCTGCCCTTCTACGCCCTGCTCGACGATCCGGCGCAGGGGCGCTGGGGCCAGTTCGCCTTCGACCGGGGCCAGCTCGATGTTACCCAGCCGGGCCTGCTGGCGGTGGTGGTCAGCGCCGCCGCCGAGGCGGCAGCGTTCGACCAGGGGGCGCTCGGCAAGATGATCGCGGCCCAGCTGGCCCACGACCTGCGCCGCCCGGAGCTTGCCACGCCGCAGTGGACCCGGGTGATCACCGAGAAGCGCGCGACCTTTTCATGCACCCCGGGACTGCTTCGCCCCTGCAACGAAACACCCCTGCCCGGCGTGGTGCTGGCGGGCGACTACACGGCCGGCGACTACCCGGCGACGCTCGAGACCGCCGTGCAGAGCGGCGTGGCGGCCGCCACGCTTATCCGTGCCTACGGCAAGCTGCCCCCAGAAAAACGCAGACTGTCGCACACCGATGGCGGCCAGGAACCGACTTCCGTAAAGTAGCAGCATCGAAACAGGCCTTGCGGAATGAACAAGATCATGAACAAGATGAGCAACTTCGAACTCGGTGTGCGCGCCCTCGCCCTGGTGGCCGTCGTGGCCTTCAGCACCGCCGTGCTGGTCGAGCCCGAACTCATCGGCGGCAGCAAACGGGACACCGCACTGGCGATCGGCGCGATCCCGGCGCTCAGTCACCACTGATATCCACCACTGATCGGAACGGCTCAACATGGGCAAACTGGAATATCTCGACGCGCTCAAGCGGGCCCTGGGCGGCCTGCCGCCGGAGATCCAGGCCAAGACCCTGGCCTGGTATGAGCAGCGCTTCGTGGACGGCGTGGCTGCTGGCCGCAGCGAGGCCAGCATCGCCGAAGAACTCGACGACCCGCGCAGAATCGCGGTGACGCTGCGCGCCAACACCCACATGGACGCGTTCAAGGAAAAGAAGTCCCCTGCCAACGCCGTGCGCATGCTGGTCGCCGGCGTTGGCTTGCTGGTCTTTAACCTCTTCATGGCGATCCCGGCGGCCGTCTACGCTTCGCTGCTGGTCGCGGTCTACGGCACCGCGCTCGGCTTCTACGTCTCGGGCATCGCGATCACCGCGAGCGGCCTGGCCGGCGCCAATGAGCTGGTGCTGAACAATCCGCTGCACCGGATCGAAGTCATGGCCGACGGCGAGCGCCGCGAAACGGTCGAGAACAGCCGCACCCGGGTCTCGATCGGCAAGCAGGGCATTCACGTCTACGAGGACGAGCCGGAGGAGGACAGCGCTGTGGCCGACGACCCGGCCGAGGTGGCCAGGTCCTCGATCGTCATCCGCCGCGCCGAGAAGGTGGCCGACGCCGGCATCCGGATCAGCACCGACATGGACGGCGAATCGCGCACCACCCAGACCCTGGTCGGCTTCGCCATGGTCCTTGGCGGGATCCTGCTGTTCCTGCTGTCGCTGGTGATCACCAAGTACACCTTCATCGGCCTGAAGCGCTACGTCAGGATGAACCTGTCGCTTCTGCGGGGAGCCTGATCATGCGCGCATTGCTGAAAGTCGGATTCAGCCTCCTGATGCTGGCCTTCGTCCTGATCGGCCTGAGCTATGCGGCGCTGCGCGCCAACGGCGTGGCCGCGGCCAGCGAGGGCCGCCAGGTGAGCAGCGAGAAGCGCGAGGTGCCGGCCGCAATCAAGGCGATCGACCTGGATGGACCGATCGACCTGAACGTGCGCTACGGTGCGGCGCCCTCGCTCGAGGTGCGCGGCGAAGCGCGCCTGCTCAACAACGTCGACGTGAATGCCGACGGCGAGGTCCTGCACATCGGCCTGCGCGGCATGGTGCTGGGCCACCGCCGCCCGCTGCAGGTGGAACTGGTGCTTCCGCGCCTGGACAGCGTCAAGATCGACGGCAGCGGCGACAGCAGCGTCAACGGCTTCTCGGGCGAACGGATCGAAGCGCGCATGCAGGGTTCCGGCAGCCTGCGCTTCAACGGGCGCTTCCGCCAGGTCGACGCGGCCCTGAGCGGTAGCGGCGAACTGGACCTGAATGCGGGCCCAAGCATCGAGCGCTTCGACGCCGTGCTGACCGGTTCCGGCCACCTGACCATCGTCGGCGGCACCCGCGAACTGCATGCCAATGCCAGCGGTTCCGGCGAACTCGATGCGCGCCACCTGCGCGCCGAGAAGGTCGAGGTGAGCCAGACCGGCTCGGGCCGCAGCACGGTGCATGCGCGCCACAGCGTCGCGGCCTCGATCTCGGGCAGCGGCGACATCGAAGTGACCGGCAATCCGGCCGAGCGCAGCGTCAGCCGCAGCGGCAGCGGCTCGGTGACCTTCAGCGAGTAAGGCCGAGCCAGGCGAGCGCGTCGCCCCCGGCGGCGCGTCCGCTGCCGAAGCAGGCGGTGAGCAGGTAGCCGCCGGTCGGCGCTTCCCAGTCGAGCATTTCTCCCGCCACGAACACACCCGGCAGCGCGCGCAGCATCGCGCTGTTCCCGTCCAGCGCCTCGAAACGCACCCCGCCCGCGCTGCTGATCGCCTCATCGATCGGGCGCGGACGCACCAGTACGAGCGGCAAGGCCTTGAGCGCCCGCGCCACCCTGCCCGGGTCGGCATACGCCTGCTTCGACAGGCATTCGTGCAGCAGGCCGGCTTTCACGCCCTTGATCCCGAGGCGCCCCTGCAGGTGGCTCGACATCGAGCGCGAGCCGCGCGGATGCTCGACTTCCGCCAGCACGCGCGCCTCGTCGAGATCGGGCAGCAGGTCGAGCCAGATGGTGGTGCTGCCTTCGGCCGCGATCTGGTCGCGCAGTAGCGCCGAGACGGCGTACACCAGGCTGCCCTCGATACCGGACTCGGTCACGACGAACTGCCCCTGGCGCTTTTCCAGGGCGCCCCCTGCGCCGCGCCAGGCGATCGCCACGGTCGTCAGCGGCGCGCCCGCATGTTTTTCCCTGAAGTGCGCGCTCCAGTCGACGTCGAAGCCGCAGTTGGACGGGACCAGGGGCGCCACCCCGACGCCGCGTTCCGCCAGCAGCGGCACCCAGGCGCCGTCGGAGCCGAGCCGCGCCCAGCTGGCGCCGCCCAGGGCCAGCACGGTGGCGTCGGCCTCTAACAGGATCTCGCCGTCCGGGGTGGCCATGCGCAGGCGGCCGTCCTGCCAGCCCAGCCAGCGGTGCCGCATGTGGAAGCGCACGCCCGTTTCGCGCAGCCGGTGCAGCCAGGCGCGCAGCAGCGGCGCGGCCTTCATCTCGAGCGGGAACACGCGTCCGGAGCTGCCGACGAAGGTGTCGATGCCGAGTCCATGGATCCAGTCGCGCACCGCCTGCGGGTCGAAGCCCTCCAGCCAGCGCCCGACTTCGCGCTCGCGCTCCCGGTAGCGGCTGCGGAAGGCCGGCAGCGGCTCCGAATGGGTGATGTTCATGCCGCCCTTCCCGGCCAGCAGGAACTTGCGGCCGCTCGAGGGCATCGCATCGTAGACGTCGACCTGCACCCCGCCCGCGGCCAGGGTTTCGGCGGCCATCAGGCCGGCGGGACCGGCGCCGATCACGGCGGCGCGTTTGCTTGGGTTGGGCGGCTGGTTCATCGGCAATATCGGGGAGAAGCGAAGGAGCGGCATTGTAGTCGAGTTTGCAGCTTGCATAAAATGCGGGAGTCGATGTAAAGGGAGCTTGACATGTCAAGTTCGCTTGACTACGATGTAAAGCATACTTTACTTTGCGGAGGATGTCATGCATGAGAAGCGGGTTGGAAAAGTCTACGTCCGCGAACTGATGGGCGCACTGGGGCTGTACGTGGTCCTGCTGTTCGCCGCGATCCGCTGGGGCCGGCCGATGGAAGACGGCCTGGCGCGCACGCTGGTGCTGCTCTCGCCGATGATCGGCTTCTGCGCCGCCCTGTGGGTGATCGCGCGCCACTTCGGCCGGATCGACGAATACCTGCGTATGCGGCTGCTGGAAAACGTCGCCCTGGCCGCCGCCATCACCGCCGGGCTGACGTTCAGCTATGGCTTCCTGGAGACGGCCGGCTACCCGAAGCTGTCCATGTTTACCGTGTGGTGCGTGCTGTGCGGCGCCACCGTCCTGGTCCAGCTGCTGCGTAAACTGCTCGACCGATGAACAACCATATCCGAACCCTGCGTGCCGAGCGCGGCTGGAGCCAGGCCGAGCTGGCCGACCTGCTCGACGTTTCGCGCCAGAGCGTGAACGCGATCGAGACCGGCCGCTACGACCCCAGCCTGCCGCTGGCCTTCGCGATTGCCAGGCTGTTTCAACTACCGATCGAATCGATCTTCATCCCAGACCAGGAGTCAGCATGAAAGCATCCCTGTTGTTCGCACTACTCGTCGGCCTGGCCGGCGCCAGCCTTGTTCCCAGCGCCGCGGCGCAAGCTCCGACCGAGGCGCCGAACCGCTTCGCCGCCCAGCCGACGCCCGCCGAGCGCTTCGAGATCAAGGGCATGCTGGTCGAGCGCCACGGCAGCGGCCCGCGGCCGCTGGTGCTGGTGCCGGGACTGTCCAGCGGAGGCTGGGTGTGGGGACAGATGGTGCGCGATTTTGCCCCTGGCCACACCATCTACGTCGTGACCCTGCCCGGCTTCGACGGCCGCCCCGCGGTGGACGGCGACCCCTTCGATGCGGCCAAAGGCGCACTCGCCGAGCTGATCGCGTCACGCAAGCTGTCCAAGCCGGTCGTGATCGGCCACAGCCTGGGAGCGACGCTGGCGCTCGCGCTGGCCCAGGACCTGCCCCAGCAGGTGGGTGGCGTGGTTGCCATCGACGGCCTGCCGGTATTCCCGCGCACCGAAGACATGCCGCCGGAGCAGCGCGCTGCGATGGCGGAGGGCACGCGCAAGCAGATGCTGGCGGTCACCGGCCCCGCCTTCGTCGCGCAGCAGCACCAGTACATGCGCGCCATCGGCATGGTCGACATCGGCAAGGCCGATGATGCGGCCAGGCTCACCGCGCGCAGCGATCCCGCTGCCGTCGCCGCCTGGGTCGGCGCGGTGCTGGCGCGCGACCTGCGGCCCGGCCTGGCGAATCTGAAGGCCCCGGTGCTGGTGCTGGTGCCCTATTACGCGCCGGACGCCGTGGTGCTGAATAACATCACCATCGCCGACAAGCTGGCGTATTATCGGGAGCTGATGAGCGGCACCCCGCGCCTGGAGGTCGAAGCCATCGACAAGGCGCGCCACTTCGCGATGGTCGACCAGCCCGAAGCCGTGGCCGATGCAGTCCGCCGTTTCCTCAAACACCTGTGAACACGAAGGAGAACCTGATGCAAAAGCTGATCTACTGGAGCGGACAATACCTGCTGGCGGCCGGCTCGATGTTCGCCCTGCTGGTCTCGATCGACGTGTTCCTGCGCGGCGAGGCATTCGAGACCGGCTGGCGCGAATCGCTGGCCTGGTCGCTGATGGCGTCCGCCATCTTCATCGGTTCGCGCTACTACCGGGCCGACCGCGGGGCGAGTTGCGCGATGTGCCGCCATCCGGACACCAAACCCTGATCCGCTTTCCTCCAAGCTGCATCAAGACGGACCTGGGGCGGCAAGGCGATACTGCCGCCCTGGCGTATGCATGCATTTGTCATATCCATAAGATTCTGCTTGACAATACATGTAACAGGAATATTCTTGTACCCGCTACAACGAACGATGGCGCCCGCTCGACGAGGTCGGCCACGATTCGCCAAGGCAGTCCGTTTCAACATCTTGGAGGATGTGTATGTCGGTAATGACAAGGGCAGCAATGTCCCGTAGGACGATGCTGGGCGCGATCGCGTCCAGCCCACTCTGGATGCAGTCCGCATGGGCGCAGCCAAACCTGAAGATCTCCCACCAGTTCCCGCGCGCCAGCCTGGCCGAAGGCGATTTCCGCGACCGCTTGTGCCGCATGTTCGCGGCCAACGTCGAACGGCGCACCCGCGGCAGCCTGAAGTTCTCGATCCACCCAAGCGCCAGCCTGATGGCCCCCGGCGCCCAGATCGGCGCGCTGCGCAGCGGCGGCCTGGACATGGCGCTGGTGCCGCTGTCCTATGCCGGCGCCGAGGCCCCGGAGGCCAACATCGGCCTGATGCCGGGCCTGGTCACCTCGTACGAGCAGGGCTATGCCTGGAAGAATGTGCCGGTCGGCCGCGAACTGACCCGCATCCTGAACGACCAGGGCCTGGTCGTGGTCAGCTGGATCTGGCAGGCCGGCGGCGTCGCATCAACCGGCAAGCCGATCGTGCATCCGGAAGACGTCGCGGGCCTCAAGGTCCGCGGCGGTTCGCCGGAAATGGACCGTCTGCTGCTCGACGCCGGCGCCACCGTAGCCAACATGCCGTCCAACGAGATCCCGGCCGCCATGCGCGACGGCAGGCTGGACGCGGCGCTGACGTCGTCGACCTCGCTGATCTCGTTCCGCCTGCAGGAATCGGCGCGCGCCCTGACCACGGCGCGCGGCGGCGCCTACTGGTTCATGTTCGAACCCTTGATGATGTCGCGCACCGTGTTCGATCGCCTCACCAAGCAGCAGCAGGCGGCGGTGATGGCCGTGGGCGCCGAGCTGGAAGCCTTCGCCCTCAAGGCCGCGCGTGCGGATGACGCCGCGGTGGCATCGGTGTACGCCAAGAGCGGCGCCCAGATCGTCGACCTGAATGCGGAAGCGCTGCGCAAGTGGCAGGCGGTGGCGCGCACCAATGCATGGCGCGAGTATGCCGAGCGCAGTGCGAACTGCGCCAAGCTGCTGGCACTGGCGGAACAGTCGATCGCGATGATCTGATGTTTCAAAGGGCTGGGCGGCTACAGCGCCCGGCCTAGCCGCCCGTCACGGGCGGGAAGAATGCCACTTCGGCGCCATCCTGCACCACGGTGTCCGGTCCGCACATCACCTGCTGGTGGGCCGTGCGCACCGCCCGGTCCGGTCCCAATGCCTCGGCCCACACGCCGCCGCGCGCAGTCAGGTGCGCGCGCACCGCGCCCACGGTCGCCACGCCCTCCGGCAGCGCCAGGCTTTCCTGAGCGGTGCCGAGCTGCTCGCGCACCGACGCAAAATACCGCAATGTGATCTTCATGTGCATCCTAATGCTGCAGTTCGGCGAAGGGGATGAAACGCACCAGGTCGCCTTCGAGAATCGCCTGGCCCGGCGGATTGTCCACCAGCCCATCGCCCCAGACGGTCGAGGTCAGCACGCCCGAGCCCTGGTTGGGGAACAGGTCGAGGCCGCCGGCCGCGTTCACCCGCACGCGCAGGAACTCGTTGCGGCG
The DNA here is from genome assembly GCF_000735635.1 of Massilia sp. LC238. NCBI lineage: Bacteria > Pseudomonadati > Pseudomonadota > Betaproteobacteria > Burkholderiales > Oxalobacteraceae > Massilia > Massilia sp. LC238. Next base: position 64,038 of record NZ_JNNN01000007.1, on the reverse strand, counting down.
GTCGCCCTTCGGCAGGGTGAAGTCGGCGCGCATGGTGTATCCGCGCGGTTCCACCGGGCCGCTCACGCCCTGCAGGCGCAGCAGGAAGGGCCGCACGAACAGCAGGAAGGTGATGAAGCTCGAGACCGGATTGCCGGGCAGGCCGATGAAGAAGCAAGCAGCTCCAGTGGAGCTGCTTGCGAGCCCGCCTTCTCGGCGGACTTCGCCGAAGGCCAGCGGCTTGCCCGGCTTCACCGCGATCTGCCACATGTTCAGCCGCCCTTCCGCTTCGACCGCGGGCTTGATGTGGTCTTCCTCGCCCACCGACACGCCGCCCGAGGTGATGATCAGGTCATGTTCGCGGGCCGCCTCGCGCAGGGTGGCGCGGGTGGCGTCCAGCGAATCCGGCACGATGCCGTAGTCGGTGAAGGTGCATCCGAAGTTCTCCAGCAGGCCACGCAGGGTAAAGCGGTTGGAGTTGTAGATGGCGCCCGGCTGCAAGGGCTCGCCCGGCATGGCCAGCTCGTCGCCGGTGAAGAACACCGCGACCCGCACGCGGCGCAGTACCGGCAGCCGGGCCAGGCCGACCGAGGCGGCCAGGCCGAGTTCCTGGCTGCGCAGGCGGGTGCCGGCCGGCAGGATCACGGCGCCGGCGGCGACATCCTCGCCGGTACGGCGGATCCACTCCCCCGGACGCGGCGCGTGGCGCACCGTGACGCTGTCGCCCACCGCCTCGCACTGCTCCTGCATGACGACGGCGTCAGCGCCGGGCGGAATCAGGGCGCCGGTGAAGATCCGGGCGGCACTGCCGGCCTCCAGCGGATCGCCGACGCTGCCGGCGGGGATGCGCTGGGTCACGCGCAGGGTCGCGCTGCCGCTCTCGCAGTCAAGCGCGCGCACCGCGTAGCCGTCCATCTGGGTGTTGTCGGCGGAAGGGACGTCGATGGTCGCGCGCTGGTCCTCGGCGAGCACGCGGCCATTCGCCTCGAGGGTCGGCACTGTCTCGCTGTCAACCACCGGACGCACCGCGTCGAGCAGCTGGCCCAGGGCCTCGCGCACGGACAACATGGGCGGCTTCATGTCACAAGCCCGTGTGCTGGGCGATGTAGGCTTTCATCGCCTCCACGCTCGGCTGCATGACGACGAAGCGTTGCGGCAGCGACTCGATGTCCTCGAAGCCGGCCGGGCGCTCGGCATCCTGGCCCAGCGCTTCCAGGATGGTCTCGTTGAATTTCGCGGCCAGCGCGGTTTCGAGCACGATCATCGGCACGCCGGGCTGCATGTGTTCGCGCGCGACCTTGATGCCGTCGGCCGTGTGGGTATCGATGGTGATGTCGTAGTCGTCCGCCACGTCGCGGATGGTCGCGAGACGGTCGGCGTGGGTCGATTTGCCGGAGGCGAAACCGTACTGGCCAACCAGCTTCCACTCGTCGCCGTCGCTGCCGGGACCGCCCGACAGGTCGAAGCCGCCATGGGTGTCGACCTTGCGGAACAAGGCATGGGTGCGCTCGGCGTCGCGGCCCACCAGTTCGTACACGAAGCGCTCGAAGTTGGACGCCTTCGAGATGTCCATCGAGGGGCTGCTGGTGTGGAAGGTCTCGGCGGGCTTGCGCACGCGGTACCTGCCTGTACGGAAGAATTCGTCGAGCACGTCGTTCTCGTTGGTGGCGGCAACCAGCTTGTCGATCGGCAGGCCCATCATGCGGGCGATGTGGCCGGCGCAGATATTGCCGAAGTTCCCCGACGGTACGGTGAACGAGACTTTCTGGTCGTTGCTGGTGGTCGCGCCAAGATAGCCCCTGAAGTAGTACACCACCTGGGCCACCACGCGCGCCCAGTTGATCGAGTTGACAGTGCCGATCTTGTGGCGCGCCTTGAAGGACAGGTCGTTGGACACCGCCTTGACCATGTCCTGGCAGTCGTCGAACACGCCTTCGACGGCGATGTTGAAGATGTTCGGGTCCTGCAGGCTGAACATCTGCGCGGTCTGGAAGGCGCTCATCTTCTTGTGCGGGGACAGCATGAACACGCGCACGCCGCGCTTGCCGCGCATCGCATACTCGGCCGCGCTGCCGGTGTCGCCGGAGGTGGCACCAAAAATGTTCAGTTCGTCGTTGTTCTTCGCCAGCGCGTACTCGAACAGGTTGCCGAGCAGCTGCATGGCCATGTCCTTGAAAGCCAGGGTCGGGCCGTTCGACAGGGCCTGCAGCACCAGCTTGCCGCCTGCGCCGTCTTCCAGCACGCGCAGCGGGGTGATGTCGGCGGCGGTTTCGCCTGCGCGTGCGTTGCGATAGACCTCGGGAGTGTAAGTCTTCGCGGTCAGGGCGCGCAGGTCGGCGTCGGGAATGTCGGTGGCGAACTTGCGCAGGATTTCATAGGCGAGTTCGGCGTAGGAGAGCGTGCGCCAGGCGTTCAGTTCCTCGCCTGTGACCTGCGGGTATTCTTCGGGAAGGTACAGACCGCCGTCTGGGGCGAGGCCCGCAAGCAGGATGTCGGAAAAGCGCTGGGGATTGCGTGCTGCGGACGCGCTGGTCGCGCGGGTGGAGACGTAATGCATACGGGTCGGGATCCGGTTGGGGCCAAAGTTGAACTTTTATTATAGCGCCCCAGCGCTTCGTATGCTGTGCTGCAAAAAAAACGGGCCGCGCCCAAGCGCGGCCCCGGGTCCGCCCTGCTTCAGCAGGCCGCGTGATTCACTGTCACCACGTGCACCGCGAGTCCACCCAGCGAAGTCTCCTTGTACTTCACCTGCATGTCCGCGCCGGTCTGGCGCATGGTCTCGATCACGTTGTCCAGACTGACGAAGTGAGTGCCGTCACCCTTCAAGGCCAGCGAGGCCGCGGTGATCGCCTTGATCGCCCCCATGCCGTTGCGCTCGATGCAGGGAATCTGCACCAGCCCGCCGATCGGGTCGCAGGTCATGCCGAGGTGGTGCTCGATGCCGATCTCCGCCGCGTTCTCGATGCGCTCGTTGGAGCCGCCCAGGGCCGCCACCAGGCCGGCCGCCGCCATCGCGCAGGCCACGCCGACCTCGCCCTGGCAGCCGATCTCGGCGCCCGAGATCGAGGCGTTCTTCTTGCACAGCATGCCGATCGCGGCGGACGTGAGCAGGAAATCGCGGATGCCCTTGACCGGGTCGCTCGGGCGGCAGTCCTCGGCGTAGTAGCGCAGCACCGCCGGGATGATGCCGGCCGCGCCGTTGGTCGGGGCGGTGACGACACGGCCGCCGGCCGCGTTTTCTTCGTTGACCGCCATCGCGTACAGGGTCACGTGGTGCGTCGCATCATGCGGCAGCTCGTTGACGCGTTTACCTTCGGTGCAATGCGCCTGCTTCCACAGCTTGGCCGCGCGGCGCTTGACGTTCAGGCCGCCCGGCAACTGGCCTTCGGTGACCAGGCCGTGGGCGATACAGTCGCGCATGGTTTCCCAGATGCGGTCCAGGCCCGCGTCCAGATCACTCTCACTCATGCGCACCAGTTCGTTCGCGCGCAGCATGTGCGGAATCGACAGGCCGTGTTTGCTACCGTGCGCAAGCAGCTCGCTCATGGTGCTGAAGGGGAAAGGCACCTGCCTTGACGCGGGCTCTTCCCCGCGGTTCTGGCTTTCGCCCGCCGCGGTGATGAAGCCGCCGCCCACCGAGTAATAAATGCGCTCGATGATGCTGCCGTCAAGCAGCTTGAGCACGAACTTCATGCCGTTCGGGTGTTCCGGCAAGGTCGACTGCTTGTGCCACACCAGGCCGGTGGCGTACTGGAACGGCACTTCCTTCTCGCCCAGCAGTCTCAAGACACCGTCCATCTCGGCTTCGGCCAGCTTGTCCTCGACGGTATCCGGATCGATGCCTTGCGGCGTCTCGCCCATCAGGCCCAGGATCACGGCCTTGTCGGTCGCGTGGCCGACGCCGGTCAAGGCGAGCGAACCGTACAGGTGCGCCTCGACGCCCACTGCCTGCTCTAGCGAACCGCACTCCAGCAGGAAGCGGCGCGCCGCCACCATCGGTCCCACCGTGTGGGAGCTCGACGGCCCGATACCGATCTTGAACAGATCAAAAACACTCATGTCCATCGTTGTCTCGACTCTTCAGTTTTTTATTATTGTGTTATGGGTGAAGCGACTCAGGCCGTGATGCCCACGTCGATGTTCTTCAGCATGCTCTCGACCATCTCATCCACGCCAATGCGCGCCTTCCAGCCCCAATCGAGGGTGGCGCGGCTGTCGTCCAGGCTCTTCGGCCAGGTATCGGCGATCTGCTGGCGGCTGTCCGGCTTGTAGGCGATCTCGAAACCCGGGACCGCTTTCTGGATGGCGGCGGCCAGTTCGCGCGGGTTGAAGGACACGCCCGCCACATTGTACGAGGAACGGATCGCAACTTTCTCGCTCGGCGCGTCCATCAGCTCGATGGTCGCACGAATCGCGTCCGGCATGTAGATCATCGGCAGCGTGGTTTCCGGCCCCAGGAAGCATTCGTAGGTCTCGCCCTTGAGCGCCGCATGGAAGATGGCGATCGCGTAGTCGGTGGTGCCGCCGCCCGGGGGCGACTTGAAGCTGATGATTCCGGGATAGCGGATCGAACGCACGTCCACGCCGTACTTGCTGTGGTAGTACTCGCACAGGCGCTCGCCGGCCAGCTTGCTGATGCCGTAGATCGTGGTCGGGTCCATGATCGTGTACTGGGCCGTGTTCTCGGCCGGGGTGTTCGGACCGAAGGCGGCGATCGAGGACGGCCAGAACACTTTCAGCGGCTTGCCCGCCTCACCGCGCTCGCGCGCCACTTCCAGGATGTTGAGCAGGCCGTCCATGTTCAAGGTCCAGGCCTTGAGCGGCGCCTTTTCGCCGGTGGCCGACAGCAACGCCGCCAGCTGGTAGACCTGGGTGATGCCTTCCTGCTCGATCAGTCCGGCCAGGCGCTCGCGGTCCAGCACGTCGAGCTGGGTGTAGCGCGCGGCGCCGTAGATGTTGGTGCTGCCGATGTCCGAGGCGATCACATTGTCCAGGCCGTGCTGTTCGGCCAGGGCGGTGACCAGCTCGCTGCCGATCTGGCCGTTGGCGCCGATGATGAGGATGCGTTCCATGTTGTTCCGATCTAGATCTTAGTTATTCTTGAGGATGCCCAGCTCTTTGCCGGCCTGCTCGAAAGCCTTCAGCACGGTGTCGAGCTGCTCGCGGGTGTGCGCGGCCGACAGCTGGACGCGCACGCGCGCCTGGCCCATCGGCACCACCGGGTAGAAGAAGCCCGACAGCAGCACGCCCAGTTCGAACATGCGGGCCGCAAATTTCTGGGCGACCGGCGCCTCGAACAGCATCACCGGCACCACCGGGTGGGTGCCCGGCTTGATGGTGAAGCCGATGCGCTCGATCTCCTTGCGGAAGTAGGCGGTATTCTCATGCAGGCGGTCGCGCAGCTCGGTCGACTTCGAGATACGGTCCAGCACCGCTAGACTAGCGCCGGCGATCATCGGCGCCAGGGTATTCGAGAACAGGTAGGGACGCGACTTCTGGCGCAGGGTCTCGATCACTTCCTTGCGGCCCGAGGTAAAGCCGCCCATCGCGCCGCCCAGGGCCTTGCCCAGGGTGCCGGTGATGATGTCGATCTTGCCGATCACGCCGCAGTGTTCGTGGGTGCCGCGGCCGGTCTTGCCCATGAAGCCCGAGGCGTGCGATTCGTCGATCATGGTCAGGGCGCCGTACTTCTCGGCCAGCTCGACGATCTTGTCCAGCTGGGCGATGGTGCCGTCCATCGAGAACACGCCGTCGGTGACGATGATCTTATGGCGCTTGCCGGCTTCCGTTGCTGCCTGCAGCTGCTTTTCCAGGTCGGCCATGTCGTTGTTGGCGTAGCGGTAGCGCGCGGCCTTGCACAGGCGGACGCCGTCGATGATCGAGGCGTGGTTCAGGGCATCCGAGATGATCGCGTCGTTCTCGTCGAACAGCGGCTCGAACACGCCGCCATTGGCGTCGAAAGCGGCCGCGTACAGGATGGTGTCTTCGGTGCCGAGGAACTCGGACAGCTTCTGCTCCAGTTCCTTGTGCACGGTCTGGGTGCCGCAGATGAAGCGCACCGAGGACAGGCCGTAGCCGTACTTTTCCAGGGCGGCCGCGGCGGCCTGGGAGGTCTGCTCGTCGCCGGACAGGCCCAGGTAGTTGTTGGCGCACATATTGATGAGCGTGCGGCCGTCCTGGGACACCACTTCCGAACCCTGGCGCGAGGCGATCACGCGCTCCGGCTTGAACAGGCCGTCGCTGCGCAGCGTCTCGAGTTTCGATTGCAGGCCGCTATAGAATGCTTGATCGCTCATGGTGTCCCTACTCCCTGGTTTGATCCGGCTTGACCGGTGGTTGGCGAATGTCGTATCGTTGGACCCGTTCGGTTCATGGAACCGAGTTCTGTATGTCGAACGAAAATTCAATATATTGAATCTTACCCCCAGCTAATGAACTTGGCAAGCCAAGCATAAGCATATTCAGGCAGTAATAAGTCAATGAGCAAAACTCTAACAAATAACGCTCCGCCCGAAGTTGGCGCCACGCTACAGCGCCTGCGCCTGGCCCGCGGCCTGACCCTGGAAGACCTGTCGCGCATCGCGGGGGTGTCGAAGTCGATGCTGTCCCAGATCGAGCGCGAAAAGGCCAATCCCACCATCGCCATCACCTGGCGCCTGGCCAATGCCCTGGGCGTGGAGATCGGCGAGCTGCTCTCGTCCGAAGTGCGCTCGGTGGACCTGATCCGCGTGGTCGACGCCCACGAGACCCCCACCCTGCCCGGCGCCCACGCCGGCTATTCGCTGCGCATCCTGGGGCCGATGGACCTGGCGGGCAAGTACGAATGGTACGAGCTGACCCTGGCGCCGGGCGGCGAGATGGCCTCGCAGGCCCACGATCCGGGCACCAAGGAGCACCTGACGGTGATTACCGGGACGGTCGAACTGGAAGTGGGGGCGGAAAAGAAGAAGATCAAGCATGGGGGGACGGCGCGCTATCCGGCCGATCATGACCATGTGATCAGGAATGCGGGGAAGACCGAGGCGAAAGCCTTGCTGGTCGTGGTGCAGCGCTAGACCGGCGTATCAAAACAACAACGGCCGCCGGATCGCTCCGAGCGGCCGTTGTTTTTACAGGTCAAGCGCAGCTTACTTGCTGCCGCCAAGCGCCGTCGGCGCAGCCTCGCCCATCTTCAGTTCACGCGCCAGGAAGCCCCAGCGATCGGCCACTTCCTCGATCTGCTTGGTGGTCGGCTTGCCCGCGCCGTGGCCCGCCTTGGTCTCGATGCGGATCAGGATCGGCGCCGCGCCCGCCTGGGCAGCCTGGGCCGCCGCGGCGTACTTGAAGCTGTGCGCCGGCACCACGCGGTCATCGTGGTCGGCGGTGGTCACCATGGTCGCCGGGTAGCAGGTGCCCGCTTTCAGGTTGTGCAGCGGCGAGTACTTGACCAGGGCCTTGAACTCCTCCGGGTTCTCCGACGAGCCGTAGTCCGAGGTCCAGGCCCAGCCGATGGTGAACTTGTGGAAGCGCAGCATGTCCATCACGCCCACGGCCGGGATCGCCGCGCCGAACAGCTCCGGACGCTGGGTCATCGCCGCGCCCACCAGCAGGCCGCCGTTGGAGCCGCCGCCGATCGCCAGCTTGCTTGGTGAGGTCACCTTGTTGGCAACCAGCCATTCGGCCGCCCCGATGAAGTCGTCGAACACGTTCTGCTTCTGTAGCTTGGTGCCGGCCTGGTGCCAGGCTTCGCCGTATTCGCCGCCGCCGCGCAGGTTGGCCACCACGTAGACGCCGCCCATCTCCATCCAGGCCAGGTTGGCCGGCGAGAAGCCTGGCGTCATCGAGATATTGAAGCCGCCGTAGCCGTACAGGTAGGTCGGGTTCTGGCCGTCCAGCTTGATGCCCTTCTTCGAGACGATGAACATCGGGACCTTGGTGCCGTCCTTGCTGGTGAAGAACTGCTGGCGGGTCTCGTAGTCGGCCGGGTTGAAGTCGACCTTCGGCTGGCGGAACACGGTGCTCTGGCCGGTTTTCAAATTCAGGCGGTAGATCGTGGTCGGCGTGGTGAAGCCGGCGAACGAGTAGAAGGTCTCGGTCTCGCCCCGCTTGCCCGACAGGCCGCCGACGGTACCGATGCCCGGCAGCTTGACTTCGCGCACCAGCTTGCCCTTGAGGTCATGCACGCGCACGACGCTGCGCGCATCCTTCAGGTACTCGAGCACCAGCTGGTTGTTGATGATGTCGGCGCCGGCCAGGGTATCGGCGCTTTCGGCGACGATCTCTTTCCAGTTGTTCTCCGCCGGCTTGCTCACGTCGATCGCGACGATGCGTTTTTTTGGCGCGTTGCGGTCGGTGCTGAAGTAGAACACGCTGCCGATGTTGTCGATGAAGTCGTAGCCGGCGTCGAAGTTGTCGACCAGGTCGACCACCTTGGAATCCGGCTTGGACAGGTCCTTGTACGAGATGCGGTACTTGGGCGCCGTGCCCTTGGTGGTCGTGATGATCAGGTAGCGGCCGTCGTCGGTGGTGTGGCCGCCGAAGCCCCACTCCTTCTGGTCGGGACGGTCGTACACCAGCGTGTCGGCACTCTGAGGGGTGCCGAGACGGTGGTAGTACAGCTTCTGGAAGTAGTTCACGTCGGCCAGCTTGGTCGCTTCCTTCGGCTCGTCGTAGCGGCTGTAGAAGAAGCCCTTGCCGTCCTTGGTCCAGGCGGTGCTGGAGAACTTGACCCACTTGATGTGGTCTTCCAGGTCCTTGCCGGTGTCGACGTCGCGCACGCGGATCTCGTTCCAGTCCGAACCCGATGCGGCGGTGCTGTAGGCCAGCAGCTTGCCGTCCGGGCTGACGGCGGCGCCGGCCAGGGCGACGGTGCCGTCACTCGACATGGTATTCGGGTCGAGCAGCACGCGCGGGGTGTCGGTCAGGCTCTTCTGGGTGTACAGGACCGACTGGTTCTGCAGGCCGTCGTTGCGCGAATAGAAGTAGCGGCCGCCTTCCTTGCCCGGCACGCTGTAGCGCTCGTAGTTCCACAGCTTGGTCAGGCGCTCGCGGATCGCCGCACGCTGCGGGATCTGCGCCAGGTAAGCCTGGGTCACCTTGTTCTGCGCCGTCACCCAGTCCTTGGTTTCAAGGCTGTTCGCGTCCTCGAGCCAGCGGTAGGGATCGGCCACCGTGGTGCCGTGGTAGTTGTCGGTGTGATCGACCTTCTTCGAGACCGGGTAGGTCAGGGAGGGGCCGTTTGCGGGGCAGCTTTGTGCCAGCGCCGTATTGGCGCCGAAGGCCGCGGCCAGCAGGGCGACGAGCGTTGCGTGTCTCAGGGTCATGTCGTTCTCATGTTCGAGTTATTCATGGGGTCGGCTTGCGCCGACGGCCATCATAACGCGAATTGCCGGGCTCGCATATGCGGCCGACCGCGGCAGCGCCTTCCCGCAGCGCTAGCGGGCGATACCCTGCCCGCTCGACCCCTGGCGGGTGGAAGCCTGGCGCGCGGACGACTGCCCCTTCTGCTGGCGGCGCGCGGCCCGGACCCGGGTGGCCAGGGCGCGCGCCCAGGTGCCGCCGGTGCCGGCCAGCCGGCCGGCCACGCTGCCGCGCGAGCGCCGGCCTTCCTGGCCGGCGCCGGCGGCCAACAGCATCCACATGTAGGCGCGCAGCGGGTCGCGCTCGACGCCGCGGCCGCTGTTGACCATGCCGCCCAGGTTGTACTGGGCCAGCGCATGGCCCTGCTCGGCCGCCTGCCGGTACCAGTAGCTGGCCAGGGTGTCGTCGTGCGGCACGCCCTGGCCGTTGGCATACAGGACCCCGAGGTTGTTCTGGGCGCTGGCGTCGCCCTGCTGGGCCGCACGCCGGTACCACTCAGCGGCGCGCGCCTCGTCGCGCGGCACCCCCTCGCCCTTGGCGTACATGACCCCGAGGCTGAACTGGGCATTGGCCGCGCCCTGCTCGGCGGCCTGCAGGTAATAGTCGAGCGCGCGGGCCGGATCGGGCCGGGTGCCGCGCCCCGTGGCATACATGACGCCGGCACAGTACTGGGCCTGCACGTGTCCGCGGGCGGCCGCGCGCAGGAAGCATTCCAGCGCCCGCTCGTCGCCGCCGCTGCCGTGGCCGGCCGCCAGCAGCGTACCGAGCCCGTAGTGCGCCTCGGCGTCGTCCTGCCCGGCTGCCCGCTCGAGCCAGGCAATGGCGCGCGCCGGGTCTTTCGGTACGCCCTGGCCGTTGGCATAGGCCAGGCCGAGGAAGCGCTGCGCCACCGTGATGCCCCCTGCCGCCGCTTCGCGGAACCAGCACACGGCCTGCGCGTCGTCGGCCTCGACGCCGTCACCGCGGCGGTACATCAGCGCGAGGTTGAGCTGGGCCTGGCCGTGCCCCTGGCGCGCGGCCTTGCGGAACCAGGCCATCGCCAGCGGATGGCTGACCGGCGCACCGAGCCCCTGCAGGTAGCATTCGCCCAGCAGGTTCTGGGCGCTGGCCAGGCCCTGCTCCGCAGCCCGGTAGAACCAGCCGAAGGCGAGTTCGTGCGACTGCGGGACGCCGCGACCCTTGCGGAAGAGCTGGCCCAGGTTCTGCTGGGCGGCGGGATCGCCCTGGGCGGCGGCGCGCCCGAACCACAGCGCGGCGAGCTCGTCGCTGCGCGGTCCGCCGCGGCCGTTGCAGTACATGGCACCGAGGTGGTTCTGCGCGGTGGCCAGGCCCTGGCGGGCCGCGCGCTGCATCCATTCGAGCGCGCGTACGTCGTCGCGCTCGACGGCATCGCCGTGCTTGTAGAGCAGGCCGAGGTTGAACTGTGCGTAAGGATCGCCGCGCTCGGCGGCGGGCAGGAACCACTGGAAGACTTCGTGTCCCTCGCGGGCGTCGTTCTGGCGATTCATCCCTACCCCCTTCGGCCTTTCGGGCCGTTCAACAAGGCGGGTTTGGAGAATCACCCGCCGTTGTTAAAATTTTAAGGATAGCGACCCTCGCGTGATTTGCGTCCGCACAATCGTGGGAATGCCACATGCATGCGCGGACGTGGTAGTAAGCGATCGTTACTCGCCTCAGGCGGCGCCGCGCTCGCGCTCGAGGCTGGCGTATTTGTCCAGGAAGACGGGGACCTTGGCGGCGGCCAGCTTGTTCACCGAGACCAGCAGGTCCGGCGCCACTCGCTGCAGGCCATGCGTGCTGCCGAGGTGGCGCGCGGCGTGCAGCAGCACGTGGGCCGCCACCTCCGCGTCGGCCTCGGCCCGGTGGGCCGCCCCTTTGAACTGGATGCCGAGGCGGTTCGAAAGGTTGCCGAGCTTGTAGCTGGGCAGGCCCGGGAACAGGCGGCGCGACAGCTTCAGCGAGCAGACCAGGCCGCAGTGTCCGGTCGGGCGGCCGATGCGCCAGCCCTCGGCCTTCAGGAACTTCTCGTCGAAGCTGGCGTTGTGGGCCGACAGGGTGTCGCCGCCGATGAAGTCGAGCAGCTCGGCCACCACCTTCTGGCTCGGCGGCGCGGTGTCGACCATGTCCTGGGTGATCCCGGTGAGCTGGGTGATGAAGGACGGGATGCGCACGCCGCAGTTCACCAGCGAGACGTAGCGCTCGCGGATCTCGCCGCCGACGATGCGCAGCGCGGCCACTTCGGTGATGCGGTCGCCCATTTCGGGCGACAGGCCGGTGGTCTCGAAGTCGAGCATCACGATCGGGCGTTCAAACACACTCATATTCCGTCCTCCTGTTATCGCTGTTAACCATACTTGCGCAGCGCGTCGAGCGCCAGGCCGGCGCCGATGCTGCCGAACAGGTCGCCCTCGACCTTGCGTGCGCGCGGCACCAGCGCCGCGATCCGTTCGCGCAGCAGCGACACGCCGCTCGAACCGCCGGTAAAGAAGACCGTGTCCACCGCATCGGGTTCCACGCCGGCATCAAGGAACAGGCGCAGCACGGTGGCGCCGACGCTGTCGACCAGCTGGCCGATGGCGGCCTCGAAGCCTTCGCGAGTCACGGTCAGGGTTTCCGGCGGCGCCAGGCGGTCGAGGGCCAATGTGAGCGAGGGGCTGCCGGACAGGCCGATCTTGGCCGCTTCGACCTGGATCGCCAACCAGTGGCCGGCGCGCTCGTCGATCAGCTTCTGCAGGCGCACCAACTTGGCCGGCTCGGCCGCGTCGCGCACCAGGTCGGCCAGCTGGGCGACGCTCTTGCGCGTGTAGGCCTGGTTGATGGTGTGCCAGGTGGCCAGGTTGAAGTAGTAGCTCGACGGGATCGCCGCGCCGGACAGCATGCTGCTGCCGTAACCGAGCAGCGGCATCACGCTCGCCAGGCTCAGGTACTTGTCGAAGTCGGTGCCGCCGATGTGCACGCCGCCGTTGGCGAGGATGTCGTCGCGCCGCTCGGTGCGCCCGGCGCGCGCCGGGCCGAGGCGCACCAGCGAGAAGTCCGAGGTGCCGCCGCCGATGTCGGCGATCAGGACCAGTTCTTCGCGGTCGATCTGGGATTCGTAGTCGAAGGCGGCGGCGATCGGCTCGTACTGGAACGAGATCTCGCGGAAGCCGCTCGACCTGGCCACTTCCTCCAGCGTGTCCTGGGCGCGGCGGTCGGCCTCCGGGTCGTCGTCGATGAAGAAGACCGGACGCCCGAACACGGCGCTGCCGAATTCGCGGCCGGCCTGGCGTTCGGCGCGCCGCTTGACTTCGCCAATGAACTGGCCGAGCAGCGCCTTGAAGGGCAGCGCGCGCCCGCCTACTTCGGTCTGGCCGTCGATCAGGCTGGTGCCGAGCAGGCTTTTCAGGGAGCGCATCAGGCGCCCCTCGTAGCCCTCGAGGTACTCGGCCAGGGCGGCGCGGCCGTAACTCACCTGCTCGTCGTCCGCGTTGAAGAACAGGACCGAAGGCAGGGTCGCCTTGCCGTCTTCCAGGGCCAGCAAGGCGCTGGCGCCGGCCTGGTAGCTGCTGCCGGGGAGCCAGCCGACGGTGGAATTGGAGGTGCCGAAATCAAGGCCGCATGCGAGCGCCATAGGAAGCTTATCAATGGAGGGGGCGGTATGGTAACAGATCTGCGGCGGTTTTCGCCGTCCGGGCGATGCCTTTTTCCGGTCTGTGGCAAACTCGTACACACCCCGTATGTACAGGACGACAGCAGCGACCATGGACCCTGCCCCTGCCGAATGGCTGATGAAGCGCAACTGCTCGATGACGCCGCGCCAGGCGCTGCTCGTCTATGCGCTGCTGTGCACGGCCACGCTCGGCATCGCCCTGGTCTTCACCTGGCGCGGCGCCTGGATGGTGCTCGCTTTCGCCCTGCTCGAGACCGGGGCGCTGGGCGCCGCCCTCCTGCACTACTGCCGCCACGCCCTCGACCACGAGCGCGTCCGCCTGGAGCCTAAGTGCCTGCTGGTCGAGCGTGCCGACGGCGCCAGGCTGTCGACGGTGCAGCTCGACCCTAGCCACGCCCGCGTCAGCCTGCGCGATAGCGGCATGCGCACCCTGGTGCTGATCGAGGCGCGCGGGGTGCACGTCGAGATTGGGCGTTATCTGACGCCCTCGGGACGCCTCGAGCTGGTCCGCGCCCTGCGTAGCGCCCTGCGCGGCGTTTCCCTCCTGTATAGCGCGCCAGGCCGCTCCCTGTAAGCAACTTCTTACACAAGCACGGCAACTGTACCGATTTGGTGCACGCCCGCCGGTGTCCATAATGCTGTTCTTAACTGCGTGACAACAAAACGCATTTTGCAACGCACAACAACAAGGCGTACTGAATACATGAGCAATCTCCAACAGGCTGGCGCCGTCGTGGTTCACGGCGGCGCGGGCGCTCCGACGGAAAACGAAGACGGCTGCGTCCTGGCCGCGCGCCGCGCGCTGGCGCAGCTGGAAGTCAACGGCGACGCGCTGGACGCCGCCATCATCGCGGTCACCACCCTCGAGGACGACGGCCGCTTCAACGCCGGCAGCGGCGCCACGCTGGGGCTGGACGGCGAAACCATCGAGATGGATGCGGCGATCATGGATACCCGCGGCCGCCTCGGCACGGTGGCCTGCGTGCGCGACGTGGCGAACCCGGTCAAGCTGGCGCGCGCCATCGCCGACACCCCGCACGTGATGCTGGCCGGCGAAGGCGCGCAGCGCTTCGCGCGCACCATCGGCCTGCCCGGCGGCGCGCGCATCTCGGAGCGCCAGCGCCTTGAGCACCGCAAGCTGATGCAGGAATTGGCCGGCTCGGTGCCGCTCATGCCCGGCATCGACAACCGCCTGTTCGATCGCTTCTGGAACTACAAGACCCCGCTGCAGCTGCCGAAGTCCTCGGCCTGCGACACCGTCGGCGCCGTGGTGCGCGGGCCGGACGGCCACTTTGCCGTGGCCTGCTCCACCGGCGGCTCGGCGCCCTCCCTGCTGGGCCGGGTGGGCGACAGCCCGATCATCGGTAGCGGCTTCTATGTCGGCTCGCTCGGCGCCATCGCCGCCAGCGGGATCGGCGAACACATCGTGCGCCACCTGCTGGCGCGCACGGTCTACGGCTGGATCGAGCACGGCATGTCGCTCGAGGAGGCGCTCAAGCGCGGCGTCGAGCTGTTCGACAAGGACGTGGATATCGGCCTGATCGGTGTCACCCGCACTGAGGCCGGCGCTTACTGCAACCAGGACATGCCCTATTCGAAGATGACCCAGCGATGAGCGAACAACAACACAAGAACGGCCACCTGGTGATCATCGGCGGCCACGAGGACCGCAAGCGCGAGATGGAAATCCTCAAGCGCTTCGTCGAGCTGTCCGGTGGCGAGGATGCCAACATCGTCGTGATCACCGCGGCCAGCACCGTCGCCGACGAGATGTGGAGCATCTACGACGAAGCTTTCGGTTCCCTGGGCGTGGAAAAACGCCGCCACCTGGAGGTGACCAGCCGCCAGGACGCCAACAGCGAGGAATTCGTGCGCCAGGTGGATGAAGCCACCGGCATCTTCATGACCGGCGGCGACCAGAAGCGCCTGCTGGCCCTGCTCGGCGGCAGCGCCCTGGACGCCGCGATGCACGTCGCGCTCAAGGTTCGCGGCGCGACCATCGGCGGCACCAGCGCCGGCGCCTCGGCCATGTCCGGCCACATGCTGGCTACCGGGCGCGTCGAACTCCATCCCGAGAAGGGATCGGTCAGCCTCGGCGCCGGACTCGGCTTCCTGCACCGGGTGGTGATCGACCAGCACTTCTCGGAGCGCCAGCGGCTCTCGCGCCTGCTCAGCGTGGTGGCCCAGAATCCTTACCTGCAGGGCATCGGCATCGACGAGGACACCGCGCTGGTGGTCGACATCGGCGTCGGCATCGAGGTGCTGGGCCAGGGCGCCGTCACCATCGTCGACGGCCGCACCATGATCACCAACGTGGCCGACATCAAGGACCGCGACACCCCGGAGCTGATCGACGTGCGCCTGCACCTGCTGCCGGCGGGCAGCAGCTACCGCTTGCCGGCCGCGGACAGCGAAGGCGGCCGAGGCCTGCCGCCCCCGCTGCTCGATTTTTTGGAAAATGTAACGAAACGGAACCCGCTTTCATGAAAATCAGAGAAAAACGAATGCTGCGCGGTCCCAACCTGTACGCCGCCAGCCCCTGCCTGATGGCAGTCATCGACGACGGTTTCACCAAGGCCCCGGGCTTCGCGGCGCGCCTGTTCGAGCTGCTGCCGGCCCTGCCGCCGGACGCCGCCGTGCGCCTGGCCGACGACGCCCTGCTGGTCGAGGCGATCGAGCCGGTGCTCAATGAACTGCAGCGCCTGACCGGTGCTCCCGGCACCTTTGGCGCGACCCTGGCGGTGGCCGGCGCCCCGCGCACCCGCCGGGTCGTCTGCGGCTACCAAACCGAACAGGTGGCCGAGGCGGCCCTGCGCGTGGCGCTGGACCTGGTCCATGCGGCCGCCGAAGACCGCGACTATGACCTGCCCAAGGCGCTGGACGCACTGCGCGAGATTGCGGAAGACTATGCGATCGGCACCAGCACCAATGCCGTGGTGCAGGCGGCGCTGCGGCGCGGCATTCCTGCCCTGCGCCTGACCGATGAAGCCAACCTGTTCCAGCTCGGCTGGGGCAGTCGCCAGAAGCGCCTGCAGGCCACCATCACCGGCGCCACCAATTCGATCGCAGTCGGCATCGCCAGCGACAAGCAGCTGACCAAGGCCCTGCTGGACGTGGCCGGCGTCCCGGTCCCGGCAGGCAGCACCGTCTCGACCGAGGAGGAAGCGCTGCGCGCCGCGCGGCGCCTGTTTGGCCCGGCGACGGTCAAGCCGCTCGACGGCAACCAGGGCAAGGGCGTGACCACCAACTGCGCCACGCCGGAGGAAGTCGCGCGCGCCTTTGCCCACGCGCGCAAGTACGGCCGCAAGATCATCGTCGAAGAGCATCTAGTGGGACGCGACTACCGCGTCCTGGTCACCGGCCGCAAGGTGGCTGCAGCCTCCTGGCGCCGTCCGCCCTGCGTGGTGGGCGACGGCCACTCGACGATCCGCGAACTGGTCGAGATCGAGAACCGCAACCCGGCGCGCGGCGAAGGCCACACCAACATCCTGACCAAGATCCCGATGGATGCGCTGGCCGAGGAAACCCTGGCCAAGCAGGGCTATGCATTCGACACCGTGCTGGCCAGCGGCGTGACGGCCGACCTGCGCGGCAACGCCAACCTGTCCACCGGCGGCACCGCCGAGGACGTGACCGACCTGCTGCCGGAAGAAACGCGCGACATCTGCATCCGCGCCGCCCGCACCATCGGCCTGGACATCGCCGGCATCGACATCGTGTGCCAGGATATCGCCCGCCCCCTGCGCGAGCAGAAAGGCGGCATCATCGAGGTCAACGCGGCGCCCGGCATCCGCATGCACCAGTATCCGAGCCGCGGCACCCCGCGCGACGCCGGCGCCGCCATCGTCGACGCCCTGTTCGGCGAATGCGACGGCCGCATTCCGACCGTGGCCATCACCGGCACCAACGGCAAGACCACCACCTCGCTCCTGATCGCCCATGCGGTGCGCCAGACCGGCCTGCGCACCGGCGTGACCACCACCGAGGGCGTGTACGTCGACGGCGTGCTCACCACGAAAGGCGACTGCACCGGCTACCGCTCGGCGCGCAGCGTCCTCTCCAGCCCGGAAGTCGACTTCGCGGTGCTCGAGACGGCGCGCGGCGGCATCCTCAAGCGCGGCCTGGCCTATGACCGCGTCGACGTCTCGGTGGTGCTGAACGTCTCCAGCGACCACCTGGGCCTGGACGGCGTCGAGACCCTCGACGATCTGGCCAAGGTGAAGGCGGTGGTGGCCCAGCGCGCCTCGCGCGCGGTGGTGCTCAATGCCGAGGACGACTACTGCGTGGCGATGGCGGGCGAGCTGCGCGACAGCGTCGAAGTGATCTACTTCTCGCTCGACGCCGACAACCCGGTCCTGCTGCGCCACCTGGAAAACGGCGGGCGTGCGGTCTACCTGCAGGACCAGACCCTGGTGCTGGCCAACGGCGCACGCCACGAGGCACTGGTCGATGCGCGCCAGATGCCGGTCTCGCTGGGCGGGGCAGCGCGCTACAACATCGCGAATGCCCTCGCGGCGGCGGCGGCCCTCACCGCCCACGGCTTCGGCAACCTCGAGATCGCCGAGGGCCTGCGCAGCTTCGTCTCGGACGCCAAGCACAACCCCATGCGCTCGAACGTGTTCGACGTCGATGGCGTGACCGTGATCGTCGACTACGCCCACAACTGCGCCGCCTACGCCGCGCTGGCCGAAAGCGCGCGCGCCCTGAGCGCCGGCCGCCTGGTCGGCGTGGTGGCCGCGCCGGGCGACCGCCGCGACGCCGACCTGGTCGACATCGGACGCACCTGTGCGGCCGGCTTCGACGACCTGGTGGTGTACGAGACCGAGAACCGCGGCCGCGCCGATGGCGAAACCGCCGCCCTGCTGGTGCGCGGCGCGAAATTGGGCAATCTGGCCGACGATTCGCTCAGCGTGGTACTGCCCTCGCACCAGGCGATCCGCCATGGCCTGTCGCTGTGCCAGCCGGGCGACGTGCTGGTCTTCGGCTGCGGCACCACGCTGTCGGAACTGACCGATGCCCTGCGTCCGGACAAGCCGGAACTGGCGCGCAGGATCGAGGCGGAAGCGATCTGACTCCCGCGCCCCCGAGTCCACGCAAAACGCCCCTGTACGGGGCGTTTTGCTTAAGCATTACTTAAACTGATAAATCCTTGGCCATGAATGCGCCAAACTTTTGCAATTAGTTACAAATTGCTATTTTAATGCGTGCATTCAACTGTTACCTTGCTCATCCGTAACCCGGCCCGCTCCTCACGACAGCGGACCGGCTCGAATTCGGAAGGAAAAGGTATGCAGAAAGTGTTGGCCGTTCTCTTCGCAGGCATGGCATTCGCCGGCGCCGTCCAGGCTGCCGAGCCGGTGCGCGCCGGCGCGGGGCAAGCCTATGCCGGCGTGGCGGTGTCCGGCGTCGACTACGTCGGCGCGGCGACCAAGGCCAGCCCGAAGGTCTTCGGCGGCTACCAGTTCGGCAAGCGCCTGGCGGTCGAAGGCGGCGCCGTCGACCTGAAGAACGGCTATGGCATGTACATTGCCGTCAAGCCCAGCATCCCGCTGACCGAGAAACTGAGCGCCTACGGCAAGGTGGGCGTGGCCCAGACCCGCCGCCCGGCCCTGCCGCCGCCGGCCCCAGGCGCGCTCGGCAAGAAGACCGACACCGGCGCCTATGGCGCCTTCGGCCTGCAGTACTCGATTACCCCGAACGCCGCCGTCACGCTCGAGTACGAGCGCCTGCCCATGCGAAAGCCGGACGTCCTCAAGCCCAACGTCTGGACCCTGGCGCTGCAGTTCTTCTTCTGACCTGACAACCCGGGGTCAGGTCTGACATTCGGACACGAGCTCGAGCGTTACCGAGGTGTATTGCTCAGGCCGTGTCTCAATGTCAGACCTGACCCCAACAAAAAAGCGGCCCGCAGGCCGCTGTTTCGTTGGCGCGGGTCTCAAACCTGCGCCGCCACCAGGTCCGCGCTCTCCGGATCATTGACCCGCAAGGCATCCACGAACACCTGCAGCGAGGAGCCGCAGGCGAACACCAGCACGTCGCCGGGACGGCACAGGCTCAGGCCGTGGCGGATCGCCTCACCCACCTCGATCACCCGGTGCAGCGTGTCGCTTATGCCGGCGGCTTCTTCCGCGCCGTCGAGGATCAGGTCCACCGCCTCGCCCACCGCGCGCCCGCGGTTTTGCGACTCGTACACCACCAGCTCGTCGAAGCGCGCGCCGCACACCCGGCCGACCTCGCGCAGGTCCTCGTCGCGGCGGTCGCCCGGGGCGGTGACGATGCCCACCAGCTGTCCCGGCAGCAGGGCGCGCGCCATCTCGGCCATCGCCTTGTAGGCCGCCGGGTTGTGCGCGTAGTCGACGATCACGGTCACGCCGCGGATGTCGAACATATTGGTGCGCAGCGGATTGGTGCGGCCGTTCGACACGAAAGTAGACAGGCCGGTGGCGATCTGCAGGTTGCTGAAGCCGGAAGCCATCAGGGCCGCCGCCGCTGCCAGGCTGTTGGCGATGTTGAAACGGGCGCGCCCGCCGAAGGCCAACGGCATGCTTTCGACCCGCACCAGTTCCTGGTGCAGGTTGCCGTCGGCGACCACCACCGCGTTGTCCTGCAGGTAGACGCCGCGGCCGCCGTCTTCCAGGTGCTGCAGGAACACCGGATTCTCGGGGTCCATCGAGAAGTAGACGATCTCCGCTTCCGGCTTGGCGCGGCGTCCCATCGCCACGCACAGCGGGTCTTCCGCGTTCAACACCACGGCGCGCGAGGCCGAGGTGGCGACGACCGCCTTGACCTGGGCCAGGTCTTCCACGGTATCGACGCCATCCAGGCCGAGGTGGTCGGCGGCGATGTTCAGCACCACGCCGACGTCGCAGCGATCGAAGGCCAGGCCGCGCTTGAGGATGCCGCCGCGCGCCGTCTCCAGCACCGCCACCTCGACGTCGGGCGAGCCGAGCACGGTGCGCGCCGACCAGTAGCCGGTGCAGTCGCCCTTTGCCACCTGCTTGCCGTCGATGAAGACGCCTTCGGTGGTGGTCACGCCGGTCACCTTGCCCGCCAGGCGCACCGTGTGGGCGATCAGGAGCGTGGTGGTGGTCTTGCCGTTGGTGCCGGTCACGGCGATCAGCGGGATGCGGCCGTCGGAGCCGCCCATCAGCCCCTGCACGATGGCGTCGCCGGCGTCGCGCGGCTCGCCCGCGCTCGGGTACTGGTGCATGCGGATGCCGGGCGCGGCGTTGACCTCAATGACGGCGCCGCGCTGGGCCTCGAGCGGCAGCGCGATGTCGCGGCAGACAATGTCGATGCCGGCCACGTCCAGGCCGATCTTGGCGGCGGCCCTGACGCACAGCAGGCGCGTCGATTCCGGCAGCAGGCTTGTTACGTCCTCGGCGGTGCCGCCGGTGGACAGGTTGGCGTTGCCGCGCAGTTCGGCCGTGACGCCGACCGGCAGCACGCTGTCGAAGTCGAAGCCTTGCTTGCGCAGGATGTCGGCTGCATGGTCGTCGAGCGCGATCCTGGTCAGGATGTTGGTGTGGCCGGAGCCGCGCGCCGGGTTCTCGTTCTCGCGCTCGACCAGTTCGCGCACGGTGGCGAGGCCGTCGCCGACCACGTGGGCCGGACGGCGCATCGAGGCTGCCGCCACCTGGCCGCCGGCGACCAGCACGCGGTAGTCGCGGCCTTCGACGAAGCGCTCGACGATGATGCGGCGGCCGTACTGGCGCGCGAACTCGAAGGCGCGGCTCACCTGCTCGTCGTCGCGGCAGTCGACCGTGACGCCCTTGCCCTGGTTGCCATCGAGCGGCTTGAGCGTGACCGGCGCCCGCATGCGCGCGGCGGCCCGGCAGGCATCCTCGGCGGAGGTGACCACCGAACCTTCTGGCACCGGCACGCCCGCTTCCTTGAGCAGGGTCTTGGTGAGCTGCTTGTCGCTGGCGATCTTCACCGCGATGAAGCTGGTGTCGCCGGTGGTGGTGGCCTGCAGGCGCTTCTGCTTGACGCCCCAGCCCAGCAGGAACAGGTTGGCGTCCTCGGTAATGCGCTGGGTCGGTATGCCGCGCTCGTGCGCCGCCGCCAGCACCGCCGCAGTGCTGGTGCCGATGGCGTGGCGCGCGGCGACCGAGCGCAGCTCGTCCAGGCGCGGGGCCAGGTCGAAGTCTTCCTCGTTACCAAACGCGGTGACCAGGTCCACCGCCAGCTGGAACGCGGGCTGCACCAGCTTCTCGGACTGGTAAGCACAGACGATCCGGAATACGCCGGGACGGCCGGCAACCGGGCGCGTGCGCCCGTAGCTGGCCGGCGACGTCGACTCGCCTGCGGCCAGTGTCTGCAGCTCGAGCGTCACCTGCTCGATCACGCGGCCGAGGTAGGTGCCTTCACGCAGGCGCTGGGCGAAGCCGCCGCGCTGGCCGATCGGCAGGATCTGTCTGGCGAGCGAAGGCAGCGCGCCCAGCAGGGCGTCGTTGAAGCCTGGGATGTCTTTCGAGGAGATGCCATACAGGTCCTGCAGGTCGATCACGCTCAGCAGGCAGGGAGAGTCGGCGTGGACGTTGGGTCCACGCAGGAAGCGCTGTTCCAGGATTTGCACGAATAGATCCTTGTAATAATTATTGAGCGCGCCGGCTGTGGCCGGCGCGCGGGAATTCCGGTGGCGGCGGCCTCAAGCGTCGAACAGCCGCGTGTACATGCGGGTAGCCATCAGGCCGGCCGCCGTGTGGTGGACCTCGGGCGACATCAGGGCGCCCAGCAGTTCCATCGCTTCCTGCTTGCCGGCAGCCCCGGCCACCTTCTCCTCGAGCAGGCGCAGTTCGTTGTCCGGCGCTTCCAGGCGTGGATGGCGGCGGATCAGGCCCCGTTCCGGGAAATGCGCGCTGCGGTCCGCGTGCTCGCCGAGGTTGTCCAGGGTGCGCTGGCGTGCGCGCCAGGTGAGCAGGCGCGGTCCTTCGGCGCGCTCGCCGCCCGGGGCCGACTGGATCCAGTCGCGCAGCACCTGCTGTTCATAGGCGTTGAAAACGCCGAACATCTCGGCCTTCTCGCCGTGCACCAGGCGCCAGAAGCGGCTGTGCTCTGCCTCTTCGCCACGCTTGATCCAGCCGGCCTTTTCCAGCGCCGCCAGGAAGTCGGGGATCTGCGATGGCGTGGCCAGCCAGTCGTTGACCGAGCGGCCGGCGACGCGGCAGTAATCCGAGTGCATGTTCTTGCCGACGCCGCTCTTGGCGGCAAGGATGTTCACCAGTTCGGCCTGCAGGTCGAACTCGGCGATGCAGGAGGTGGTGCTGGCGCCGATGTCGTTCAGGCAGTAGCCGTCCAGCACGCGGCGATAGAAGGCTTCGCGGTCGCCCACGCGCGGCATCAGCTGCGTCAGGGCCTGCACCGCCTTCTGGGCATGGCCGCTGGCGGCATTGTCGACGGTGACGTGCAGCGTGAAGTAATACGGGTCGATGCCGAATTCGTTCAGCTCGTACGAGGTGATGAGCAGGTGCAGCGGCAGCTGCTCGTAGCCGAGGTTGTAGCCGATGACCTCGGGCAGGAAGTGCTCGGTATTGTGGCCGAGCGCGAGCTGGATCGCGCCCTGCACGAAGTGATCCTCATCCAGGTGTTCCCAGCCCTCGCAGCCGTGGGTGGCCAGCAGCTTGCGGTAGATGGTGACGTGGTTCTTGCTTGGTGCACCCTCGCCCAGCTCTTCCAGGTAGGTCTTGATCAGCTCGTGGTAGGCCGGGTTGTCCCAGTGCTTGAGCAGGCCGTAGAGCCAGGCGCCGTCGACCAGCTTGGTCGGGGCCACCGCCTTGATGAAGTACAGGGCGTGCGCGCGGCATGAAAAATAGCGGCGCGGCGCGCCGTTCTTGCGCGCGGCCAGGTACTCGCGGTACTGGGCGCCGACGGCATCGGTGCGCTCCTCGACCCAGGCCGGCAGCTCGGCGATGGTCGACGGCAGGTCGGCCGGCAGCGCCTGCACGGCGGCGACCTGGTCGGCGACATAGGCACGCGCCTCGTCCAGATGTGCTTGCGGATTCTGGTACAGCGAAAAGTACAGCGGCTTCGCGCGTTCCCGGGTGGCGGGAACGCGGCTTACTGCGACATCGGTAGTCTCTGCTAACAGCATCGAATTCATGGTCTCGGATGGCATTGTTGGTCTCTTGGGACGATTGCAACATTATCCGGCCTGGGCCATGTACACAGAATCGGTAGCGGCGCTGTGAATGTGTAAGAAAGGGATTACAAAAATACAAAAACGGGTCAGCCAAAATCTTACCAAATGTTCAAGAATCGGACTGCGCATCGGCGCCGCGCCGCACATCCGCCGCCTCGCTGTCGCCCTTTCCGATCGCCTCCTCGTACTGCTCGCGCTGCTTCTCGACTGTCTGCGGCGGCAGCGGCGGGATGTTCGGGTCCACCACCGCTTCCAGCACGAAGGGTTTGTCGCTCCCCAAGGCCCGCTCCCAGGCCGCCCCCAGCTGTTCCGGATCCTCGATGCGCTCGCCGGCCAGGCCGAGCATGCGCGCATAGTCGGCGTAGGAGAAATCGGGCAGCAGCTGCGACGGCTGGAACTTCGGTTCGCCCTGCATCCCGCGCTGTTCCCAGGTGACGAAGTTCAGGTCGCGGTTGTTCAGCACCAGCACGACGAAGGCCGCGTTCGGCCAGCGGCGGTGCTGCCAGTGCCAGGCGACCGACACCAGGCCGTTGATGCCGTTCATCTGCATGGCGCCGTCGCCGGCCAGCGCGATCACCGGGCGGTCCGGATGGGCCATCTTGGCCGCCAGCGCGTAGGGCACGGCCGAACCCATGGTCGCAAGCGTGCCGGACAGCGAAGCCAGCATGCCGGGACGCAGCTGCAGGTGCAGCGCATACCAGGCCGCCACCGAGCCGGAGTCCCCGGCCAGGATCGCGCCCTCCGGCAGGCGCGGCGACAGTTCGGTGAACACACGCTGCGGATTGACCGGCTTGGCCGGCTCCAGGGCCTTCTGCGCCAGCTGGCGCCGGCTGTCCACGATATCGGCTTCGATCTTCCGGCGCCAGGCGCGCTCCTCCTTGCGTTCGAGGTGGGGAATCAGGGCGCGCAGCGTGGCCCTGGCGTCGCCCATCAGGTTGGCCTCCATCGGATAGCGCAGGCCCAGCATGCGGCCGTCGATGTCGATCTGGACGCCGCGCGCCTGCCCTTCGGGCGGCAGGAATTCGGCGTAGGGGAAACTCGAGCCCACCATCAGGAGGGTGTCGCAATCCTGCAGCATGGCGTTGCTGGCCCGGGTGCCGAGGATGCCGACCGATCCGGTGACAAAGGGCAGCTCGTCCGCCAGCACGGCCTTGCCCAGCAGGGCCTTGGCCACGCCGGCGCCCAGCAGTTCGGCCACCTCGGCGAGTTCGTCATGGGCCCCGTGGGCGCCCGCCCCGGCCAGGATCGCCACCTTGCTGCCGGCATTCAGGATCGCGGCCGCTGCCCGCAGCGCCTCATCAGGCGGCGCCAGGGCGCGGCTGCCGGCGCCGATCCCGCTGAAGGTGTAGCCGTGCTCGCGCGGCGGGTTCGGTACCGCGTCTTCCTCCTGCAGGTCGTTCGGCAGGATGATGCAGGTAACGCAGCGTTCGCTGAGGGCGATGCGCACCGCGCGGTCGACCAGGTGGCGTACCTGTTCGCTCGACGTTGCCATCTGCACGTACTCGCCGGCGACGTCCTTGAACAGGCTGACGAGGTCGACTTCCTGCTGGTAGCTGGCGCCGAGCGCGCCGCGCTTCTGCTGGCCGACGATGGCCACCACCGGCTGGTGGTCGAGCTTGGCGTCGTAGAGGCCGTTCAGCAGGTGGATCGCGCCCGGTCCCGAGGTGGCCAGGCAGACGCCGACCTCGCCGGTGAACTTGGCGTGGCCGCAGGCCATGAAGGCCGCCATTTCCTCGTGCCGGGTCTGGATGAACTCGAGGGCGTCCTGGCGCCCGAAGGCGGCCATGATCCCGTTGATGCCGTCGCCTGGATAGCCAAAGATGCGCCGCACGCCCCATTGCCGCAGGCGTTCGAGCAGGAAGTCGCCGACCGTTGCCATTCGATTCCCCTTGCTGGTGGGCCCGCCGGGTGGCAGGCAGGAACCGGCAGGCTACGGCCTTTGGCGGGGCCGCACCGTGCGCTGGCGCGCATAGCAGGGCAAGCGGGCCAGGCCGTACCTAGAGCCGGGCGCCGAGCGCCACGTCGGCCACCAGCTGGCCGGCCGAGAGCCGCACCGGCACCGCGCCCTTGGCCAGCATGCGCGCGATGGCGCGGTCGCCGTCGCCGGGCTTGACTTCGACGGCGCGGGTCGCCTCGAGCGCCAGCAGCACCTCGAAGCCGGCCTCGACCCCGTCCAGCACCGTATTGAGCACGCAGTAGTCGGTGGCCAGGCCGCACACCGCCAGCCGGGTGATGCCGTCGGCAAGCATGCTGCGCGCCAGGCCGGTGCCGTTGAAGGCGGAGTAGGCATCCTCGGCCGCCGTGAGGGCCTTGGAGATCACGATCGCCTCCTCGGGCAGCTGCAGGACCTCGCTGAACAGGGCGCCCTCGGTGGCCGCCACGCAATGCGGCGGCCAGGGTCCGCCTTGGGCCGTGAACGAGCAATGGTCCTCGGGATGCCAGTCGCGCGAGGCGTAGATGGGCAGGCCACGCTCGTGGTACAGGTCGATCAGCGCGTTGATCGGGGCGATGACGAGGTCGCCGCGCGGCACGGCCAGCGCGCCGCCGGGAAGGAAGTCGTTCTGCAGGTCGACGATCAGGAGGGCGTCACCCTTGCCGAGCACGATGGCGCTCATGGAAGCATTCTCCGTTAGTGGAACTGCGGGCAAGCTTACCACGGAGGACGAATGGAAGGCGGAACGGAAAGCGCCCGGCCACTCGCGTGGACCGGGCGCTTCATGATCGTGCTAGCGCGGACTTACTGCTTGTGCAGCAGCGAGCGCTGGCGGGCGTACAGGAAGTACACGGCCAGGCCGATCGCGATCCAGATGCCGAAGGCGACCCAGGTGTGCCAGCTCAGGAAGGACATCAGGACCAGGCAGAAGATGATGGCCAGCGCAGGAATCACCGGCACGCCCGGGCAGCGGAAGGCGCGCGGCAGGTCCGGACGCTTCTTGCGCAGGATGATCACGGCCACCGAGACCAGCGAGAACGCGGCCAGAGTGCCGATGTTGACCAGCTCGGCCAGCACGCCGAGCGGCACCAGCGCGGCGATCAGGCCGAAGATGATGCCGACCATCCAGGTGGCGAAGTACGGGGTGCCGTACTTCGGATGCACTTCCGACAGCTTGGCCGGCAGCAGGCCGTCGCGCGACATGGCGAACAGGATGCGGGTCTGGCCGTAGGCCATCACCAGGATCACGGTGCTCATGCCCAGGATCGCGGCCAGGTCGACGAAGCCGGCGACCCAGTCCTGGCCCGCTACCTGCAGCGCCAGCGAGACCGGGTGGTCGACGCCTTCGAACTGCATGTAGGGCACGATGCCGGTCATGATCGCCGCCACGGCCACGTACAGCACGGTGCACACGGCCAGCGAACCGATGATGCCGATCGGCAGATCGCGCGCCGGATTCTTGACTTCCTCGGCCGCCGAGGTCACGGCGTCGAAGCCGATGAAGGCGAAGAACACCAGCGCCGCGGCGCTCAGAACGCTGCCCGCGCCGAAGGGCATGAAGGGCTGCCAGTTGTCGGGCTTGACGTAGTTGACGCCGACGACGATGAACAGGATCACGACGCCGGTCTTGATGATCACCATGATGTTGTTCAGGCGCGCCGACTCGCGCACGCCGAGCGACAGCAGGAAGGTCAGGCACATCATGATCAGGAAAGCGGGCAGGTTGAACAGGGTGTTCACGCCCGGCTGGGCGCCCGGGGCCGCGCGCAGCGCTTCCGGCAGGACGATGCCGATACCCTTGAGCAGGGACTGGAAGTAGCCCGACCAGCCGACCGCGACCGCCGAAGTGGCGAGCCCATATTCGAGCAGCAGGTCCCAGCCGATCATCCAGGCGACGATCTCGCCCAGGGTGAAGTAGCTGTAGGTGTAGATCGAGCCGGCCACCGGTACGCTCGATGCGAATTCGGCATAGCAGAGCGCGGCGAAGCCGCAGGCGATTGCGGCGATGATGAAGGACAGTGTGAGGGCCGGACCGGCGGTGACGGCGCCGGTGCCGGTCAGGACGAAGATGCCGGTGCCGACGATGGCCCCGATGCCCATCAACACGAGGTCGAACGGACCCAGCACTTTCTTGAGGCCGCCCGGCTTCTGGGCCGCCGCGACCATCGTGTCAAGATTTTTGGTTCTGAAAAGACTCACTACTTGTTCTCCAATCAAAAATAGTTTGGTTCCGCGTCTTGTGTTTGCCGCTGCACCGTATGCCTTGCGTGCTCGCCATCCGGCCGCTTAGACCGCATGCCCGACCCGTGAACCGACTCTCGCCTCTTGCCGCTTCCGCTCCTGCCCGAAGCCGCAGACGTGACATTATCACCAGATTGCTAGTCGGAATCAAAGTAAAGTAATGAAAACCGAATAATTCTTTTGTTTCAATCAAAAAACCACGACCGTTGCGTATTCGTCCTGGCCGCGCGGCGCTGCTTGATTTCCACAAGTCAACAGAACATAATCTTCCTGTCGCCGCGGCCGGCGGCGCCCGGGCCCTGCGGCCCTTCCACGCACCCCCTCTTTTGCTGCAGCTGCGCACCATGACGACTCGACAGGCATCACCCCAGGCGATGCGCACCTGGCGCCGGCCCCTGCCCGCCCTGCTGCTGGCGCTGGCCTGCGCCGCCGCGGTCCCGGGCGCGCATGCCGGGGCCGCAGGCCCGGTCGCGGCGGAGCTGCGCCTGCGCGAGCTGGGCCAGCTGGCCGAGCGCAGCAATCCCGATGCACGCGCGCGCCTGCTGGCGGAAGCGCCCGCGTTCACCGAGGGAGCGCCCTATGCCCTCCACGTCGCCTACCTGCGCCTGCTGCGCCGCATCCATATCGACGCCGGCCGGCTGGCGGACAGCTATGCGGTCGACGAACGCATCATCCGGCTCGCCACGCGCGAGGGGGACGCCCTGCAGCTGGCCCTGGCCAGCCTGGGGCGGGTCCACAAGCGGCTCAACGACAACGACCCGGCCGGCGCGATGGCCCTGCTGGAAAACCTGAACACCGAGTACCGCGAGCTGCACAGCACCGAGTTCGCCGCGAACGCCGAAACGGCGTATGGCGCGATCTACAACACCACCGGCCAGCACGACCGCGCCCTCGCGCACTACCTGCACGCCCTCGAACTGGTGCAGCGCACACCGACCCTGTGGAGTCCGCGCGAAGCCGACCTGCGCCTGGCCCTGGCGCGCCTGTACGTGAACAGCGGCGACCCGGTCAAGGCCCTCGACACCACGCGCGCCTACCGCGAGGCGCGCGCCGGCGAGGAACTCCCGCCGCGGGTCGAAGCCCTGATGTACTTCCTCGACGGCCGCGCCTACGTCACCCTGCGCCAGCTGCCGCAGGCGCACGCCGCCTTTGAGCACGCGCTGGCATTGGCGCGCAAGCACGACTTGCGCTGGATCGAGGCGAGCGTACTGGGCAACGTCTCCGACGCTTACCTGCGGGCCCAGCGCTGGGTCGAGGCCGAGCGCGCCGCCCGCGCCGCCGTGGCGCTGTCCGAGGCGGTGACCGACCAGAGCATCATCCAGATGGTCTATGCCAACCTCGGTTTCGCGCTGTTCGGCCAGGGCCGGATGGCCGAAGGCACGGTCCACATCGACCGCACCACGCAGGAGCTGCGCAAGGCCGGCGCCATGCTGGCGGTGTCGAACATCCTGGCCGAGAAGGGCGAAGCCCTGGAACGGGCCGGCCTGCACAAGCAGGCGCTGCAGACGGTGCGCGAGCGCGAGAAGATCCAGGAATCGCTGGAACTGGAGCGCCGCGACAAGGCCTTCGCCGCGCTGCAGGAACAGTTCAATGCGAAACAGCGCGCCGCCCAGATCGACCGCCTGCGCCAGGAGAACGCGGTCAAGGACGCCGAGATCGACAACCGCAACCTGCGCCTGGCCCTGGCCTCGCTCGGCGCCGGCATCGCCCTGCTGCTGTCCGCCTTCGTGTTCATGCTGTACCGGAAGTCGCAGGCGACCAGCTTGCGCCTGGCCGAACTGAACGCCGAACTGGCGCACCGCTCGGCGCACGACCCGCTTACCGGCCTGTACAACCGCCGTTCCTTCGTCGACCGCATGCGCGCCCAGCAGGCAGCCAGCGACGACTGCTTCACGCTGCTCGACATCGACCACTTCAAGCGCATCAACGACCAGCACGGCCATGCCGCCGGCGACGCGGTGCTGGTCGAGGTGGGACGCCGCCTGAACGGCGTGGTGCGCGACACGGACATGGTGCTGCGCTGGGGCGGCGAGGAATTCCTGGTGTATTCGCAGGGCGTGAGCGAAGCCCGGCGTCCGCTGCTGGTGCAGCGCATCCTGAATGCCATCGCCAGCACGCCGGTGCTGCTGGAAGACGGCACCGCCCTCTCGGTGAGTGCGACCGCCGGCGCAGTCTCGCTGCCGCTCGGATCGAGCGAAGCTTTTGGCTGGGAGCAGGCGATCGCGCTGGCGGACCGCGCGCTCTACAAGGGCAAGGAGGCGGGCCGCAACCGGGCCTTCATCGTCGAGGGCGTGGAGGCCGCGGGCGCGAACCCGGGCCTGGAGCGCAAACTGCAGCTGCACCTGGTGCTGCCCGACCTGCACTTGCACCCGGCCGGTTAGGCCGAGCGGCTCAGGGCGCTGCACCCCGCCATTCCCACCACCGTCTGCAACAGCTCCGCCGGCCGCAGCGGCTTGGCCAGGTATTCGTCGAAGCCCGCCGCCAAGGCGCGCTGCTGGTCCTCGCGGCGCGAAAAGGCGGTGAGCGCGATCGCCGGCACGCCGGCCAGGGTCCTGTCACGCTCGGCCCGGACTTGCCGGATCAGCTCGAAGCCGTCCATCAGGGGCATGCCGATGTCGCTGATCAGGAGGTCGGGACGGTGGCGCTCGAGCATGCGCAGGGCATCCGCCGCGCCCGTCGCGGTCACGATCCGGGCGCCGCTCTCGGCCAGCACCTGCTGCACCAGTTCCAGCGAATCGGGTTCGTCGTCCACCACCAGCAGCGTCAGCCCGGCCAGGCCGCCCCCCGCCTGGCCGGCCGGCTGGTCGACCGGGCCGGGCGACGCCGCCGCGGCAGGTCCAGGCCGCGGCGCAGCATGGCCTCGTCGCGATGGCCCTGCAGCAGCAGCTGCGACCAGCCCAGCATGGCATTGAGCGGCGAGCGCAGTTCGTGCGACAGGGTGGCCAGGAATTCGTCCTTCAGCTGGCTCAGGTGCTCGGCCTCGACCCGCGCCTTCTGCTCGCGCAGGTAGAGCTCCTGGCGCTCGACGGCCGCTTCCTGCGAGGCCGCCAGGGTGCGGTTGCGCGACTCCAGGCGGGTATCGAACACCGCCGCCAGCAGCGCGATGCTGAGCACCGCGAAGCTGGCCACGGCGACCAGGATGGCCAGGTGGTCCTGGTTGACGCCGTTGTCGGCGGCGCGGCAGACGCTGGCGGCATCGAAGTGGGCCGCGGCCATGCCGGTGTAGTGCATGCCCGCGATCGCGCCGCCCATGACGACGGCGGCGCCCAGCTGCAGCAGGCGCGGATGTCTGACGTTCTCGTTGAGGCGGAACCCGATCCACAGCGCGCCGGCGGAGGCGCCGATGGCGATCGCCACCGAGGCGGCGAACAGCCAGAGATCGTAGCGGATGGCCGGGTCCATGCGCATGCCGGCCATGCCGGTGTAGTGCATGGCATTGATGCCGAGGCCTATCAGGATCGCGCCCCAGGCCAGGTGGCGCACGGAGAGTTCGCGGTGGCGCAGCTGCCACAAGGCCATCCCGGACACGACCACCGGCAGCAGCCAGGAGATGAAGGTGATCAGGGGATCGTAGGCGAGCGGCATCGGCAGGCGGAAGTCCAGCATACCGATGAAGTGCATGGCTCAGATGCCGCTGCCCATGGCGAAGGCGCCGCCCGCCATCCAGGCATGCGGCGCATGGCCGTGCGACTGCTTGACCCGCATCGACAGGCTCAGGGCCGTGTACGAGGCGAAGATCGCCACCAGGATCGAGAGCAGCACCAGCGTTGGTTGGTAATGGCCGATCAGCATAGGAGCCATTCAAATCCCTTCATGTCCGCACCAGGCACGGCGCAGGCCTGGCGATCCGAGTGTACACGACGCCGGCCGGACCTGGCGCTATCGAATCTGACAGGACAGGACGGCCGCGGCCGCGACGTCGCCGTCGACCACCACCCGGTCGCGTCCGCCGCGCTTGGCAGCGTAGAGGGCCTTGTCGGCCGCCTCTATCAGCTGGGCCGGCTCGATGGCGCGGCCGCGCTCGAAGCCGGCCACCCCGATGCTCAGGGTCACATAAGGACGGACCGCCGCCGGCGCATGCGGCAAACCCAGCGAAGCCACGTGTTCGCGGATCGCGTTCGCATGGGCGCGCGCCTGCTCGATCGTGGTGTCCGGCAGGATCGCCGCGAACTCCTCGCCGCCGTAGCGCGCGGCGACATCGGCCGGGCGCTTGCACATCGCGGCCAGCGCCTGCGCCACGGTGCTCAGGCAGGCGTCGCCCTCCTGGTGGCCGAAGTGGTCGTTGTAGGCCTTGAAGGAATCGATGTCCATCAGGACCAGCGACAGCGCGCCGCCGTTGCGCTGGGCGCGGCGCAGCTCGCGGTCGAGGGCGACGTCGAAATGGCGGCGGTTGGCGATGCCGGTCAGGCCGTCCACATAGGAACGGGCGCGCAGCGATTCCGCGTGGTCGAGCAGGCGCCGCTCGCGGTCGGCGGCGCCGCTGACATCGCGGATCTCGACCAGGCAGAAGCGTTCGCCGCCTTCGCTGAAGGGCGTCACGCTCACCGCCTGCTCGATGCGCGCCCCATCGAAGCTGCCCGCCTCGCGCAGCGGGAACGGGGCCCGGCCGCTCGAGGCCGGGATCGTGGTCGCGGTCTCCTCGGTGAGGGCTGCCAGCACCGCCGACTCGACCCGCGAGCCGCGCAGTTCCGGGAAGACCTCGAACAAGGAACGCTCGCGCACCCGCGCGGCGGCATAGCCGGAGCGCGGCACCATCCAGCCGTTCCACAGGACGATTTCGTGGCCGGCGTCGAGCACGATCAGGCCGGAGTTGACGAGGTTGACGGCGCGCGTGGCGAAACTGCTCGCAGCAGCGCTGGCCGGGTCGGTCTTGGTATTCATCGCCGGGCGGGTGGACATTCCAATATGATGACAAAAAGCAACTTCCAGATCATACCCGAGTTCGCGCCGCCGTTGGCCCCTGTGCCAAAAGTTCAATTTACAAAAAGTGCATGGTCGTGATTTTTCGTGAGCCTTGGGGTATCTCTTTCCGGCTACGATCAAGTCTTTGGTGCGGCCCATCCGGTCGCAGGTGAGATCGACATGGGCGAACGAAAGGGATTACTTATGGCTGGCAAGATGGGTGAGGAATTCGGTGTGGACACCGTCGGAATAGACCTGGTAGCGGAACCGGCGCCCCAGAACGCGCCCTGGCCCGCCGCGCCGCACGAACTGCGCCGGCTGCGCATCCGCAAACGCGAAAGCCAGGAGAAATTCTGGAGCCGCTTCGGCGTCACCCAGTCCAGCGGCAGCCGCTTCGAGACCGGCGTCGTGGTCCCGCCGCCGGTCGCGATCCTGCTGCGCCTGTACGTCAACGGCACCCTCAAGGACGAAGACCTGCACGGTTGAGCCCTCCCGCTGGGCGCCGGGCATGCGCCCCAGAGGTAGCACTTCTGTATTTATGAAGTAAAACTTCGAATTTCTTCGCTTTTCCCAGACCAGCCGGGTGCGTTATCCTTATGGCTGAGCAGGACCGGCCCCCAAGCCGTCCTGCCGCTATCGATCAACGCATACCGGAACCATGAAACGCACCGTACTTCTTATCGCCACCAACCTTGCCATCATGCTGGTGCTGGGCATTTCCGCCAGCCTGCTGGGTGTCAACCGCTTCCTCACCGCCAACGGCCTGAACCTCGGCGCCCTGCTCGTCTTCGCCGGCCTGATGGGCTTCGGCGGCGCCTTCATCTCGCTCCTGATCAGTAAACCCATGGCCAAGTGGTCGACCGGCGCGCGCGTGATCGGGCAGCCCTCGAACGCGACCGAAGCCTGGCTGATGGCCACCGTGGCGGCCCAGGCCCAGCGCGCCGGCATCGCCATGCCGGAAGTCGCCGTGTACGAAGGCGAACCGAATGCCTTTGCCACCGGCGCCTCGAAGAACGCGTCGCTGGTGGCGGTATCGACCGGCCTGCTGACGTCCATGACGCAGGACGAGGTCGAGGCCGTGCTGGCGCACGAGGTCGCGCACATCGCCAATGGCGACATGGTGACGCTGACCCTGATCCAGGGCGTGGTGAACACCTTCGTGATCTTCCTGGCGCGCGTGGTCGCCTACGCGGTGGACAGCTTCCTGCGCAAGGACGAGGAAAGCAGCGGCCCGGGCATCGCGTACACCGTCACCGCCATCGTCTGCGATATCCTGTTCGGTATCCTGGCCAGCATCATCGTGGCCTGGTTCTCGCGCCAGCGCGAATTCCGTGCCGACCGCGGCGCCGCGCAAATCATGGGCACGCCGCGTCCGATGATCGATGCGCTGGCACGGCTGGGCGGGATCAGCGCCGGCGCGCTGCCGAAGAACATGGCGGCATCGGGCATCGCCGGCGGCGGCGTGATGTCGCTGTTCAGCAGCCACCCGTCGTGCGAGGAGCGCATCGCTGCGCTCCAGCGCGCCTGAACACTTAACACAACATAACAAGGGGTCCAGGCCAGGATGCGCTACTCGTCACTCGTGCTGCCGGTGCTGTTCACAATCGCACTGGCGCTGCTGCTGCAGCACTTCCTCGGCTCGCTGGCCTGGGCCGGCCTGCTGGCGGTCATAACCTGGCCGCTGCACGAACGCCTGCAGGCGCGCGGGCTGCCGCGCATGGCCAGCGCCAGCATCCTGCTCGGATTGCTGGTGCTGTGCTTCGTCGGACCCTCGCTGCTGCTGTTCAAGGCGCTCGGCAACGAGCTGGTCGGCCTGCAGCGCCTGCTGGCCGAGCTCAACGAAGTCGGGGTGGCGGCGCCAGCCTGGCTGGCCGGCATCCCGGTGGTGGCCGAGCGTATCCTGGAATGGTGGAACGAACACCTCGCGGTGCCGGGCGGCCTGAACGCGCTGATCCAGTCCACCCTGGGCGGCGTCATGCCGCACCTGACGGGCGCGGCGCGCTTCTGGGGCTCGGTGATCCTCGCCAATGCCCTGTACCTGTTCCTGACCCTGCTCACCCTGTTCATCCTCTACCTGCACGGCCCCGCCGTGGTGCGCTACGTCGATGGCGCAGGCAGCCGCCTGCTGCCCGACCACTACGGCAACCTGCGCCGCATCCTGCCCCTGTCCGTGCGCGGCACCGCGCTCGGCCTGTGCTCGATCGCGCTGCTGGAGGGGATCGTGCTGGGCGTCGCCTACTACGTCGCCGGCGCGCCGGCCCCGGCGATGCTGGGCGTGATCACCGGCTACCTGGCCCTGATCCCCGGCGGCGCGCCGCTCTCCTTCACCATGGTCTCGCTGCTGCTGCTCGGCCAGGGCAACGCGGGCGCCGCGCTGGGCCTGTTCACCTGGGGTGCAGTGGAGCTGTTCATGGTCGACAAGTTCATCCGCCCGAAACTGATCGGCCACCGCGTCAACCTGCCTTTCCTGGCGGTGCTGTTCGGCCTGCTGGGGGGCGTGTCGACGCTGGGTGTGATCGGGCTGTTCGTGGGGCCCTTCATGATGGCGGTGCTGTTCAGCTGGCTGCGCGAAGGACAAGTGACGCCTAGGGCCTAGCACGTGAAACGGGCGCGTATTGCGCCCGTCGCGCCCGTCTTCCCGGACCCTAGAATGAAAAAATGCCCGCAACGTTTGCACGTTGCGGGCATTTTCTTATTCTGGTGGGAAGTGCAAGTTTCGAACTTGCGACCCCTGCAGTGTGAATGCAGTGCTCTACCCCTGAGCTAACCTCCCGAGTGCGCGTATTATGCACCATCTATTGAGATTCATCAATATCCAACCGGATTATCGTTCTCTGCTTTCGGCGGCTGCGCCAGCACCCACATGAAGTACAGCGCCTTGGCCGCCTTGGCGCGGCTGACGAGCGCCTTCGGTTCGAGCTGGCTGCCATTGAGCATGCGGCCGCGCTGGATCCCTGCCTCCGCGCGCACCAGGCCGAGTTCATAGGCTTCTTTCAAGCTGGCGGTATACGGGGCCGACACCTCGCCGCGATCGAGCAAACGCTCCCAGCCGACCAGCGGGTAGTACATGGCGCCCTGCGCGCCGCTGTCGAGGTTGGGGTCGTAGCCGGGCGCGCCCGGCGGCACGGTCTTGCCGTTGTACTCGGTCATGTAGGCCGGCCTGGCGGCGAAGCGGGCGCGGTAGGCATCGAGCAGGATCACGCCCATCAGTTCGCGCGAGAGCGGGCCGTCGGCGTACTGCGCCAGTCTCGCCGCAGGCAGGCCCATCGCCCTGGCGAGCGCCGCGGCGAATTCGCGGGTCTGCATGGTCTGCTGCGGATTGAAATTGCCTTGCGCATCCTTGCTCAGGATGCGCAGTTGCAGCAGCTTCTCGACCTGGTCGCGGTAATACGCGCCTTCGCCGGCCACGACGTCGCGCGCGGTTTCAGGATGGACCGACGACCAGTCGCCGGCGGCGATCGCGGCCCGCACCTCGCTGCGCAGTCCGGCAACGATGCCGGCAGCGACACTGTCGCCCTGCCCTGCCAGCCGCGCCAGTTCACCGACGACCATGCGCGCATACTGTTTCGACAGCGACTCGCGGAAATGGGTGCCGTCGATCTTGTTGGCGGGGTGGCCGTTGGCGTAGCTGCCGTCGTTGGTCTTGCCGGGCGTCTCGCCGGCCTCGATCGCCATCACCATCGGCATGAGGCCCGTGGCGCCCACCTCGTTGTAGTAGTCGACGCTGCGCGCGTTCAGGTCCACCACCGTGACCCCATGCGCCGCGCCCAGCTTCTTCATCAGCGCGGGAAAGCGGCGCTTGTTGAAGGAATCGACGAACACGTCGCCGGGTCGCGCGTTGCCGTTCACGCGCGACATCGGCGTGACGAAGACCGGCACCATGCCGCGCGCGCGGATCGCCGGCAAGTAGAACTCGGTAAAGAAGGTCTCGTACATCGCCTCGGTCGATCCGCGCCCGAAGCGCCGCGCCTCGTCCAGGCTCTCGTCGTTATGGCCGAACTGGATCATCACGATGTCGCCGACACGGCCGTCCATCAAGAGGTCATTGAGGCGCCCTTCCGCATAGGCGTTGCGAAAGGACCGCCCGCCCATCGAATAATTCAGCAGCCTGAACTGGCGCGGGTCGAACAGCTTGTCGACGACCTGCCCCCAGCCGCTCATCGGCGCCTCGTCGAAAGTATAGGATTTGACGGTCGAATCGCCCAGCGTGTAGATGGTGGGCAGCCTGCCGGCCTCCCGCACCTGGGGCGCGATCGGCGCGAGCACGATGTCCTCGACGCCGACCGGCGTACCGGTGCGCTTCGGCTCGATCTCGATGTCGATGAAGCCGCGCCCGTTCACGTAGCGATAGGACCATTGCCTGCCTTGTGCGCTGATTACCGTCCTGTTCGGCAACAGGCTGGCCGCATCCCAGAACACGCCGGGGCCCAGGCGGCTGGCCTGCATGCCGGTCACCGAGACGATGGTGTCCTCGATCGGCGAGGTGGTGTTGACCCTGATCGCGTAGGCGCCCGGGGCCGCCTTGATGCGAAACGCCATGCCATAGTTGTTGTAATGGTCCTTTTCGAAACCTTTCTCGACCTCGAAGGCCGGCTCGCTGATCGCGAAGCCCTTGCCATCGCTGCGGATCCCGCTCGTGTGCACGGTGCGCGCAGGCAGCGCCCCGGTACGCTCGACGAAACCGTAGCCCAGGGCGGCATCGTACAAGGGCGCGCCGCTGTCCGCCTTCCACTTGACCTGGATGGCGCCGGGCGCCGGCTGGCTGCCGAAATGAAAGTGCAACGGGTGCGCAGGCGCTTGCGCTGCCGCCAGCGCGGGCAGGCACAGCGCCAGGCCCGCCAACGCATGGCGCAACCTGGCGCTGCGATCGATACTGAAGTTCATGTGCTTCTCTTAACTGGTAGACGTCAATCGTCGGCGGCGGCGCCGGGCAGCGGCGCGCCGGGACCGGTGGGCATGGCGCCGACGCGCTGGATGCGCAAGGCCATGTAGGGTTTGCCCGGCAGCGCGAGCACGCGCTTGTCCTTGTCGGCGACGCGGTAGCGCGTCAGCTCGCCGATCTCGAAGGTGCCTGGTACCGGATCGACCGTCATGTTCCAGGTGTCGATCAGGTCCACCTTGAAGCGCATCCCTTTCTTGAGTTCGCCGACCGGCAGCACGAAGGGCCATTCGCGCAGACGCTCGTCGCCAAAATAATATAAATAGTATTCACCCGCCTTGCCGGCCGCGTTCATCACGAACAGCTGGTCGATCGGCTTGAGTCCTTCCGGCGGACCGCTTTCCACGATCTTGCGCAGGAAGCCGATCCGCTCGGGGCTGGCGCCGGCCAGGAAACCGCCGCCGCCGATCCAGCCGTTGTCAAGGATCTCGCCGTGCGTGGCGTAGGCGCCGCCTAGCAGCGCGATCCAGAAGCGGCGCGTCAATTCTTCGCCGCTGAGCTGGCCCCAGCGGCTGGCCGAATTGCCTTCGTAGTTGATCTCGTCGTGCACGATGGGCTTGCGGTAGATGTCGCGCAGCAGCGGCGAGACGCCGAAGACCTTGACCGCGTTGTAGTACTGCAGGCTTACGTGCGTGACCCAGGGCTTGTTGTAGTCATAGATGCGGTCGGCATTGTGGATCGAGCGCAGGTGGCCGTAGGGGTCGTATTTCTGGACGATCTGGAAGTAGCGGTCGAAGTCCTCGTCGCTCAGGTGCTTGATGTAGCTGTTCTCGTTGGCCAGGCTCCACCAGATGTTCTGGAAAGCCGCGAAGCGCGCAACCATGTAGCGCACGAAGCGCTGGTTGACGGCGTCGCTGGTGGTGTCGAAGCCCCACTGGCCCTTGTCGTAGGGCCGGAACAGGATCAGGTCGACCTGGATGCCGAGATCCGAGAGCCGCTTCACGTCCCGCTCCAGGTTCTGGAAGTACACCGGATTGAAGCGCGAGAAGTCGAAGTCGGCGCGCGAGCTGCCCACGAACGGGAACTCGGTGAGCTTGCCCGGGCCGCTGAGGTAGTTCGGCTTGTAGGGCGGCACCGCCAGCATGCGCGCCTTGTTGAAAGCGTGTTTCTGCAGGGTGGCCAGGGTTTGCAGCTTCTTTGCTTCCGGCTGGAAGGCCCATTCATAGATGGTGGTGCCGAAGGGGTAGAAAGGCGTGCCGTCGGCATGGGCGAAGTGGTGGACGTTGGCCACCCGCACCGGCCCCTTGTTGGCGCTCTCGACGGAAAGAAAACTGCCCTGCTTTCCGTCCAGGTCCGGATGGTTGCTGCGGGTGACCCAGGTCCATGCGCCGACGCTGGTCGGCATGAAGCGGATCCGGTAGGTGCCCTTGCCGTCGTAGAAGCCTTCCGGGCTGAAGCTCTCGGCGCCCTTGGTGAAGGTGGCGCTCAACTCGAGGTCGATGAAGGGATTGCCGGCATCCCGCCCCTTCAGGACGATCTCGTAGACGCCATACCTGTCGGTGCGTTCCTGCGCCAGGGAGCTTGCGGGACCGCAGATCAAGAACAGCAGCACAAGCAGGTATTTCATGAGATCCCTAGCAATGTTGTACGATGACTGATCACAAGAACATAGCAGAGCCTGCTCTCAAACTCAAGCAGCGATGCGCAGGTCGCTCCGCTTGGAGGGCAGTCATCGTACATCTACGACGATCCTGAGCCTGCCGGTGCACGAATCGGGTAAGCTTGGAGGTATTGATCGATCACCCAGGAGTTCCCGCGTGCCCGGCCAGCTTCCCTCCCCACCCCATGAGGCCGCAAGCGCGCCGGCTTCGCGAATGCGCCGTAGCGTGGTCCACGGTACGGCCGCCCTGGCCGGTGCCTCATTGGCACCGGCACTACTGCTGCCCCCGCACGCCGCGGCTGCGCGGCTGCCGGTCGTGCCCTATGTCTCCACGCCACCGGATGTGGTGCGGCGCATGCTGGCGCTGGGCCGGGTCGGCCGCGACGACACCGTCTACGACCTGGGCTGTGGCGACGGCCGCATCGTGATCGAGGCAGCGCGGCGTCATGGCGCACGCGGCGTCGGCATCGATCTGGATCCCGAGCGCATCCGCGAAGCGCGCAAGAATGCGCGCCGCGCCGGCGTGGAGCGGAGAGTACGCTTCCAGCAGGCAGACCTGTTCGCGACCGATTTCAGCCCGGCCACGGTCGTCATGCTGTATTTGCTGTTCGAGGTGAACCTGAAGTTGATGCCGCAGCTATGGCGCCAGCTGCGCCCGGGCAGCCGCGTGGTGTCGCACGACTTCCACATGGGCGGGCAGTGGCCGCCCGAGCAGATCGTGCGGATGCGCGACCATTCCCTGTACGCCTGGACCATTACGCCCGACCTCAGGGCCTACGTGGCGGGACAGCCGTGAAAACAAAAAAGACGCTGACCGCTTTCGCAATCAACGTCTTTTCTCTGTGAATTCTTGGTGGGAAGTGCAAGTTTCGAACTTGCGACCCCTGCAGTGTGAATGCAGTGCTCTACCCCTGAGCTAACCTCCCGAAGCGAGGCGTATTATGCCACAGGATCACTCGGCCGTCACCCCTGCGGGCGAATAATTCCGCCAGAGGCAGCTGCCCTTCACATTCTTGTCCAGGCCGGCCAGGACTTCTTCGTGCGCGGCGAGTTCGTCGGCACTGGCTGCCACCACGATGATCTCGCCCAGCGGCCCGGCATCGCCCAGTTCGCCGCCGGAGCTCGCTTCGACCGCCACATCCATGGTCAGCGAGTTCTGGCCGCGCGTCATTGCGAGGTAGACGTCGGCCAGCAGCTCCGAGTCCAGCAATGCGCCGTGCAGCTTGCGGTGCGCGTTCGAGATTTCGTAGCGGTCGCATAGCGCGTCCAGCGAGTTGCGCTTGCCCGGATGGAGTTCCTTGGCCTGCACCAGGGTATCGATCACGCCGCTGCAGTGCGAGGTGAACGGCGGCAGGCCGAGGCGCTGGAACTCGTGGTTCAGGAAGCCCAGGTCGAAGGGCGCGTTGTGGATGATGACTTCGGCGCCCTGCACGTATTCGCGCAGTTCCTCGACGATCTCGGCAAACTTCGGCTTGTCGCTCAGGAATTCGGTGGTCAGGCCGTGCACCGCCAGCGCGGCCTCGTCCGAGTCGCGCTCCGGGTTGATATAACGGTGAAAGTTATTGCCGGTCAGCTTGCGGTTGACGATCTCGACGCACCCGACCTCGATGATGCGGTCACCCGTGCGGGGATTCAGGCCGGTGGTTTCGGTATCGAGGACTACGAGCCTATTAGCAGGTTTTTGTAAACGCACAGACCTTCTCCAACTTAAATATTCACAATCTTTTCAGAGCAAAATTGTACCATGATGGCTCGCTCGACAGGCAAAATACGCTTGCTAAAAATGTAAACGCACCATAGACTTCTAAAAAATTTGAGTTTTTTGTCAACAGGCTCGGTCTAGGGGAAAATGGTGCGTTTTAAAATTAAATCGTTCATCGCCTCGGATGGCGAGCGCTTCTCCCAACTCTATGACAGCGAACAGCCTGGGTTTCCGCTGTTTTATCCAACAGCGTACATCGCCACCAGCATCCGCCTGACGACAACACCAGCGACACAACTGGTCTACCTTGAGGCAATCAAGCGCGTTTGCGAGTGGCAAGTCAAAAATTCATTCGACCTGACAGCCAGATTTCAGAGTCGACAGTTCCTGGAACCGTATGAAATCGACGAACTCGCTCAATACCTGAGCGTGGCGCGGCGCGGCAAGCGAGGGGAAACGATTAGTGCATCGAAAGGCAACACATATATTATGTACGCCGCAGGCTACCTCGACTGGCTCGCTAACAACGCGATAAAAGGTGCAGATAAACCGGAAATCGCGCAAATGATCAAAACTCAGAAGATCAGGCTTACAAAGAAATTAACGAAAAAGCTAGGCTCTGTTGGGGCCGCTGATCAAGAGATATTGAAAAAGCGGCTTTCTGAAAAAGCGCGTGATCAGTTGATTGCTTTATGGAAAAGGCCGTTTGACAAACTCAGCTATGATGCCGATAGAGGCGCGCGACTTCGCAACGTTGTCATGCTCAGAATCTTGTACGAAACCGGGATGCGGCGCGGGGAACTTTTAGCCCTCAAGATTAAACACCTGAAGGAATCGACCGGTGGCTCGATTGCCTCATTGGAAATACAACGTAACCATCATGATTTGTACGACACTCGAGTAAACCAACCGGTGGCAAAAACCATGGGGCGCGTCGTGCCCATTACGCCGGAGCTTGAGAAACAAATTTTTGAATATATTACAGAGTATCGAGCCGCAGTTCCAGACGTCGGCTTTGGCGACGAGGACGCAATATTTGTGACCCATCGTCGCGGACGGGGACAAGGAAGGCCGTTGTCGATTTCAAATTTCGACCAAGTCTTGCGTGGTCTCAAGAAATCGTATCCGGGCATTGGAACTACGCATCCACACTTGCTCAGGCACGACTGGAATTTCCGCTTCTCGCAACATGCCGATAGAAAAAAACTGGCTCCTGAAAAAGAACGGGAGTATCGAGAGACCCTGATGGGCTGGTGCCGAGACTCAGACATGTCGAGAAGGTATAACCAACGACATATTCAGCAACAGTCGCTGAGTTTTGGTCTGACAATCGCATTCGATACAGAGCGGCCACAATCAACCTCGGATGAGACTGTCCTCCGAGCAAGTGAGATCGCGCTTCAGATCGCCAACGCGGATTAACCACCGGCATCATGAGTTAAATTGCGTCAATCTAAGATTCACTTGTCAAGTTTAGACAGACGGTGTACTGTATATACGTACAGTAATTACCTATAGACATGCGTTGCGGAGGTCCATCTGGTCACCCTTGAGCGTCCAGTCCGAAGCACAGTTATAGGCACCAAACTTAGCTTCGAAGATGAAGCTAGTTTTTTAATGCAATTATATTGCCCGTTTTTAAAAGGGTAATAGCTTGAAAAAACTGTTTTCTGTGAATTTTTGATCGACCACACCTTGAGAGTGCATCTGCGAATGACTAAATCGAGTTCTTTCATTTTAGATGTAGCAGATCTCACGACTGACCTCAATCAGACTGCCCGTCCGACATCGCAACCAGGCGATTTTCGTTGGGATGGCGATCTATTCGTTCATGTCGGTGTAGGTACAAGCGATTGCTCTAGTTTGAATTTTCTGGGGCGGGCGACTGCACAGTCTTTTCGAGATCATATTCTAAAATTTTCAAGGACGCGAAAATACTCCCCCATTGTCTTAACGACATGCGTTAGTCGTATCGCGTTTTCCCTTGCCAGCGGTCAATTTCAGACCTTTGATGAAAGTTGGGTACTGAAGGCGCTTGACAACAAAAAGTTTTTACGCGAGAAGGGCGTAGTTAAATCGTTCTTTATGTATTGGCATGACCGCTACCCTGATGCTATTTCAGAGAGTGCACTGCAGTTTCTCGCCAAAACATTGCCAAGTCCGAAGGGCGCAAGAAATGCGCTCTCTGATGATCCGGAAAAAAGCTGGCTCACAGAAAACGAGTTCGACGCACTCCTCCATCGCGTTTGGGAAAACTACGATGCAGGAAAAAGCGGAACACAGCTAACCCTGTTGCGTTTGCTTTCCATGCAATACGCACGACGCCCAGTTCAGCTAGCCCAACTTAAGATCGGCGACTTTCGTGACGGAGCTGCGAATGATGGAGCTCTTGGAGGGCGTGAAATT
The DNA here is from genome assembly GCF_000735635.1 of Massilia sp. LC238. Classification (NCBI taxonomy): domain Bacteria; kingdom Pseudomonadati; phylum Pseudomonadota; class Betaproteobacteria; order Burkholderiales; family Oxalobacteraceae; genus Massilia; species Massilia sp. LC238. The sequence continues at coordinate 21,207 of NZ_JNNN01000007.1, read as the reverse complement.
TTCTTCCCTGGAGCAAAGGATCGGCGTGCTGAAAATAGTTTCCGCGACAGCAAGAGTGAAGTCCATCCAGTGGCAGATCACTTGTGGAACCTTTTCCAGATCCAGAAACACGAATTGAAGCAATTGTATGAGGATACATTTCAGTTTTCGCTGACCGAGGATGAACTCGATCAGCTGCCAGTTTTCGCAGATCAAACACAATTGCTAACGGCAATAACCGAGCTTACAAATCATTATAAAGTCGATTGGCGCGTTCATCTTGGTAGTCGACTGTTCCACACTGTGCCTACGAAAGTTGGTAAATATGTAGCATGGACAGTCACCGGTCCAGCGGAGATTTGGAGGGACGGTCGTCGCGGATTAGCGCGCCTCGAACCACCACTAAGTCACAGGACTGGTAAGCCTCTTCAGGTTACGGCGACTCGTTTACGTCATACCAGGGCGAGGCAGCTTGCACGTTTAGGGATGGCGAAACATGTCCTGTCGTTCTGGCTTGGCCACACATATGAGCAATCGTTGGATGCGTATTACAACGACCCTGCCGAGGAAGCTCGACGTATCGACGAGGCTATGGGTGGTGCGCTGGTACCCCTGGCTATGTCGTTTACCGGAAAACTTCTAGACGACGATTCTCACGCGAGTCGTGCCTACGATCCTGAGAGCAGCCTCGAGTTTGCGCACGAAGAGAATTTGTCGAAAGTTGGAACATGCGGCAAACACAGTTTCTGTGCCACGACCACAGTGCCGGTTCCATGCTATCGATGTAAGCATTTTGAACCGTTGGTCTACGCGCCTCACGTAGAAGTTCTCAATGCACTTCTCCGGCGACAAGACGAAGAAAATGCGATGATAAAAATCGGCGGCAGTCGACAATTGCTGTGTCCGATTGATCTCGCCCCGGATATACGTGCGGTTCAAGCCTGTATTGATCGGTGCAATGTTCGAAAGAAAGAATTGCAGGTCAAAAATGGCTAAAATTTTCAATTTCGTCCCTCGTCGGGACTTGGACGCCAAACAGAATCTCGACGCTTTCATTTCGATGTCGCGCGATTTAATTCCGACTTGGAGTGAGCAAGCTGGCTTTGCGTGGGAAAGCTATAGGTGGGTAACCATACATCGTGCAATTAGATTTACGAACTACGAAAATAGCGCGTTACATGCTTCAGCTTCCCCGGCATCGGCGCAGCTAATGCATCCGGATTTCATGGAAGCTGCGAAAGCCTATCTTCGGTATCGCCATCACACTAGGCCACATTTAAACATTGCCCGTGAATTGACAGCACTGCGCGCATTAGAATATTCGCTTCGGATTGATGGAAATATTCCTGATATCACAAAAGTAAATCAGAGGAACTTTGATGAAGCTACCGCTCTATTGTCCCAACGCAAGGCGGCCCACCTTGTCGCCGCCGAACTCCTTAACATTCTTAAGACACTGGCTGATCTAGGAATCGTTACAAGTGCGGCTCATTATTGGAATCATCAGTTCCATGGAGATCTCAGTTACGACAGGCAGTTCGGCGCATCTGCAACGAAGGAACTCAAGGATAAAAAGCTTCCAAACCAGGACGCGCTGTTGGCGATCGGCGAAGTGTTTGGTCGGGGATATGAGCAGCCTCTGGAGGGTGGCGATGTCCTCATTACGAGTATTACCGCCATTTTGCTTTGTGCTCCGATCCGTATTAGCGAGGTACGAAGATTCAGGATGGACTGCCTTGCCCAAGACGTCGATCGGGACGGAAATACTCAATATTATTTCAAATATTGGGTGCCGAAAACCAAAGAATTTTGCCGCAAACCAATTCCTCGCACGATGGCAGAAATTGCCATTGAGGCGATCCGGCGCCTTCAGGAATTAACGGAAGAAGGCCGCAGACTGGCACGATATATGGAGGGCAGTCCAAGCAAATTTTATCGCCACAAAAATTGCCCAGAGGTGGCCGACGATCAGGTACTTTCTCCGGATCAAGTTCGAGACGCGTTGGGCTTTTTCTCGATAGGTTCTGCCACGTCTTATGTTGAGAGTCTAACGGGTCAAAGAAGGCTTACTGGGCATACGTTGAATACCCTTTGGTCAATGGTGGTCAAGGATCATCATCGGTTGAATCCCCACTTCCCGTATCAGGAGCCAGCTGCAGGACCTGGAGTGCTTCCACTTAAGATGTCAGAGTCCCTGCTCTGCTGCCTTCGTCATCAGTTCTCGACTGGCTGGGTCACAAGTCCAATCTTACTCACCCCTTTTAGATCAAGCTATTACGGAATGCGGCTTGATGGGAAGGAAAGGACGTACAAAAACAGTGGTCGTCCACTGTGTTTTTATACTCGTCACGGCTTTGAGCCGAAAAAATTGAAGTCGCATTCATACCGTCACCTGCTTAACCGATTAGCGAAACAAAGTGGGGTGACGATTGACGTTATCACCGCTTGGAGCAGCCGTACTAGTAATCGGCAAACACTGACCTACCTCGACAATGATGAGGGTAAAACCGCCTCGGCAGTGGCGGCGATGATGGACATCGAAATCGTACAGGCTCCTAAGGATCCGATTACTTCTGAAGAAGCTGAGATCTACGGTCAAGGCCCAATTCATCGTAGCCGATACGGGCTTTGCCGACGGAGCTGGCGGGTTGGTCCGTGCAACAAATTCGCTGACTGCCTGAACTGCTCGGAGCTTCTGATGTGCAAAGGGGACAAATTTGCGTCAGAGATTATCGCTGCCGACCGTGATCTGATGTCAAAAACCTATAACGCCGCGCAAGCGGCGATCGCTCGTGGCGAGCGTTCGGCAACTCGTTGGGTGACCGTAATGGGTCCGCAGATTAAGAAGCTAGATGAGCTGATCGCTGTCTTAAATGATCCACGGATTCCAGACGGAAGTCCAGTGGAGCTCGCTGGTACTGATTTCAGTCATGAACAGACATTAATTGCCGAGAAAGCAGAGACGATGAGTGTCCGACTTGCTGATAGGAAAAACTTAGCCATCGAATACGGGACGGAACTTTTGGCATGCCTAGATGACCTGATGGGGTCGCGGAGTGCATAACGCCATTACCGATGAAGACGTGAACGAAATCGTCGACATGATTAGACAATGGCCAAAACTCGAACCATTCAAATGGGATTTTATCTGCAAGGGTTCAAAAAGCATACTTGGATACGAGCCAACGAGACAAGCACTAAATAAGAAGTTAGCAGTAAAAAGAGCTTATGCAGTTAAAAAGGAACAGCTCCGATTTGAGGCCAATAAGCTTAGTAGAGTGGCACGGCCCAGGAGCACCCTTGAAGCGATGGAACGATTAGTCAAGCTTCAAGAAGAGAATGATCAACTAAAGGGCGAGCTTAATAAGATGGCGGAGATTGCTAATCGGTTTATTTATAACGCCAAGATCAAAGGGCTCACGCCGGAGCAGCTGATGAGGCCCATGCCCCAAAAGAAGAAACCTTGATGCCGGAGGACTTATGACTGACGGACGTAATGGGCAGCAGATTGCAATTGAAAACGTTGAACGGTTCCGTGCTTGGATCAAGGAGCGCGACCGTACTAACGACTGGGCGGATTACGTGCGCGGCGACAAGTTGAGCCGGATCGATATTGCACATGAGTGTGGCTTTGCCGTTTCAGTGCTGCGCCAGAACCCTACTGTAAAAGGCGAATTGAGTAAGCTCGAAGCGCGGTTGCGCACGACTGGCTTACTCGATCCTGTCGATTCTGACGTCGAGATCGGGAGCCGCTTGAAGACCCCCGAAGAGATCAAATCAGAAAAAGCCGCGAACCGGCGTGCGCAAATTGCAAAGGCAGGTGTCGAGCAACGTGTGAAAACGCTGGAAGAACAAAACGCCGCTCTCAAGGCGCAAGTTACACTATTACAAGACCTATTAAAGAAGTATAAGTTTTTGGCCGACCATCTGTTTAAGACCGGAAGGCTCGTACAGTAATGCGTGCGCTTACCGTCCAGTTGCGGGTAACCGGCATACGCAGTCGCGGCAAGCATGGAGGTGTCATTTTCAGCGGCGTGTCAGATGCTTACGAGCGATATATTGCCGTTTGCAAAAGTAGTGTCATCAACGACGCATCGTTGGTCGACAGAGGACAGCGTTGGGTGGTCAGCGGTAGCCTCGTCATGTGGAATGATGAGCAGCAGATCGAAGTGACAATTGCGCAACTTGTTCTCCCTTCAGGCAGCAATATTGTTGAATGGATAGCCAACTCAACAATGTGCGCTGGCATTGGGCACGTCAAGGCATCAAAACTCTACGACCGGTTTGGCCCTGCCTTGATCGAGCACATCGACAGAAGAAACCTCGAGCTTCTCGGCGAAATTGTCAGCCTAGAGGCTGCTGACCTGCTATGCCATGCCTTCGAAACCCATAGGGTAGCCGGGACCTTGCTGTGGCTCGATCGACTGGGAATACATCGCCGTATTGGGCAAAAGATTGCTGATTTTTATGGAGAACAAGCCCAGGCAAAGCTAGAGGAAAATCCATACCGACTGGTGTCCTTCGCCGAAAGATGGAAAACTGTCGATCAGCTCGCGCAACGCCAGTTCGGCGTTACACAAGACGACCCCCGCCGCCTTAACGCCGCCACCGAGGAAGCCTTATATAGCGGCTTGTCCGATGGCCATACGTGTCTGCCTTCTGATGGGCTTAGATCACGACTGTACAAACTGTTTGGTCTTCATCCGCTCGTTACGAAGGCACTTGCGCTCGACAATGACGCGCGGTACCGGCGTGTCGGCGACTTCTTTCAGCCTGCCGGTACGTACGTCATTGAGCAGTATGTGGCAACTCGGCTTCGTGAGATCGCGTGTGGCGAAGCGATGGGTCAGCATTCCCTGTTAGCAAACACTGAGGTCCATGAAGCACAGGTGGCCCGTTCGATCGCGCAATATGAGTCTGAAAATGGGTTCTCGCTCACCGCTGAGCAACGCGTGGCCGTCATTGCCAGCGCTGCCAGCAATCTGTGCCTGATACTTGGAGGAGCAGGCACCGGAAAGACGACCGTGTTAAAGGCGTTGTATCGGGCACTGGAAGCGTCGCAACCATGTATCGCCATTCATCAGTTGGCCTTGGCCGGTCGCGCAGCGCAGCGCATGACTGAAGCGACTGGACGAGAGAGCATGACGATTGCTTCGTTCCTGAACAAGGTCGATTCACTACCTCTAGGGCATGGCTCGATAGTCGTGATCGACGAGATGAGCATGGTCGATGTCATCCTCATGTATCGTCTTTTACTGCAGATTCCTCCAGGAACGCGAATCGTTCTTGTTGGAGATCCTTCGCAGTTGCCGCCCATTGGTCCAGGTCTCGTACTCCATGCGCTCGTGGGCAATCCATGGATCGTGCAGACTGAATTAAAAGTAACCAAACGGCAGAGTTCTGCGAGCGGCATTCCATCGGTCGCGGCTGCCATACGTAGGCACGAGCCGCCGCAATTTTCCCGCTACCTGGGAAAAGGGTCGGGCGTGTCGTTCGTTCCGTGTAGTGACGCCGAGCTGGATGCGACAGTTCTGCGTGTGTACGAGGAACTTGGCGGTAACGGCAGCGATTACGCTGTGCAAATTCTCTCCACCACACGCAGCAATGTTGGCGGCGTCCGAGCACTCAATTCCGCGTTACACGCGAGGTATCGTCAGGAGCCTGAGCAGATTCAATGCTACGACCCCCAGTTTGGCGTCGTCGGTGCTCTCAGCCCCGAAAAGCTACCCATTTGCGTCGGCGACCTCGTCATTTTCACAGAAAACAACTACGAACTAGGGCTTCGCAATGGCTCACTTGGGATTATTATTGAGGCACTGAAAGTTACGGATGGCGAATCCGTTTGCTGCAGAGCTCAGTTTGAAGGGACCGAGTACCGTTTTAATTCAACACAGCTTCAGGCACTGGTGCACGCCTACTCGATCACCGTACACAAGAGCCAAGGCAGTCAGTTCGAACGAGTGATCATACCAATACGGAAATCACGACTGCTCGACCAAGCGCTGATCTATACCGCTGTTACGCGCGGTGTTCAGCAAGTCGTGTTGGTTGGCAATCCCACTGCTGCACATGATGCCATCGCGGCACCACCCTCCTCCTCACGGCGGCATGTCTTGCTGCCTGCACTGCTAGAGAGCAGCAGGGTATCGACGTCGGGTGACAGGGAACTGCCACCCTGCAATGCCGCACATCTGATCCTGGAAGATCTGGGAAGCTACATGTAAAACGACTAGCGTTTCGCTACCATCTTAGGTTTCAGGATTGTAATGAACGCCAAGACATTACCTTCAAGGCGAGCGTAAAGCTCCAACGCACCGCTTTGATAAGTAAGCTTGTACAGCGCGTAGGATCCGTCGAAAGCACTTTCGACAAGCTGAGGAGCTGCCAGTCGCTCAAGGTCCGACCACAGCATCATTTGTTTGACAGTGTCACCGAAGGCACTCGCAAGTGCCTCGTGATGCAGAAACAACGCGTCAAGCTCTTTTTGAAATTCCGGATAGCTGGGATCAATTCCAACAAAATACGGCACAACCATGCTTAGCGGCGTTTGAACAGAGAGTCAAGCTCAGATTGGGAATGTGCACGAGGAGGATTAGCGTCGAAATAACGGTTCGCCGCCCTCACACGATCGATTGCTTCTGGTGAAATTTTGACCTCTTCACCAGGCGATTTCTTCGGTTCGTTCCGCACATTAAAATTGTTGACTTGAAGTCCACGGAGGCTCATAGCATTCTCCTATCACATCATGTTTGTCCATATAGTATGGACTCATACTACAAATTATACACTGAGCAGGGAGCGACGGCGACCTAGACCATCATGCAACTCGAGAGTATGTTCGATAGCAGGTGAAACACTACTTATCGTAGCCTCACCGCAACGCTACGTCGATGATTCCGGTGCACCAGACGCGAAGAACGCGACAATGAAGCCAGCAGATCGCCTGCATGTAACTACATTCTGCGAGCGTCAGGCGTCAACTTCATCTGTCAAAGTCCAGCTCAGACCAACGCTAAACCTCATCCAACACGGTCACTTCTCGGTCACCCATGGCCCGTCAGTCTGAAGCCATCCAATTTGCTGGGCTACCCTCCGCATGATCCAACACGCTTCATCCCTCGACGTCCAGCTTGTCTCAACCAGCCTTTCGTAATACTGGTGGAGAATTGCGTTCTCCGTCATATGTGAACGTTTCCCCGCTTTCGACGCCAACGATTTCACAGCGAGTTGAGCGGCTAGATCCTCGCAAACGCGCCATCGATCATACAGCTCAGGGGGCGTGCATCCACTCAAGTAGTAACGCCCTTTGTAGAGCGTAGCAAGATATTTAGGTTGAGCACCAGGTACTGCGCCACTGATGCGCTCACGAGGAAACTCATCGGGCACCATGAATTCCGTCTCTTCTCGATCACGCATGGATTCGTCGCTGTTAGCCATTTTTCTCACCAGCAGTCGTTAGCCAGACAGGCCCTCCTTGCGTGCACTCATACAAGGCTTGATCACTGTACCGAGGATCCAGGCGATTCGCAGCCCAGCACACGCACGACGTTCCGAAAAATCCACTCAACTTCGCCAGGTACGCCACCCCAACCGAACCGTTGCGCAATCTCAAGATGCAGCTCAACAATTTCTATGGTCGGAATGAGTGGGTGTCGGAGCTGTTCTTTTCTTACCTCTTCCACAAGTTGGCGGACAAGATCCAAGCACAGCTCGTAATTAGACAGCACGTCATCGATCAGGTTTGCCCTTGGGAAATCTGATGGAATTGACACAAACGTTCGCGACGTTCCCTTTGACATGCCGCCTCCCCAAGCCAAATACTGTACAGGCATACAGTAGCATCGGGTTGCGAAACGCGCAATCCTATCGACCCCGTGTGTGCGGCTAATTAATCTTTGATGTTGTGTTACGACTGTTAGCTTTCACACACCAAATGCACGCGGTTCCGAGGAACAAGTTTCGCAGTACAACTATTGGTGAAAATTGGCTACTACTTGTCTATCGAATTATTCTTTCGTTGCAACATTGCTCAGACTTCTTTACGCTAGTCGTAACGGCAAGTAACTGGACAAGTCAGCAGGCACAAATGCAAATAATTCAGAAAATCGTTTCATGGGCCTCTGAGCAGCCAGCATGGATCGATGACGCGATCCGCAGGTTGCTAACCGGCAGCCTGACCCAGGATGATTTACAGGATCTAGCTGCCTTGGCCAAGTTGCATCACGGTCTGCCTGCTCGACAAGGACTTGCTGCTGTCCGCCTTGACCCAGCTACCCTGCCCTCAGCTGCGCAAGCAGGCGAAGATGTTAGTCTTATTGCAATGCGTAGCCCGAAGAATCTCAATGCGATCGACCGCACTCAGGCGCTGACGTTCCACCGGATGGGGCTTACTGTTGTCTACGGGCACAACGGTGCGGGCAAGTCTGGCTATGCGCGGGCGCTCAAAAAAGCTTGCCGTGCACGCAACGTAGAGACCATTCTTCCGGATGTCTACACTGCATCTTCCGGATCAGTACCAGCCAGTGCGATAATTGAGTGGAATGAGGGCGACCAGCTCCATTCGCACGACTGGGCCGCAGACACCGTGCCGCCCGCACCGCTTTCGCAAATGTCGGTTTTCGATTCGCACTGCGCTCGCGTGTTCGTCGACAACCAGGCTAAGGTTCTTTTCGTCCCTTGCGGCATGGACGTGATTCACAGTCTGTCAGAGACATTGGGCGCGGTTCAGCGCCTTATTGAAGCGGATAGAAAAGCAAATTTCTTCGATCACGCCCAGCTATTGCCACTATCAGGTGCCACCTTGGTCGGGCAAGCATACGCAAAACTTGGCCAAAAAAGTCTGCCGGAAACCTTCATAAAACTCGCCACCCTCTCAAAAGAAGAAGAAGCAGAGAGACAATCGATTACCAAACTCCTCCGGGATGAAGACCCAGTCAAGCTTGCTGCAGGTATTCGTCGCACCACGACACGGCTTAGCACATTGCGCAATGAAGTATCCGCGCTTGAGGTTCCTCTAACAGACGGGACGCTAAGCCAGCTTGCAAACGCCTTCATATCCATGACGGCGGCAGAAAGCGCATCAAAGCTGGCTGCCGAAATGCTCCAGGCTGGCGGCGCTTTTGTCGTAGGTACGGGCACTGAACCGTGGGAGGTTTTGCTGAGGAGTGCAGCGAAATACGCGACAGAGGTAGCGTACCCGACGAACGACTTTCCAGGTCCGGACAACGCACACTGCGTTCTCTGTCAACAGCCTCTCACAGGCGAAGCTATCGATCGCCTGAAATCGTTCTTTCAGTTTATTGAAGCCGATGCACAAAAAAAAGCGACCGAATCGCGAGAAGCCACAAAGAAGTTGTATCGCGCAATATCGAAATTGGGTCTCGAGACCTTTCCGTCCGATCGTGTGCTGCTGGGTGAGCTCGATGAGAGCGAGCCAGCGCTGGCAACAGCGATACGAGAGTATGTGGGGGCATTGGGTGCGCGTCGTGCTAGCGTTCTCTCAACAGCTGCAAACCGCACACTCAACCCGCAAGAGGCGCTGCCTACATCCCCGATCCTGGCACTCGACGTACTAATCGAAAAGCAGACTGCAGAGGCTGCGCGGCTCGAAGTTGCATTGACACCGGAAGAACGGGAGCGCAAAAGTAAAATTCTCACGGAATTGGAAGCCAGAGCAAAACTTGCGCAGTTGCTGCCCAAGGTGCTTGATGCAATCGAGTGGCACAAACGCGACCATGCATTTGGCGAGGCCATAAAAGGCTGTAACACTCGCCTTGTCACCACTTTTATTGGCGAATTGTACGAGTCGCACGTAACCGAGGAACTTCGCTCCGCGTTTGCACAGGAGATAGCGAATCTTGGACTGAACAGACTTGACGTCGCGCTGGAAATGACCGGTCAAAAAGGGGCTCGAATGCAACAACTAAAGCTGCGCACCACGCCGCAGTATGTGCGCACGAAGGTGTCAGACATACTGAGTGAAGGTGAGCAGCGGGTAATCGCGATGGCCTTGTTCCTCGCAGAAGTCGGAATTGAGCCAAGTCGATCAGGTCTCATTTTTGACGACCCAGTATCGTCACTAGACCATGTGCGCCGCGAGAGGATCGCAAAGCGCCTCGTTCTTGAAGCAAAGAACAGGCAAATCATTGTCTTTACACATGATCTGGCGTTCGCGTGGTCGTTGAAGGATTTTGCGAAGGATCTTGGCGTTGCCAACGAAAGCCGCCATATTTTTTCAGCAGGCACGAAAAAAGGCATCTGCAGTGAAAGTCTGCCATTCGAAGCTAAGAAGTTGAGCGCACGTGTTAATGACCTTCGCGACCAGGCCAAGCGAGCAAAGAAAGCCCTGGAGGAAGATAGCGACCACGAGCTCTACAATGATACGGTCCGCAATGGCTATAGGCGGATGAGGGATACATGGGAGCTTCTCATCGAGGAACATCTGTTCGCAGGAACAATCAAGCGCTTCAGACGATCCATCGAGACCTCCAAACTACGCTACGTATCTGTCAGCGATAAAGAGGCTACTGCCGTGTATAACGGAATGACGCGATGCTCCAATTTCACCCATGAGGGTGGCGACGAAGCCCCGCCCCTACTCCCCGACCCAAGCGAGTTCCTAGCCGATGTAGAAGCACTCGCGGCGGCGTTGAAGTTGGTTGATGAAAACAAGAATGTGACCGAAAAGCGTCGACTTAAAGATGGACTAGCTGCTGCGGCATGATGGTCACCAGTGATCAATTTAGCTGCTATATAACAATGCCTGCGAATGGCTGCGATACGTCGTCACCAGGTTAGCTCTGCATATTTACCCTGTTCAGTTGATACCATCGAGTCAACACAGCTTCCGAACAGGACAACAGTTTCAACATTCGCAGTACGCACGGAGGGAGACAGGTATGCAAACAGTGAGCATGGAGGAGCGCCGCCACTTGGAATTAGCGTTCGACAGCTCCTACGGCATCGTGAAGCTCTCAGGACTGGAAGGCGGCGAGGAGTTAGCTGGCCTGCGTGAACAGATCATCGCAGGCGAACTAAGTTTTGACGAGGCTGTGCGGGTCGTGCTATCAGTTAAGAGGTAAGATTTTAGTGTAGATCTTGCATCAATGTGGGAAGAGCGGATAAACGATAACGCCTGTTACTGCGGCGGCTATGACGATCACAGGCTCTTGGAGCTTCTTGAATTTCCACAGCAGGACAATCGTGACAAGCGCGACCACAGCGGTAGGCGTATCGACAATTGTCCGCTTGGCAATGACAACGACCGATCCAGCAATGGCTCCAATGGCCGCAGCGGTAATTCCGTCAACGAAGGCAACTACCCCCGGTGCTTTTCCATATTTTTTGAAGTATGGGGCCGGAATAATCGTGAAAAGATAGCACGGCAAGAACGTGGCCAGCGCGGCGACAGTCGCGCCCGAGATGCCCGCAACAAGATAGCCGATAAAGGCGACCGTGATGACTACCGGGCCGGGTGTGATCATCGCGACAGCAACAGCATCAACGAACTGCTTCTCAGTTAGCCACTGGTACTCTGTCACCACACCTCCATAGAGGAACGGAACAATTGCGAGGCCCGACCCAAACACAAAGGCACCAGCTTTCGCAAAGAACGCCGCGATCTGCCAGAGCAGCGGCAAATCTGCCGTTGCATAAAGACTCGACAAGACAGGCAGTTGCGTGACCGTCAATGCGTTCGCCCTGCCTGACTGGAACCATTTCGGTGGCGCACGCCAAAACCAGACCAGCACACCAGCGGCGATGAACAGCCATGCGATTTCCGATTCTGTTATGACCGTCACGACGGCCAATGCAGCATAAATTGCCCAGAGAAGCTTATCCTCTCCCACGCTTTTTTCCGTGAGCTTCTTGGCGCTCATCACGATGATGCCAATCACTGCGGCCCCTACGCCGTAGAACATCGCCTGCATCCAGGGCAATCCGCCGAACCGCACATACGCCCACCCAAGGGCGACAACGATGACAAATGACGGGATAACGAACGCGACACCGACCAACGTCGCGCCTAGCACCCGGTAGTGCACGTAACCCAAGTAAATCGCGAGCTGGGCAGCCAAAGGGCCTGGCGCTAGCTGGGACAGGGCCAGACCCTCCTTGTAGTCCGCCTCAGAAACCCACTTACGCGACTCTACAAGGTCGCGGTGCATGTACCCGACAAGCGCGACCGGACCGCCAAATCCGAGCGCCCCCAGACGGAACATGTACGCGGTCATCTGCCAAAGTGTGTAACACGGCCTGCTGTCGCCGTTTGCCGATTCGTTCATGTAGGGGCCTTGTCGTTCAGAGAACACGTGTGTAGTCAACTGAATTTCGTAAAATCGAAGGGATTGAAACATATTCACATGAGAAACGGTAGTGGCTACTGGTATAATTTCTTTACATTTAATAGGTGATTCTTTTGCGCCGGATTTTCTGTCTCCTCATGCTGTTGTGCTTGCCCTTGTATGGATTCGCCATGCAAGGCAGCCTGCCGCCTGCCGTTGGCGCGGTGTCGCTTATTCATGAGCTAGAGCACGACGAAGGCACCTACCACCACCACGAGGAAGACGGCTCCGTTCACTACGACGAATCGGATGAGTCTCTTGACCATGCTCAAGAACATTCTTCTCCCTCACAGCCTGCGGGCCTCGGCTTCCCGCGCCTGACGGTCCCTCCTGAACAGTCAGTATCAGAGGTTGGGGCATATGTGGCTCAACCACCCCCTGAACCGTTCCTCGACGGACCACACCGACCTCCTACCCTCGCCCTCGGCCATGCTGCCGGGGGAATGCTGCACGCATAATCGAAAGATCTGGCGTAACGATGTTGCGCTGACGTGCTCGCCCTCGGTGATTCTTGAATCTCATCCGATGGAGAACACATGCGCACCTGTCGCCTGTCTTATTACGTTGTCGGTGCCGCCTTCGCCTTGCCATGCTGGGCTTTTGCAGCACCACCCTTGCCGACTTCGGTTGGCAACACCCTTAAACACGCCGTCGAGAGCGCATGGCAGCGCGCACCCGCTGCACGCACACTCGAGGCTCGCGAGGGCGAAGCCTCCGCTGCACGCGAAAATGCGCGTTCCTGGCTCGCCTCGAACCCGACGCTCGGCTTGTCCCAGCGCATCGACCAAGGGGCGTCCGAACGCGATCAGCGAGAATCCGAAATCTCGGTTGCGAGCTCGTTCTGGCTGCCAGGTCAGAAAAGCGCCCGCTTAGCACTGGCCGCACGCAGCACTGACGAAGTCACCGCGCATTTAAGCGCTACGCGGCTGGCCGTTGCCGGTGTGGTCCGTAACCGCATGTGGGAGGCTGCCGCTGCGCAGGTCAGGCTGGAGGAAAAGCAGGACCACCTTCACCATCTCGAGGGACTTCGTGACGAAGTACAGCAGAGAGTCAACGCTGGCGACCTAGCACGTAGCGACGGTCTGCTCGCGCAACAGGAAGTCTTGGCCGCTCAAATCGATGTGACGAACGCTCGCACGGCAGCAACCGAAGCACTATCTCGCTTCCAGGTCACAACAGGCCTGTCGAGCTTGCCAGCACTCGAACCTGAGCCTTTGCACGATGCCGCGACTTCCATCAATCCACGTCTAGCGGCGGCGCAGGCATCTGAGCAGCGTGCACGTGCCGCTCTGCGTCTCGCTACAGCAACCCGCTCAGCGCCGCCGACCATTTCCTTGTCGGTGCGCCGGGAAGACGAACGACTGCAGCGTGAACCTGTCAACAGCATCGGTGTAGCCCTTCAGATCCCGATCGGAACCGCTGCGCGCAACCGCACCATTGAAGCCCAGGCGCAGACAGTAATCGCAACCTCTGCTGCAGAGGCAGCCGAAATGCAGGCCAACGCCGACGCCGACATTCAGATGGCCAGAATACGGCTTGCGGATGCTCGGACTGCACTGACCGTCGCCACTGAGCGCGCGACTGCCCTGCACGAACACACGACCCTGTTTGAAAAAGCGTTCCGCGCTGGTGAACGAGGCCTCGCTGAATTGCTTCGCTCGCGCGCTCTCACGCACGAAGCCGACGTTGCGGTCGCTCAACAAAAAATTGCACTCGGCGCTGCCCACGCCCAACTCAATCAAGCCTTAGGAATCCTTCCATGAAATACCTATATCTATTTTTTGCCGCCATGCTCGCCGTAACGTCGGCGTTCGCCAGCCCTGGCGCGCACGGACCAAATGGCGAACACCTCGACGGGCAGGCAAATTCGACCGGTGCCAGCGCGACCGTACCCCGCATTGAGACCTTCACCGAAGCGTTCGAGCTGCTTGGCCACCTCTCAGGCGGCGAGTTGTCGATCATGATCGACCGCTACGAAACGAACGAGCCCGTATTGAACGGCGTGCTGGAGGTCCAGTACAAGGATCTGAAGGCCAAAGCCAAGTTCCACGCCGACCTCGGCGATTACGCAGTTGACGATCCGAAATTCCTTGCCGCGATTTCCAAGCCGGGCACCCATGCCCTGCTGTTCACACTGGTTGCTGGTGAAGAAAGCGATCTACTTGAAGGCACGCTGACAGTAGCCGAAGAGGCCGACGACCACGGACATGAGCATGGCACGAGTCGCTGGCTACTTGCCGCAATTGCTGCTGCCATTCTCGCAGCTGCCGCAGTATTCGTCGTCCGCCGCCGTCAACGAAAGGAACTTTAATATGAAAATTACTCAACGAATTGTTGCCAGCCTTGTCGCTGGCATGTATGCAACCTCCTTGCTGGCGGCCCCTGGCGCACATGGCCCGAACGGCGAACATCTGGACGGACAAGCCACTTCCAGCGTTGGCGGTCTGGCGCGTCTGCCTGACGGCAGCGTCAATGTGCCAAAACTGGCGCAGCGCCGCATGGGCGTGCGGACCGTCATGGTCAAGGAAGGGGAATTTGCGCGCAGCGTGGCCTTGAATGGCCGTGCAAGTATTGATCCGAACGCTGGTGGCCGGGTACAGGCACCATTTGCAGGACAAATTGCACCGGGGCCGAATGGTCTGCCAGTCGCGGGGCAGCGCGTGGTCAAGGGCCAGGTCCTGGCTCGCCTGCGCCCTACCGGAGCTGCCATTGAGCGCGGCAACCAGGCTGCGGAGCTTGCCGAATTACGCGCCAACAGTACCTTGCTAGCGAAGCGCGTATTGCGCCTGAAGTCGCTTGAAGGTGTGGTGCCAGCGAAGGAAATTGAAGCGGCCCAGGCAGAACTGGCCAGCACCATCGGCCAGGAACGTGCGGTGGCAAGGTCAATCAGCGGCGTTGAGGTGATTGTCGCGCCCGCCAGCGGAATCATTGCCAGCGCGTCGGTGCTCAATGGCCAAATTGTCGAGTCGCGGGACGTGCTTTTTGAGATTGTCGATCCCCAACGCATGACAATTGAAGCCCTGTCCTCGGATACCAGCATCGCCCGCAAGATCAGCACTGCGACGCTCGTTGACGTGCCAGATGTCCAGCTGACGCTTCTGGGCGGTGGCCGTGCCCTGCGCGACGGAGCCGTACCCATCAATTTCAGTGCTCGCGGTAAAAACCTCGACTTGGCGGTAGGACAGCCGGTCACCGTGTTGGCCAGGCTCGATACGAAGGTCAAGGGTATCGCTCTACCTGCTGCGGCACTGGCACGCAATCCGGCCAATGAAACGGTGGTCTGGATCAAATCCGGTGCCCAGCGCTTCATTGCCCTGCCGGTGGAGGCGACCGCGCTCGACGCGCGTACCGTCATCGTTACCAAGGGCCTTACACCTGACAACAGGGTGGTTGTCATCGGCACTTCGCTGATCAACCAGATCAGGTGACCATCCATGTTCAATTCAATAGTTCGCTTTAGCCTCCATAACCGCCTGTTCGTACTCGCAGCAGCACTGATGCTGATGGCCTACGGTGCCATGACAGCATGGCGCACGCCAGTAGACGTTTTCCCTGACCTGAACAAGCCGGTCGTTACCGTGCTGACCGAAGCTGGCGGCATGGCCCCGGAAGAAGTCGAGCAGCTAGTCTCGTTCCCCATCGAGACGTCGCTCAACGGCATGCCCGGAGTCACTCGGGTGCGCTCGGTGTCAGGCGTTGGCTTGTCGATCGTGTACGCCGAGTTCGACTGGGGTACCGACATTTACCGCAACCGGCAACTCGTCTCAGAACGAATCACGCTGGTCAAGGAACAACTGCCCGGTAACATAGCGCCTGTGATGGGGCCAGTTTCGTCGATCATGGGCGAGATCATGCTCATTGCGCTTCCGATCGACGTTGCCAAAACCGATCCGATGAAGGCGCGTGAGTATGCCGACTTCGTACTACGCCCGCGCCTGCTGTCGATACCCGGCGTGTCGCAGGTGATCCCAATTGGCGGTGAAGTACGCCAGTTGCGGGTAGAGCCGGATACGGCGCGCATGGCACAATTCGGCGTGTCGCTGGAACAGGTTACCAATGCGTTACGCGGCTTCGCGGCCAACACCAGCGGCGGCTTCGTCGACTTGAACAACCGCGAATACCTCATCCGCAACCTCGGTCGCACTAATCGCCTGGAAGATATCAGCGGCTTGTCTGTTGCCTACCGCAACGGAGCTCCGGTCCTGCTCGAACAGGTCGCCAGCGTTCGCTATGCTCCTGCGTTCAAGCGAGGCGACGCAGGCCTGAACGGCAAACCCGCAGTCATCGTCAGCGTCCAGAAGCAACCAGCGGGCGACACGGTGCGGCTGACGCACGACATCGAGACGGCGCTTGCTGAACTCAAACAGGGGCTCCCCGCTGGCATATCGCAACCGGTGGTCCTGTTCCGGCAAGCTAACTTCATCGATTCCTCGATCAGCAATGTTGTCGAGGCTCTACGCGACGGCGCTATTCTTGTCGCTATCGTCCTGTTTGCCTTTCTGCTCAGCGTTCGCACAACGCTGATTTCTTTGATCGCCATTCCACTCTCGCTGGCGGTAACTGCACTTGCCTTCCATTTGCTCGGGCAGTCTATTAACGTGATGACCCTTGGGGGACTGGCGATCGCGATCGGCGAACTGGTTGACGATGCCGTGGTTGACGTAGAGAACATCGTACGCAGGCTCAAGCAGCGGAAAGAAGATGGCCAGTCGGTGCTGGAAGTGATCTGGCGTGCCTCGGTTGAGGTGCGCTCGGGCATCGTCTACGCCACTGTGATCGTCGTGCTTGTGTTTGTGCCGCTGTTTGCCTTGCCCGGTATCGAAGGACGACTGTTCGCACCGCTGGGCATTGCCTACATCGCCTCGATCCTGGCGTCGATGCTTGTATCGATGACTGTCACCCCGGCGCTGGCCTACTATCTGCTGCCCCGCATGAAGTCCCTGCACCGTGCTGACAGCCCGATTGTGCGCCGTATGAAGCAATGGGATACCGCCGCGCTGAACTGGACCTTCTCGCACATCCGCTTGATGCTGGCAATTGCCCTCATCGCTGTGGTGGCAGCCGCCGCATCTGTTCCATTCTTCCCACGCGCTTTCCTGCCCGCGTTTAACGAAGGCTCGCTGGTAATGGGCATGACGTTCACGCCAGGTACTTCGCTTGCAGAAGCCAATCGCATGGGCTCCCTTGCTGAAACGCTCATTGCCCAGGTTCCCGAAGTGACTAGGGTTGGCCGTCGCACTGGTCGCGCCGAACTTGACGAGCATGCCGAAGGTGTTCACTCGTCCGAGATCGACGTTGACCTGAAACCCTCCGAGCGGTCGCGCGAAGAGATCATGGCCAGCATTCGCAACCAGCTTTCTGTAATTCCGGCATCGGTGGCAATCGGTCAGCCGATCTCGCACCGTCTGGATCACCTGTTGTCTGGCGTGCGCGCGCAGATTGCTTTGAAAATCTACGGCGACGATATCGATACCCTGCGTGGGCTGGCCGATGGATTGCAGCAACGCCTGCGGACCGTGCCAGGGCTGGTCGACCTGTCGGTTGAGCGCCAGGTCCTGATTCCGCAGATCAAGGTACGCATCGATTATCGCAAAGCCGCGCAATATGGCTTGGCGGCGGGCGACGTGCTTCAGGCCTTGCAGGCGCTTGCAGAAGGTACTCGCGTCACCCAGGTGATCGACGGCGCACGCCGTTTCGATCTGGTCGTGCGGCTCGCCGACGTCGACCGCTCTCCGCAGGACCTGGCGCGGGTAATGCTGACGAGTCCTGCCGGACAGATCCCATTGTCGGCGGTCGCAACGGTCGAGGAAGGCGACGGTCCAAACCAGATCGGACGCGAAAACGGACGCCGCCGCATTGTCGTGTATGCCAACACCGATGGCTCGAACATGTCGAGGATCATCGAAGACGTGCGCAAAACGGTGTCGTCCAGCCAGCTTCCAGGTGGCTATTTCGTGAGCGTTGAAGGCCAATTCCAGGCGCAGGAACAGGCGCAGCAGCTCATTGTCGGGCTGTCGATGGCCTCGCTTGTGCTCATTTTCCTGGTGCTCTATTCACGCTATCGCTCCTCAACGCTGGCACTCGTCATCATGGGCAATATTCCGTTTGCCTTGGTCGGCAGCGTCATCGCCATGTGGATCGCCGGGGTCTCGTTGTCAGTCGCCTCAATGGTGGGTTTCATCACCCTGGCTGGCATTGCGACCCGTAACGGCATCCTGAAGGTGAGCCACTACATCAACCTCTGCAAGTTCGAGGGAGAGACCTTCGGTTGGCCAATGATTGTGCGCGGCTCAATCGAACGCCTGACGCCAGTCTTGATGACCGCACTCGTGGCAGCGTTTGCTCTGACACCATTGCTCTTGGCTGCAGATGCACCGGGCAAGGAAATCCTCCATCCGGTGGCTGTCGTGATTTTCGGCGGATTGATTAGTTCCACCTTGCTTGATTCGTTGCTGACGCCGCTCATCTTCTGGAAGGTTGGTCAACGACCCCTTGAGCGATTGCTGGCTGAAAAAGGCGGCGAAACTTATTGAATTACGGGCGAAGTGGCGGCGGCCCATCCCGAGCCGCCACAGTTTTTTGGAGTATGAAAATGAAAAAGATCTTTGCAGTAGTAGCCCTTGCGGCCAGTGTAGCCCTGTCGGGTAACGTCCTTGCCCACGGCGCGAAGGCCAAGCACGGCGGCATCGTGCAAAGCGCAGGCGACTTGGCGTTCGAACTGGTGGACAAAGACGGCAGCACTAAGATTTACGTCGACGATCACGGTAAGGCACTGCCTACCGCAGGCGCATCCGGCACCCTGACCGTGCTCAAGGGCAGAGAGAAGACCGAGCTGCCACTTGAGGCAGGCACCGACAACACTCTGGTCGTGAAAGGCGACGCCAAACTCGCTCCAGGCAGCAAGGCAGTTGCTGCCATCACGTTCGCTGACAAGAAGGCTGTCAGCGTGCGCTTCTCAATTAAATAAGTGTGGCCCGGTGGCCGTTCCGACGGCCACCGGAATAACGAGGTAAAAAGGAGAAATGATGAAATGGCTCATCACTAAATACTTGATCACCGCTGCAGTCGTCGTACTGGTGTCGGAGGTGGCAAAACGTAGTGATCGCTTCGGCGGGTTTGTCGCTGCCCTGCCCATGATTACGTTGCTCACGCTGGTATGGCTACATCTGGAAAATCAGCCAGCGACCAAGCTTGCGAACCATGCCTTTTACACCTTCTGGTATGTCGTGCCGACCCTGCCGATGTTTCTGGCATTCCCTTGGCTGCTGCAACGACTGGGTTTTTGGTGGACACTCGGATCTTGCGCCCTGCTCACCATGGCTTGCTTTGGAGTGTTCGCACTCGTAGTAAAACACTTTGGAATCAATCTTTTCTAACTTACCGAAAATCAAGCAGACTCGAGCGGCACAAGGTGGCGTCAAGAAGAAAGTGCTCGGGCGCTAGCAGCTCTTGACCGTTGGTGCCAGTCTTATTTCTCGACGATAGGTTCACAAGCTGTAACTTCAGAGCTACCCTTGTTCAGCCCGATCTTCTTGGGTCAAAACTTACTGTGCGACGACTATGAACTGGTCCATAATGGTCTCACTATCTTTTGCACCTGGAGACCAAGTTGAGCAACATCGCCTACTACCGCGTATCGACCAACGGTCAGTCAACCGAAGCGCAACGTGCTGCAATGTCGCATGGCATCAACTTCGATAAGGAATTTAGCGACGAAGGAGTGTCAGGCGGCATACCAGCCCTGCACCGCCCTGGCTTCAATCAGCTCATGAGCTACGTTCGCGAAGGCGATACTGTTCACGTGTACGCTGTAGACCGCTTGGGACGTGACGCAATCGACGTACAGATGACAATAAAAAGCCTGCTAGCTCGCAATGTTACCGTTCATGTCCGTGGTCTTGGTCCGATTGCTGCAGGCGTGGGTGAACTCATCGTAGCAGTGCTGGCACAGGTCGCAGAAATGGAAAAGGCACGCATTGCCGAGCGGACTTCTGCCGGACGTAGCCTTGCGAAAAAGTCGTTGACCGCTACTGGGTTGACCCATCGTGGCAAGGAGAGCCTTGGCCGTCCTGCTAAAGCTGATGCCGCAGCCGTGAAGATGTGGAAGGTCGAGAACAAAAAATCGATCAGTGCCACAGCGAGACACTTTCAACTATCTGAGAGTACCGTGAAACGCTACTGCGCAGCCAAGCTCAGCAACGCCGCTTAGATGTTGCCCGGAAGCAGATTTCGTCAAATCTCGGAAAACTAGCTGTCTATCCTGCCCGCCCACGGTTTATGGATTTAACGGCATTGTTCTAGTGGAGCGTCCGCCTCTTCCCCTGGACCGTACGCCGCTAGATCACTCAGCCACTGAAGTCGAACGTCTTGACACACGGAAGCTCGAGGGGTACGGAGTGTGAGACGACCCATCGACAACTTGCCCTACGCGCAAAGCTTACCGGCTTGCACCGCTCTCGGTCGTCCCGTGCCAAGCGATCCAGGTCGTAACTAATTATCGGCCACTTATAACGCAGTGACGATATTCAATTGCATAAAATTGCAAGTGTCTGTTAATGTATCGACATCAATTCTAGGTGCATTTCGCACATTTAGCTTGGACATAAAGAGGATTTAACGTATGAAAGGCTGGGTCTACGTTATCACCAATAAAGCCATACCCGATCTGGTCAAAGTCGGCTATTCGAGGAAAGACCCGGAGCTTCGTGCCGCAGAACTTAACAATACTGGCGCACCTCATCCGTATATGGTTGAGTAGTAAGCGTCATCCCAGCACCGTCTTGAGCACCGGTAGCAAAAACGAGATGATGCTTGCTACACCGCTGGGAAGCGGAGTTCAGCCGGCCAGCTTGGCGGCACAGTTCCAGGGCAGGAAGTCGTCGAC